>JACQES010000205.1 GCA_016200495.1 Gemmatimonadota bacterium
CTCGACGAGCATGACGATCAACGGCCCGGCGATCCTCCCGCTCTGCTGCTACATCGCCGCGGCGGAGAAGCCGGGGGTGCCGGCGCACAAGCTCCAGGGGACGGTCCAGAACGACATCCTCAAGGAGTACATGGCGCAGCACGCCTGGTGCTTCCCGATCGAGCCGGCGCTCCGCCTGATCGTGGACGGGTTCGCGTGGTGCGCGGAGCACGCGCCCAAGTGGAACACGATCTCGATCTCGGGCTACCACATCCGCGAGGCGGGGGCGACCGCGGCGCAGGAGCTCGCCTTCACGCTCGCCGACGGCTTCACGTACGTGGAGCGGGGCGTGGCGCGTGGCCTCAAGATCGACGACTTCGCGCCGCGCCTCTCGTTCTTCTGGGACATCCACAACGACTTCTTCGAGGAGATCGCGAAGCTCCGTGCGGCCCGGCGGATCTGGGCGCGGCACATGAAGGAGCGCTACGGCGCGAAGGACCCGCGCTCGTGGATGATGCGCTTCCACTCGCAGACGGCGGGAGTGACTCTCACGGCGCAGCAGCCCATGAACAACATCGTGCGCGTCGCCTACCAGGGGCTGGCGGCGGTGCTGGGCGGCACCCAGTCGCTCCACACCAACTCGATGGACGAGACGCTCGCGCTGCCCACCGAGGCGGCGGTGCAGGTGGCGCTCCGCACGCAGCAGGTGCTCGCCTACGAGACGGGGGTGCCGAACGTCATCGACCCGCTCGGCGGCTCGTACTACGTCGAGAAGCTCACCGACGACCTCGAGGCGGAGGCCGAGGCGCTCTTCGCCGAGATCGACGGCCACGGCGGCGTGGTGGCCTGCCTCGAGACGGGATGGCTGCAGCGCAAGATCGCCGAGTCGGCCGCGCGCCAGCAGTGGGAGATCGAGCAGCGGCGGAAGATCGTCGTCGGCGTCAACGACTTCGTGACGGAGGAGGCCGCGCTCGACATTCCGCTGCTCACGGTCGGCAAGGAGGCGGAGGAGGGCCAGCGCGAACGCCTGGCCAAGCTCCGGGCCACGCGCGACAACGCGCTGTGCGAGCGGCGGCTCGAGGGGCTGCGGCAGGCGGCGCGGACCAACGAGAACACGGTGCCCCACATCCTCGATTGCGCGCGCGCGTACTGCACGCTGTACGAGATCCGCGCGGCGCTCGAGAGCGTGTTCGGGGCGTACCGGGAGCCGGTGTTCTTCTAGTCCGTCGTCGACGGAGCACGCTTGGCGGCGACGCCGAGCACGACAACAACTGGACCACAGAGGCACGGAGACTCAGAGGACCGCGACGCGTATCTCACGAATCGGTCTCGCAGTTCTCCGTGCCACCGTGCCTCTGTGGTGAATCCTGGCGCTCTGTCGTGCTGAGCGTGATCTCCGCCGCATCTCTCCGGCAACCTCCCATGTCCGCACGCAAGCGCTCGACCGAATGGTGGATGGACCACTTCGACGCGACGTACCTGCGCGAGTGGGGGCCGGTGCAGGGGCCCGTCACCAGCCGCCAGGAGGTCGCGCGGCTGCTCGAACTGCTCGGGCTGCCGGCGGGGGCCAAGGTGCTCGACTGCGCCTGCGGACAGGGGCGCCACGCGCACCTGATGGCCGAGGCGGGCCTCGACGTGACCGGCGTGGACTACTCGGCCGACCTCCTCGCCGCCGCCCGCAAGCGCGGCACCGGCCCCGGGCTCCAGTACGTGCAGGGGGACATGCGCGCCCTGCCGCCCCGCTGGACGCGACGCTTCCACGGCGTGGTGAACCTGTTCACCTCGTTCGGCTTCTTCCTGCAGCAGGCCGATGACGCCAAGGCGATGGCCGAGATGGCACGCGTGCTCAAGCCGGGCGGCGTGCTGGTGTGGAACGGCGGCGACCGCGACGGCATCGCCGCCAAGCTCCTCTCGCGCGACTGGTGGCTCTCGGAGGCGGGCACGATGATCGGGCAGGAACGCGACTTCGATGCGCTCTCGGGGATCCTGACCGTGCGCTCGACGTGGCGCGGACCGCAGGGCGCGGGCGAGCGCACGCACCGGATCCGGCTCTACACGCCGACGCAGATGGCCGACCTGATGGCGTCGGTGGGGCTGATCGTGGAAAGCGCGTTCGATGGATGGCGCGAGAAGCCGCTCACGCGGCGCACCACCGAGATGACGCTGGTGGCGCGCCGCGTGGGCTGATCGCTACTGGCGTTCGACGATCACCTCACAGCAACCGGTGGGGCATCGCACCCAGATCGTCTCGTCGGTCGGGTGCCAGCGCCAGCGGACCACGGGCGGCACGAGGTGCGCCGACGGCAGGCCGCCGGTGCCCGTCATGCCGCGATACGTGACGCACATGTAGGTCCAGGTGCCCGCTTCGGCGTTCCCGACGCGCGCGTACCACTGACTCTTGCACTCCGCGGCCAGGTGCGGCTTGAACGTGGGATTGCACCGGGCGCGCCTCGTGCTCGGCGATCCGCCTCCCATCGCCGCGGCGGAGTCGGTGCAGAACTGGATGATCGGCGTCGCGAGCGGTCCCGTGACGATCGGCACGCGCGCCGTTTGGGGCTTCACCCCCAGCTTCGACTTGTAGCCATCGTCCGGCAGCTGCATCGCGATGGCGGCCACATCGATCCACTTGCCGCGCTCCCATCCGGCCAGGGTGTAGGTCCCAAGGTCCGGGTGCGGAAACACCGTCCCCCACATGGAGCTGACCATCGCGCCGTAGGGCGCGGCCATCCGATACGTCGCCAGCAGTTGTTCGTCGTAGAAGCCGCGCCCGCGGGCCACCAAGGCCCAGCCCGCCGGATAGCCGCCCGGCACGTCGTACGCCGGTCGCGGCGGCGAGGGAGCCTTGTCGGTGAGCTCGCACCAGCCGCTCGGACACTTGATCCCGATGAACTGCTTCGCCTGCGGACCATCCCAATCCCAGCGCGCGACGGCGGGCATCCGGCTGGCGGGCACGGCGGTGATGGGGCGGGCATCGAGCTTCCGGGCCGACGGAGCGGCGACCTCGAATCGCTTCCGACAGGGCGCATCGGATTTTCCCACGGGCACCACCCAGCCTTCATACGCGCCAGGCGCAGGCGCCCGGAGCACGATGCAGTTGAGTCCCCGCTTCACGCCAAGCGGATCGTAGGGTCCCTCCGCCAGGATGACGCCGACGACGATGCCCGTCTCCCAACTGCCATGTCCTCCGTCCACAACGAGGCGAGCGGCGTCGCCCGTGCTGGACGCCGCGCCGCGTGCGGGCGCCACCGGGAGCGGACCAGCGGCCGTGTACACGGAGTCCAGGTTCAGCGCCGCGAAGATCGCGAACAGGGAGTCATATCCGGACCAGCCCACGCTGGCGCTCGTGACCAGTGCGCCCGCTCGATCGCGCAGGCGGAATCGCTGGCAGTCGTTGAACTCGGGGACGTTGGTCTGCCAACCCGACACCGAGAGTTCGCCGCTCGCCGGCAACGTGATGACGCTCGTGTCGTTCTTGTAACGCTCGCCGAGGTTGTGGGGGCACTCCGGCCGGTCCGTGCTCGCCGAGCGCGAGGCCGGGTGCGGGCGCGACATCGCCGTCATGCCGGCGAATGCCATGCCGGCGACAAGCACGAGTGCTGCCCAGTAGCGATCGGGGTGCGGACGCATGGGGTCTCCTGGAGGGGGGTGGGTCGCTAGTGATCGCGCTGCAGGGGCGTGGCGCCGCGCGCATCCGGCACGAGCGCCTTCACCATCGCGTCGCCGCGACCGACGAGGGCGCGAAGCGCTTCCACGCGGCGACCGAGGGTTGCCGAGTCGCCCGTTTCGCGCGCGAGGCGCGCGCGAAACGCCGCGGCTCGGACGAGCACGAGCGAGGTGATCGGCTCGGGAGCGGCCGCGCGCGCGCGTACGGCCAGCAGGACCGGATCGAGCCATCGCACCGCCTCATCCGGGCGACCCAGCCGAGCGAGCAACTCCGCCTCGGGCAGCACGACGTCGAGCGAGAGGTCCGCCGCGCTGAAGAGCCGGCGCTCCGCCGCGATGCCCGCCAGCGCGCGACTCGCTGCCGACGCGTCCCCACGTCGCCAGGCAGCGCGCGCCTCGCCGACCTGCGGACCGGCGTCGATCACCTCGTCGGCGTGCGGCAGCGTCACGTCGAGGCTGGCGAGCGCGGCCGCACGTCCGAACGCGAGCCCGCGCAGCGACCGTCGCTCCGCCTGCGCGGTGGCGTGATCGAGCAGGGAATCCAGGTGCCGAGCGACCGGGTCGAGCGCGGAGCCGGGCGCGCCGGACGCGGCGAGCGCGAGCAGCCTGCGCGACGGACCGGCGAGGGGGAGGGGGAGTCCGGTATTCCGCGTGGACGCGTGCCCGGCCTCGACCGAAGCGGCCAACTCCGCGCGACCGGTGAGACCCGCGAGGCTGGCGACCAGGACCGGGTCCACGTCGCCGCGCGCGGGTGAGCCGAGCACGCTGTCGGCGACGTCCGCCGCGAGCCGAAGTCCCTCGACGTCGTCGGGATACGAGAGGATCGCGCGCATCCACGCCCACTCTCCCTGCAGGCGCAGCTGCATGGGCGCCGACGTGGCGAGGCGACGGGCGGAGCGCAACGTGTCGAGCGCGGACGCATCGCCGAGCATGAGCTGCGCCCACGCGAGCGCCTCCCTCGGCTCGCTTCCCTGGGGGTCGCTGGAGATGAACGTGATGGCGATGTCGCGAAACAGCTCCTGCTGTCGCCGCACGGCCGCCGACACCGAGGCGAGCGTCCTCGTCAGCACGGGCGAGCGTCCCGCCTGGAAGACTGCGGCGGGAAATGGGATGAAGGCGAGCGTGTCGGCCGACAGCGTGGCCAGCGCGTAGAACACCGCGGGCGGACCGGACGCCGCGACGCCCTCGCGCAGCATTCCCGCATTGAGCTTGAGCAGGCGCCGCAGCTCCAGATAGCCATCTCCCCGGAGCGACCTGAGGGTGGCCGGATGCTGCTCGAACGCGCGCCGATAGCGCGTGAGGGCGGCGCGATAGCTGGTGCGGAATCGCCATCCCGACGGGCTGCGCGGATCGGGCAGGACCGCGCGATCGCGTGCGAGGCAGTTCGCCGCGCCGAACCAGCCCAGAAAGGACGTTGAGTCGGCCGCGATGCTCTGATTCCACGCGGCGCACGCGACGACCGGATCCCCTTCGAGCGTGTGCGTCAGGGCCGCGGCGCGCAAGCGATCCGGGGGCGAGAGGCGGGCGCTTCCCGCCGCCGCCGCGCGGGCTGGGGCCGCCCATCGGGATGGCTCGAGGCCTCGCCAGTAGCGCGCCGCGGCCTGCCACAGGGACGCCTCGGCCAACTCGGGGTCGTAGCGGAGCGCCATCTCGAACGCCGAGTCGGCCGCGAGAAGCTCCCATTGGTCGAACGCCGCAAGGGCTTGAGCCAGGGCTTGTCTTGCCGGAAGCGAGCGCGAGCCCAGTGCGCTGCCCTGCCAGGCCATCGGTAGCGCACGGCGCAACAAGGCGCGCTCCACGACGTCGGACAGGAGGGAGTCCTGCACACCGACATCGGCAGGCCAACTCGTCCGGATGTCCGCGAGTGGCTGCTGAGCCTGGGACGCATCGGTCAGGACAATCGAGAGTTCGGGCCGGCTCGGGGTACCGGCGACGAACGCCCGCACGTACCGGCGCGCGCGCAGGTCGAGCGCCGCCTGTCGCAGTTCATCGTCGCTGGGGCGCGACACGACGCCACCCGTGCGGCGAAGCATCGAGGCGCCCACCACCCGCACCCCGGTCCAGCGACCGATCGCACGCGCCACGCGCTCCTCCAGGAGTGTGTCGTGCACGCCAGCCATCAGCACGGGCGCGAGGTAGAGTCGCGTGGTATCGGCGGACGCCAGGGCGCGCGTGTCGGCCGCCGTGGTCGCCCACCGCGCACCGGCCGTGCCGAGCGCGAGCACGGAAGCCACGGCCGTCGCGAGGCGCGCCCATGCGCGGCGTTCACGGCGACCGGGTCGATCCGCCACGGAAACGAGCGGATCGCGCGCGACGTCCGACAAGGCCGCCCGCATCGAGAGGGCGTCGGGGAAACGGTCTCTGGTACAGCACCACGCCAAGCGCATACAGGTCGCTTCGACCGTCGATCGCGCGCGCGCCGGCTGCCTGTTCGGGGGACATGTACTCGGGCGTGCCGTGGGTGACGCCCGTCGTGGTGGCGAGCGCCGACCGTCCGGTGCGGGACTGCGCCCGTGCGATGCCGAAGTCCGTGACCACCGCGCCGCCGGGCGCCAGGATGATGTTCGACGGCTTGATGTCGCGGTGCACGACGCCCGCGGCGTGGGCATGCGCCAGGGCATCGAGCACGGCGGACGCGATCTGGATGGCGTCGTCCACGGGCAGTTGTGGCTCGTCGGCCAACCGCATCTGCAGCGTCGGCCCCTCGATGAGCGGCATCACGTAGTAGAGCCGCCCCGCCGCCTCCCCCGAGTCGAGCATTGGAACGATGCCGGGATGCGCGAGCCGGCCCGCGATCGCGATCTCCTGGAGGAACCGCTCCCGCCCGCGGGCGTCACCCTGATCGTCCGACAGCACCTTCACCGCCACGCGCTGCCCGCTCTGCACGCTCTCGGCCGCGAAGACGCTCCCCCATCCACCGGCGCCGAGGAGCTTCCCGAGCCGGTAGCGATCGCCTATCGCGCGGACGAAGTCGCGCATCTCCTCGATCTGGACCATCCGTGTCCCAGTTGGCCGAATCTCCAACGGTGCAGCGCCTGGGACCGAATGGCAATAGACCCGAGGCGCCCGCTATATTTCCCTCATGTCACGCCCCATCCGCGTTCTCGTCGCCAAGCCCGGCCTCGACGGCCATGACCGGGGAGCGAAAGTCGTCGCCGCCGCCCTCCGCGACGCCGGCATGGAGGTCATCTACACGGGGCTCCACCAGACCCCCGAGATGATCGCCACGGCCGCCATTCAGGAGGACGTCGACGTCGTCGGCCTCTCGATCCTCTCCGGCGCGCACATGACCCTCTTTCCGCGCGTGCTCGACCTCCTCAAGAAGGACGGGCGCGACGACATCCTCCTCACGGGCGGCGGGATCATCCCGAAGGAGGACATGGAGGCGCTCCAGGCGCAGGGGGTTGGCAAGCTGTTCGGCCCCGGCACGAGCACCGCGGACCTGATCGCGTACATCCGCGAGTGGTTCGCGAAGGAGCGGCAGGAGGCATGACGTCGCGCCTGCGCGCCCTCAGCGAGGAGGTGCGCGCGCTCGAAGCCCGCCTCCGCCAGGGGGGCGGTCCGGACAAGG
This sequence comes from Gemmatimonadota bacterium, assembly GCA_016200495.1. Taxonomy (GTDB): domain Bacteria; phylum Gemmatimonadota; class Gemmatimonadetes; order Gemmatimonadales; family Gemmatimonadaceae; genus JACPPC01. The sequence goes on from JACQES010000205.1 coordinate 7,214, forward strand.
TCGAGCGGCAGCACGGCCAGGGGAAGCTCACCGCGCGCGAGCGCATCGAGCGGCTGTGCGACCCGCAGTCGCGCTTCATCGAAGTCGGGCTCCTCGTGGCCCACGACCAGTACGACGGCCAGGCACCGGCGGCGGGCGTCGTCACCGGGCTCGGCATGGTGCACGGACGCGAGGTCGTCGTCGTCGCCAACGACGCGACGGTCAAGGCCGGCTCGTGGTGGCCCGAGACGATCCGCAAGATCCTCCGCGCGCAGGAGATCGCCATGCGCTGCCGCGTGCCAATCGTCTACCTCGTGGACTCGGCGGGCGTCAACCTGCCGTATCAGGAGGGCGTGTTCCCGGGGCAGTACGGCGCGGCGCGCATCTTCTACTACAACTCGATCATGCGGCGCCACCTGCGGATTCCGCAGCTGGCCGCCGTGATGGGGCCCTGCATCGCGGGCGGCGCGTACCTGCCGGCCCTCTCCGACACCATCATCATGGTGAAGGGCACGAGCTTCATGGGATTGGGCGGACCCAACCTCGTCAAGGGCGCGACGGGACAGGTGATCGACGGCGAGACGCTGGGCGGCGCCGCCACGCACACGGAGCTCTCGGGCGTGGCGCACTACATGGCCGACGACGACGATCACGCCCTGCGCATGCTCCGCGACCAGGTGGACCGGCTGCCGCGCACCGGGGTCGAGGCGGGCTTCTACCACGACGAGCACGCGCCCGACCCGGACACGCTCTACGAGCTGTTGCCGGCCGACCACCGCATGTCGTATGACATGCACACGGTGCTCAAGGCGATCCTCGACGACGGCGCGATCGACGAGTTCCAGCCGGAGCTCGCCAAGGAGATGATCTGCGGCGATGGGCGCATCGAGGGACTCACAGTCGGCGTGATCGCCAACCAGCGCGGCCTCGTGCGCCCCAAGGATGGCTCGCAGCCGCGGTTCGGCGGCATCATCTACGCCGAGAGCGCGGAGAAGGTGGCGTACTACATCGACCGGTGCGACCGGCAGGGGATCCCGATCCTCTTCGTGCAGGACGTCTCGGGCTTCATGGTCGGCAAGGACGCCGAGCACGACGGGATCATCCGCGCGGGGGCGCGCTTCGTCGAGGCGATGGCCACGGCCACCGTGCCCAAGATCGTGCTGACGGTCAACCACGCGTCCGGCGCGGGCTACTACGCGATGGCGGGCCAGGGGTTCGATCCCGACTTCATCTTCAGCTGGCCCACGGGCCGCATGGCGGTGATGGAAGGGGAGAGCGCCGTGCAGGCCGTGCACGGGCCCGCGCTCGAGAAGGCGAAGGCGGCGGGCAAGAAGCCGTCGCCCGAGCTGCTCGCCGCCGCCGACCAGATGCGCGCCGACTACGAGGCCGCGCTCGACGCACGCCACGCTGGCGCCCGCGGCTTCATCGACGCGATCGTATACCCCGAGGAGACGCGCGACGTGCTCGCGATGGCGTTCCGCGCGACGCTGCAGAACAGGGGACCGCACCTGGGCGCCTTCGTCCTGCCCGCGGGGCTCACCGTCGGAGTCGAGCGGTGAGTCGCACCGTCCGCGTGGGCTGCGGGGCGGGGATGTGGGGCGACGACCTCGAGGCGCCGCGCCAGCTCGCCGAGCGCGGGCGGATCGACTACCTGATGCTCGACTACCTGGCCGAGGTCACGATGTCGATCCTGCAGAAGCAGCGGTCGCGTGATCCGTCGGCCGGGTATGCGCGCGACTTCCCGTCCACCGTCGCGGGAATCCTCGGGCCGATCCTCGAGCACGGGGTGAAGGTCGTGGCCGACGCGGGTGGCGTGAACCCGCGCGGGTGCGCCGAGGCGACGCTGGCCGCGGCGGCCAAGGCCGGGAAGGGCGGTCAGCTGCGCGTCGGCGTGGTCACGGGCGATGACCTGCTCCCGCGCCTCGACGACTTGCTCGCCGCGGGACATGCGCTCGCCCACATGGAGACGGGCGCGCCGCTCTCGTCGGTGCGCGACAAGGTGGTCGCCGCGAACGCCTACATCGGCGCCGACGGCCCGCTGGCGGCGCTTGAGCGGGGCGCGCATGTCGTCGTCACAGGACGCTGCGCCGACGCCTCGCTCACGCTCGCACCGCTCCGCCACGCCTTCGGATGGGCCGGCGACGACTGGGCGCGCATGGCCGCCGGCATGATCGCGGGGCACGTGATCGAGTGTGGCGCGCAGTGCACCGGCGGCAACTGCCTGCACGACTGGCGCACCATTCCCGACATGGCCAACATCGGCTACCCGATCGCCGAAGTGAGCGACGACGGCAGCGTGGTGTTCACCAAGCCCGACGGCACCGGCGGCCGGGTCAGCGTGCAGAGCGTCACCGAGCAGCTCGTGTACGAGATCGGCGATCCGCGCGCGTACATGACGCCCGACGTGGTCTGCGACTTCACCGGGTTGCACCTGGAGCAGGCCTCGCGCGATCACGTTCGCATGACGGGCGCGCGCGGCACGCCGCGTCCCGAGATGCTCAAGGTGTCCGTCGCCTACCAGGCCGGGTGGAAGGCCCACGGCACGCTCACCTACGCGTGGCCCGACGCCGCCGACAAGGCGCGCATGGCCGACCGCGTGCTGCGCGAGCGCCTCGACCGGCTCGGCCTCCGCTTCGACGAGGTCGTGAGCGAGTTCGTGGGCGCCGGGGCGGCGCACGGCGCGGTGACGCCCGCGGGCGCCGGCGCGGACGCGCCAGAGGTCATGTATCGCGTCGGCGTGCGCAGCGCGAACAAGGCCGCCGTCGAGCGCTTCACGCGCGAGGTCGCGCCGCTCGTGCTCAACGGACCGCCCTCGGTCACGGGCTACCAGCAGGCGCGCGGCAAGGTCGAGGAGGTCATCGCGTTCTGGCCGGCGCTCATCCGGCGCGATGCCGTGGACGTGAAGGTCGAGGTGCTGCAATGAACGCGCGCATCGTCGCGCACGCGCCGAGCGCCGTGTGTGGGCGTCGGACCGTCGAGGCAGGCCGATGAAGGTCCGCCTCGTGGACATCGCCCACGCCCGGAGCGGCGACAAGGGGAACATAGCGAACGTCGGCGTGATCGCGCTCGAGCCGCGCTGGTATCCGCTCATCGTGCGCGAGCTCACCGTCGAGCGCGTCGCGGCGCACTACGCCGGCGCCATCCAGGGGCGCGTCGAACGGTTCGAGCTCGCGAACCTCCACGCGATGAACTTCCTGCTGCACGGCGCGCTCGACGGCGGCGGCACGCTCTCGCTCCGCACCGACGCGCAGGGCAAGGTCTTCTCGACCTCGATGCTGCGCCTCGTGCTCGACGTCCCCGACGCCGAGGCCCGCGCGCTCGGGCTCCCCGCCGCGCCGTGAACGGGCTCGTCCTTGCGCGCCTCCTCGTGCTCGTGCTGGGGATGCTCGCCATCGGCTACGGCGTGCGCACCAACGAGGAGACGTGGCGCTGGGTCGGCATGGGCTGCGTGGCCGCCTCCCTCGTGCTGCGGCTCATCGGCCGGGTGACGGCGCGACGCTGAGGCGCCGGGCGGGGTTAGCTTTTCCCCCATGCACGTCCCCGAACTCCTCGCCCCCGCCGGCTCCCTCGACGCCGTCCGCGCCGCGGTCGCCAACGGCGCCAACGCCGTCTACCTGGGCGCCGAGCGGTTCAACGCCCGCGACGAGGGCGCCCAGCTCACCATGGGCGAGGTCGCGGAGGCGTGCCGGATCGCGCACGCCAAGGGGGCGCGCAT
>JACQES010000206.1 GCA_016200495.1 Gemmatimonadota bacterium
CCGCGGCGTGCGCCGGCAGGCCCTCCGTGTCGGCGAGGAGCCCCGTGTCGCCCGCCAGCCGCGCCGCGGCCTCGGGGCTCACCGCCTGCCACGACGTCCACCGCATGAAGGCCTCCGTCGAAAGTCCCGAGAAGATGCGTGCGAGTCCGCCGGTCGGCAGCACGTGGTTCGCGCCGGTCAGGTAGTCGCCGAACGCCACGGCGCTCGGGGCGCCAACGAAGATCGCGCCGTGGCCACGCAGGCGGGGCACGAGGGCGGCAGGATCCGCGACCGCCAGCAGCAGGTGCTCGGCGGCATAGGCGTTCGCGAACGCGATCGCGGCATCGAGCGAATCGGCCGACAGCAGGGCGCCGCGCGCTGCGAGCGCGGCGCGCACGATGGAACGCCGCGCCGCGCCGGCGACCGTACCGGCGAGTGCGGACTCGATCGCGTCCACCGCACGCGCGTCGCCCACGACAACGGCGACCACGCTCGCATCCGGGTCATGCTCTGCCTGCGCGACCATCTCGCGCGCCACGAGGGCGGGTGACGTGGTCGCGTCGGCCAGGACGCACAACTCGCTCGGTCCGGCCGGACTGTCGATGCCCACGAGCGAGGCCACCTGCAGCTTGGCCTCGTTCACGAACGCGTTCCCGGGGCCGACGATCCGGTCGACGCGCGGCACGGTGTCAGTGCCAAACGCCATCGCGGCGATCGCCTGGGCACCGCCGACCGCGAAGACGCGGTGCGCACCGGCGATCGCGGCCGCCGCGAGGACCGTCGAGGCCGGCCGGCCGTCGGGTCCCGGCGGCGAGCAGATGATGATCTCCTCGACCCCTGCGGCCACCGCGGGAACGACACCCATGAGCACCGAACTCGGGTAGGCCGCCCGTCCACCGGGGGCGTAGATCCCCACGCGCGCCAAGGGGTCGGCGCGTCGTCCCACGGTGATGCCCGGTTCCGTCTCGAGCATCACGTCGCGCGGACGCGCGGCCTCGCTCGCGCGTCGCAGGTTGCGCTCGGCGCGCTCGAGCGCCGTGCGCACCGCCGGATCGAGCGTGTCGCACGCCCGTTCCATGGCCGCTCGCGGCACCTCGATCGCCTCGAGCTTCACGTGGTCGAGTTCGCGCGTGAGCGCGCGCACCGCCTCGTCGCCCCGGTCGCGCACGTACTCGAGGATCGCGGCCACCTGCGTGCGCACGGCGTCGTCATCGCGGGCCACGCCACGGGCCAGGATCGCCGCCCGATCGGCCGCGGCCAAGCCGGCCAGCGCACCGCGGGCGCGCAGGGTGATGCGCGGGGTCTCGTCGTCGGGGATCACGGCGTCAGGCGCTCGATGCGCGTCACGAGGATCCCTTCACCGCCGAGCGCCTTCAGGTCGGCGATCGTGCGATAGATGGCGCGGGCAGCGACCACGGCGTGAACGGCCACGTGGGAGCCCCCGTTCATGATGTCGATCACCGTCGGGCCGTTGAGTCCGGGCAGCACCTGCCGCACGCGATCAAGCACGGCGCGCGGCACGTTGGCCATCACGTACCGCTGGCCGCGCGCGCGCAGCACCGAGGCCAGGGCGGTCGCGAGCCCCTCGAGCGCGTCACGCCGCACCGGGTCGGCCATCGCCGCCTCGGACGTCACCAGGCGCGCGCTGGATTCGAGCACCGTCTCGACCTCGCGAAGTCCGTTGACCTTGAGCGTGCTGCCGGTCGAGGTGAGGTCCACGATGATGTCGGCGATGCCCAGGTGGGGCGTGATCTCGACGGCTCCCGACACGGGAACCACGTCCACCTCGCGGCCCTGCGCCGCAAAATGCCGGGCGGTGAGGCGCGGGAAGACCGTGGCGACGCGGGGGCGCCGCGCCGGGTCCGGCGTCAGGGCCCGCGGGTCCTCCCGCTCGGCGACCACGAGGCGACAGCGTCCGAACTCGAGGTCGAGCAGTTCGTGGAGGGGGCGTCCCGACTCCTCGATCAGGTCGCGACCGGTCACCCCCGCATCGGCGGCCCCGTCGGCCACGAATTCGGGAATGTCCTGGGCGCGCACGAACAAGGCCTCGAACTCGCCGCCGAGCGAGGCGGTCAGGGCGCGCTCCGAGCGGGCGCGCACCTCGAGGCCGGCATCGGCCAAGAGCTCGCGGGTGTCGTCGGCGAGGCGCCCCTTGTTGGGCAGGGCAATCTTGAGCATGGCGGGGTTGGACCCGGGAATGGCGAGGAGAAAAAAACGAAGGCCCGTCCTGGGGAGGACTGGCCGGGAGCGGGCCAAATGCCCGTGTGGTCGATCGGTCTCGCGCCTAGGCGCGCCCGCGCTCACTCCCCCGGCCCGTGGGACCGTGGTGGTGATGATGGTGCGAGGCGGCGAGGCGAAGGCGCATGAGACATGAAGCGTACCCCGCCAGTACCCTCGGGCGCAAGGCATGGCTATCTTTCCCGGGCTCGCGGGGCCCCGCGAGCTTCATAACATGAGAAAACAGAACAGGCTTTGGAGGCCTCCAGACATGCGTTTCAATGCAATTGCGCTCGTGACGAGCGCTGTGGTGCTCGCCGCCTGCGGCGGTGAGAAGAAGGCCGACGCTCCGGCGGCGACCCCGGCGGCGTCGTCGCCCGCGGCTGCCGCTCCGGCGGCGTCGCCGGCGGCTGCCCCCGCAGCGGCGGCCGGTGCCGCTGCCCCGATCACGGGCAAGACGATCGAAGTCAAGATGATCGGCGACGACAAGGGCTACCGCTTCGAGCCGAATGCGATCACCCTCTCGGCCGGCGACGGCGTGAAGTTCGTCGTGGTCTCGGGCGGCCCGCACAACGTCGCGTTCGACGGCAGCAAGCTCGAGCCGGCCGTGAAGGCGCAGCTCGATGC
>JACQES010000207.1 GCA_016200495.1 Gemmatimonadota bacterium
AGCACCGCCACCCGGGCCCGGAGGGGCACGTCCTCGCCGAAGATCGACAGCACCGGACGCCCCTCCACGATGCGCCGCCCGAGCGTGTGCTCCGCCTGGAAGCCCACGATCAGGATCGTGTTGCGCGGATTGGAGGCCCCGTGCGCCAGGTGATGCAGGATCCGCCCCGATTCCGCCATTCCCGAGGCCGAGATGATCACCGCCGGGCCGTTCAGCTGGTCGAGCTGCTTCGAGTCCTCGACGTCACGCGTGAAGTGCAGCAGGTCGAACGCGAACAGGTCGGGCAGCTGCCGGATCGGCGCCTCGGTTTGGTCGTACAGGTCGGGGTGGGCCGCGAAGACGGCCGTCGTGTCGGTCGCCAGCGGCGAGTCCACGTAGATCGGCACCCGGGGGATCGCCCCGTCGCGCGCCAGCACGTGCAGGTCGTACACGAGTTCCTGCGTGCGGCCAACCGCGAACGCCGGCACCAGCACGCGCCCGCCCCGTGCGGCGGTCTCGCGGACGATGGCGCCCAGCGTCTCCCGTGCCCCCACGATCGGTTCATGGTTCCGGTTGCCGTACGTGCTCTCCATGATCACCGCGTGCGCACCCGTCGGCGGGTCCGGGTCGCGGATGATCGCGAGCCCCGCGCGCCCCACGTCCCCCGAGAACACGAGGCGCCGCGCCGCGGCACCCTCGCCCACGTCGAGCGCCACCGACGCCGACCCGAGGATGTGGCCGGCGTCGTGGAAGGTCACGCGGAATCCCGGCAGCACCTCGACCGTGCGGCGGTACCCCGTGCCGATCATCTGCTCCACCGCCTTCACGGCATCGCGCATCGTGTAGAGCGGCTCGGCGTGCGCCTTGCCCCGCTTGGCCAGGAAGCGCGCGTCCTGCTCCTGGATGTGCGCGCTGTCGGCGAGCATCAGCCCGCAGAGGTCCCGCGTGGCCGCGGTGCACCAGATCGGCCCGTCGTAGCCGCGCGCGACGAGCAGCGGCAGCCGGCCGGCGTGGTCGATGTGCGCGTGCGACAGGACGATCGCGTCGATCTCGCCGATCGCGATCGGCAACCGCTCGTTCTTCGCGCGCGCATCGGCGCGTCGCCCCTGGAACAGGCCGCAGTCGAGCAGCAGCGTCTTGCCGCCGTGTCGCACGATGTGACAGGACCCGGTGACCTCACGGGCGGCGCCGCTGAACTCGATCTCCATGCGCGATACGGTGGCCGGGGGGCCGGCGCCGTGCGGCGCCGGCGCGCGGTCAGCCCTCGGCCTCGCGCGCGAACACCACCGTGATGCGCCCCTCGCCTTGCGACACCATCACGGGAGCCCAGCCGCCGCGGCTCCGCTCGTTCAGCAGGTCCGTCAGCGCCTCCTCGTCCTCCTGCACGTGCCGCCCGAGTCGCAGGATCACGGCCTGGTATTCTTTCATGTCGCGGAAGGTACTAGTTTCGCGCCCATGGGCACCACCCCGACGTTCCCCACGCTCACCGTCGTCCGCCATCCTCTGGTGCAGCACAAGCTGCGCCTCCTGCGCGACCGCGAGACGCCGACGAAGATCTTCAAGGAGCTCGTCGACGAGATCGCGATGCTCATGGCCTACGAGGCGACGGCGGACCTCGCCCTCGAGGACGCCGCCGTCGACACGCCACTCGAGCGCACCATCGGGCGGCGCGTCGCGGGCAAGAAGCTGACCCTCGTGCCGATCCTGCGCGCCGGTCTCGGCATGGTCGAGGGCGTGCTGCGCCTCGTGCCCTCGGCGCGCGTCGGGCACATCGGGCTCTATCGCGACCACGACACGCTCGAGCCGGTGGACTACTACTTCAAGGTGCCCGGCGACGCGGCGGAACGTGACTTCGTCGTCCTCGACCCGATGCTCGCCACCGGCGGGTCGGCCGTCTCGGCCGTGTCGTCGCTCAAGAAGGCGGGCGCCACGCGCATCCGGTTCCTCTGTCTCGTGGCAGCGCCCGAGGGCGTCCGTCGCCTCGCCGACGCACACCCCGATGTGGGCGTCTTCGCCGCCTCGCTTGACCGCGAGTTGCACGCCCAGGGCTACATCCTGCCCGGGCTCGGCGACGCCGGCGACCGACTCTTCGGCACGAGATAGTATCCACAATCGGGTGGGTGCACCGTCGCCATGTCGGCGGGGCATCCGTCGCGCCCATCGATCAAGCGCGCATCTCGTGATGGCGAGCCCGCTTGCCCGGGTTCGGTCATTTGTGCTCTTGCTCGCTTTCACAAGGGCACCTACATTGCCCCCCGCACACGGGTGTTGTGGAAAACCGCCCGTGTCCGCGCGCGACGCCATCACCATCGGACGAGATGCTGATCAACCTCCTGCCCGACTTCTTTGCGGTCCTGAACAGCAACGACCGGGTAGCGGCGTACGGCAGGTACTACGAGACGCACAGGAAGATTCTCGAGGCGTACTGGCAGAACTACGTCCTCGATCCCGAGGGGCCGCACTTCGCCGACGTCGTGCGCGCGACGGCCATGGCCGATCGCACCGACCTCCGCACGATGCTGGAGCGCACGGACGTCGTCTCGCTCGCGCGCAACACCGAGGAGCAGTGCCAGCACCTCCTCGAGATGGACACCGGCGTCGATGTCGTGCTGATGGTCGGCGTGGGCGCCGCGAACGCCGGTGAGCTCGTCGTCAACGGGCGCGGCGTGGCGTTCGTCTGCCTCGAGCACTTCACCTCGGTCGCGAATCCCGACACGCAGGGCCTCGGCCTCGATCAGGAACTGATTCCGCTCTGGCTCGCGCACGAGGTCGCGCACGCGGTGCGCTACACGTCGCCGACCTCGCGCGCGGAGATGCGCGCGCTCGTGGACGAGGCCGGCGGCTACTACTCGTACTGGGAGACCGGCCGGCGCGCCTCGCTGCGCGAGCTGCTCGTCAACGAGGGGCTCGCGGTGCAGGTCTCGCGCGCCATCTCGCCCGGCCATGCGGCCTGGGAGTACTTCGGCTACGGACGGCGCCAGTACGCGCGCGTGCGCGAGCTCGAGCCCGTGCTCGCGCGCGCCGTGACCGAGGACCTGGACGCGGCGGCGCTGGGCCTTCGCCTGCGCTACCTGTCCGGCGGCATGAGCGACGAGGCGCGCACCGTGGATCGCTACGTGCTCCCCGAGCGTGCCGGCTACTTCCTCGGCGCGCGCATGGTGGACGCGGCGGTCGCCGCCCGCGGCTATGCCTGGGCGGTGCGCGCCAGCGCCGCCGAACTCGTGGCCGTCGGCCGCCAGGCCGCGGCGAGCGCATGAGCGACACGCCCTCGGGTCCGTCCGACGAGCGCCGTCGCAACGCCTCGCTGCGCGAGGCGCTCGACGACCTGCTCGATCACGTGCGCGACATCGCGCACAACGCCGGCGGGATGTCCGCCGGCGAGCTCGAACGCGCCGAAGAACGGCTGGAGTGGCTCGCCGATGAAGTCTGGCGGGCCGCCACCAGCAAGGGTCCGTAGCGCCGTCTCCGGACGGCGGGGCCCGAAACGAATGCGGCCGGTGTCCTCCGGGGGACACCGGCCGTGTTCGCGTCGAGGCTCCCGGGCGCTACGACGCCGGCGCCGGCACGCCCGCGCCCTTCGAGCGCTCGTTGGCGATCAGCCACTGCTGCGGCAGCGCCGCGAGGTTCTGCACGAAGTAGTAGAGCGTGAGGCCCGACGCGAAGTTGAGGAACATCAGCGTCATCATCCCCGGCAGCAGCCACGACATCATCTGCGTCTGCGGGTTGGGCGGCGCGTTCTTCATCCCGATCCACGACAGCACGAACATGCTCGCGCCCATCAGGAGCGGCATCACGTAGAACGGGTCGCCGAGCGAGATGTCGGGGAGCCAGAGGAAGCTCACGCCGCGGAACTCGATCGTGTTCTGGAAGACGAAGAAGAGCGCGAACAGGATCGGGAGCGGGATCAGCATCGGGAGGCAGCCGGAGAAGGCGCTGAAGGGGCTCATGTCGTGCGCCTTGTACACCTTCATCATCTCCGCCTGCAGCTTCTGCGGGTCGCTCTTGAACTTCTCCTGCACCTTCGCCAGCTCCGGCTGGATCCGCTGCATCTTGATGCTCGAGCGCATCGCGGTCTGGTTGAGCGGCCAGAGCAGCAGGCGCATCACGATCGTCGCGAACGGCTGCACCGCCCCCTGCAACCAGCCGCCGTACGGATTCGAGTTCTCGAAGTCGCGCCCGAGCTTGTGCAGCCGGATGTACTCCTGCGGGCCGTGGTAGAGCTCGAAGCTCACCGGGCCGCCCGCCAGTTCCACGAAGGCCTGCGCGTCGCCCGTCACGACATACTTCCCGGTCTTGGGCTGGCCGGTCACCTGCAGCTCGGCGATCGGCGAGCGCACCGAGTACACCAGCAGCCCCACCATGAAGTACTTGCTCTTGGCCACGAGCCAGGTGAACGGCCCGCGCTCGATGCGCCGCTCGCCCGGGTCGAGCTTGCCGAACGCGATCACGTCGGCGGAACGCTTCTCGGGCTTGAAGGCGTACGCGAGGTGCGTCGCATCCTCCTCGGGCTTGGTCTCCTGCGACTGGAAGCCGGCCGGCAGGCCGATCCGCAGGAACGCCGGTGTGGGCGCGCCCGTGATCGTCACGCGGGCGCGCGTGAGGTACGCGTTCACGTCGGTCGTGTCGAGCGTGTAGCGCGCCGCGAGCGTGATGCCACGCTCCGTGCCCGTGTACTCGAGCGTCGTCACCCCGCCGGTCGAACTCGTCGTGGCGGTGAACGCGGTGCGGTCGAAGCGCACGGTGTCGCCCGCCGTCACCACCGCGTAGCGCAGGAGCGCGCCCGCCGGCGACGTGAGCTGCGCGTCCACCGCCTTGGCGGGGAGCAGCTTGTGGTCGCGCATCGTCACGCGCAGGGGCGCGGCGCCGAGCGAGGTGAAGGCGACGGTCGCGCGCGCCGTCTGCACGGCGGCGGTGTCAACCTTGCTCGTGATCGGCGCAGGCGCCGCCGCCGCTGGCGTGGACGTCGGCGCGCCGACGGCGGGGACCGCCGAGGCGATCGCCGGTGCGGCCGGCGACGTGGCCGGTGACGCGACCGCCGCGCTGTCCGCCGCCGACTTGGGCGCGGGCTTCTGCGGCGGGAAGATCAGGTTCGTGGCGAAGATCACCCCGATGGTCAGGGCGATCGCCAGGAGCATCCGTCGGTCCATGGTGGAACGCTACTCGTCGGTCAGGGAACCGGGTCGAAGCCGCCCGCCCGGAAGGGATGGCAGCGTCCGATCCGGCGCGCGGCCAGCCAGCTGCCGCGCAGGGCACCATGCTTCTGTATCGCCTCGATCGCGTACGCCGAGCACGTCGGATGATACCGGCATGCCGACGGCAGGATCGGGCTGAGCCACATCTGGTACGCGCGCACCAGCATCACGAGCACGGTGGTCATGGCTGGGCATCCTTACGAGGCAGGCGCCGCGCGAGTGTCGCGATGTCGTCCACGAGAACCGGCATGGCGACGCGATAGGCGGCCGGCGTCGCGCGCACCACGAGATCCACCGCGCCGAGCGCCGGCAGCAGTTGCAACCGCACCGCCTCGCGCAGCCGACGCTTGACCGTGTTGCGCTCGACCGCCGTGTGCCCGTAACGCGGCACGACAACGCCGACGCGACCGTACGTGCGAAGGGAAGCGAGGACCCGAACGTCCATGTGCGTCGTTCGGATTCGCTTCCCTTCCGCGTGGACGCGCTGCATCTCCCCCGATCGCGTCAGCCGTTGCCGGCGCGCGAACGGGTACCGCTCAGACGCCGGCGTACTTGCTCGGGAGCTGCACGGTCAGGCGCTTGCGCCCCTTCTTGCGGCGGCGCGCCAGCACTTCCCGGCCCCACTTGGTCGACATGCGCGTGCGGAATCCATGCGTCGCGATCCGGCGCTTGTTCCGCGGACGATACGTCGGCTTGCCCATTGCCCTATGCCTTCAATCCGAAAGTGAAGTCGTGTGATTTCAGGGAACCCTAAGTCTAGTGGACCTAAGGAGATAGGGCAACCCTCCCCCCGATGCGCACCTCGCCACCAACACAGATCGTTCTCTCGCGTTGACTTTTCCACAGGGGACCTCTACCTTCACCCCCCTTTCGTTTTCCACATCGCCCCACCGGTTCTCGAACGCATGTCCCTTACAGCCTCGGACGTCTGGTCGCGCCTGCTCGAGCGCGCGCGGCTGGACCTGACCCCCGAGGCGTTCGAAAGCTGGCTGGCCCCCGCGCAGCCCCTCGGGATCGCGGGCGAAGCGCTCGCGGTCGGCGTGCCGGACCAGTTCGCGGCCGAGTGGAACGAACGCAACTATCAAGACCTGCTCGAGTCCTACGGACCGGTCGCGCTTGGTCACCCGGTCAAGGTGACGTTCCAGGCCGACCCCGAGCGGGTCGCGCGCGCCCAGATGGACCTGTTCGTGGCTCCGGCCAACCGGCCGCCGCAGTCCCCGGCTCCGGGGGGCGCCCTCCCCACGCCGCGCACGGGCGTCACGGGCCGCCCGCAGAACGACTCCTTCGGCTTCGCCCCGCTCTCGCCGCGCTACACGCTGAACGAGTTCGTGGTCGGCCGGTCGAACGAGCTCGCCGCCGCCGCGGCGCTCGCCGTCTCCCAGCAGCCCGGCCGCGCCTACAACCCGTACTTCATTTACGGGGACACGGGGCTCGGCAAGACGCACCTCATGCAGGCCATCGGGCATGGCGTCCTCGAGCGCAACCCGGACGCGCGCGTCGCCTACGTCGGGATCGAGCAGTTCACCAACGAGTTCATCCAGGCGGTGCAGGGGAAGGCGATGTCGTCCTTCAAGCGCCGCTACCGGGAACTCGACGTTCTCCTCGTGGACGACGTGCAGTTCCTGAAGGGCAAGGAGAGCACGCAGGAGGAGTTCTTCCACACCTTCAACACGCTCTACGAGGCCGGACGGCAGATTGTGCTCACCTCCGACCGGCCGCCGGTCGAGATACCGCGCCTCGAGGCCCGCCTCGTGAGCCGGTTCCAATCCGGCATGGTCGCCGACGTCGGCCAGCCCGACTACGAGCACCGGCTGGCCATCCTGCAACAGAAGCTCAAGCGCGACCACCTGGAGGACTCGTTCCCGGGTGACGTGCTCGAACTGATCGCCGAGCGCGTCCAGTCGAACGTGCGCGAGCTCGAGGGGTGCATCATCAAGCTGCTGGCGTTCGCGTCGCTGAAGCACAAGGACGTGACCGTCGAGCTCGCGCTCGACGCGCTGCGCGATCGGCTGAGCGCCGACGGCGGCTCCGGCGGAGGGGGCGGACAGCTCTCGATTGCGACGGTCCAGAAGGTGGTCGCGCAGGAATGGCAGGTCACGCCGGAGGCGCTCATGTCCAAGAGCCGGCTCAAGGCGTACACCGTTCCGCGCCAGGTCGCGATGTACCTGGTGCGCACGTTGATGGGCACGCCGCTCATCCAGATCGGCGAGGCGTTCGGGGGCCGGGACCACTCCACAGTCATCCACAGCCTCGAGCGCGTCGAGGTGCAGCTTCGTACGGATCCAGAGTTTGCGACTCGGGTGCAGCGTGTGGAGAACCGGCTGTTGCAGCAATAGCTATCCACGCCGGAACCCGGGATTTCGGCCGGACGTGGAGAAGTCCGGAAAGAGTCCACGCTGCTGTGGATATTGTGTACTGGCTTAACCGATTGTAACCTTTGGTCTTACGGCGCCTGTCGACAATACACAGGCCCTGCTACTACATCTCCTGTCTTTCTCTCTCCTTTCGTGATACTGGGCACGCAGCGCTTCTTCAGCCCAACCGACCCCGAGGAGCTTGCATGAAGGTCACCAGTTCGCGTGAGAAGTTGCTGGAGGGACTGACCGCGGTCGCCGCGACCATCCCGACCAAGACAACGCTGCCGGTGCTCTCGAACCTCCTGGTCGAGACCACGGAACGCGGGATCCGCCTCTCTGGCACGGATCTCGACATTGCGGTCAGCATCGAGATTGCCGCGGAGGTGGATGCACCGGGCGCGATCACGATTCCGGCGAAGCGGCTCATGGAGATCGTGCGCGAACTTCCGCCGGCGCCGATCAAGCTCGCGACCGCAGGCGAGCAGCGCATCACGCTCGAGAGCGGGCGTTCGAAGTTCAAGCTGCTCGGGCTCCCCAAGGACGAGTTCCCGGCGTTCCCGAACATCAAGTTCACGAATCCCTGGAAGATCCGTTCCTCCGAGGTGCAGAAACTGATCGCGCACACCGCCTTCGCGGTGTCCGTCGAGGAGAGCCGGCCGATCCTGAACGGGGTGCTGTGGGAGCTGCGCAAGGACCTCATGCGCATGGTCGCCACCAACGGCCATCGCCTCGCGAAGATGGAGACGCCGTGGGCGAGCGAGGCCTCGGCCGAGTTCATCGTGCCGCCCAAGGCGCTGGAACAGGTGCGGCGCCTCTTCCCGGCCGACGAGGACCTCGAGATCGCCCAAGGCGCGAACCACCTCGGCTTCCGGTCACCCTTCGTGTCGGTATTCACGCGCCTGATCGAGGGGCCATACCCGAACTACGACCAGGTCATCCCGAAGGACAACGACCGGATCGCGATCGCCGATCGCGCCGCGCTCACGGCCGCGCTCCGCCGCACGGCGATCGTCGCGTCCGACCAGACGCACCGGATCCGCCTCGCCTTCAACACGGCAATGCTCAAGTTCAACGTGCAGACCGCCGACGTGGGCGAGGCGCAGGACGAGATCCCGGTGCGCTTCACCGGCGATCCGCTCGAAATCGGCTTCAACGCCAACTACCTGCTCGAGATCCTGCGCTACATCCCGACCGACGAGGTGAAGCTCACCTTCAAGGCCCCGGAGCGCGCGGCGACGATCGAACCGGAGGGATGGTCGGATCCGGCCAAGTACTTCTGCCTGGTGATGCCGCTCCGCCTCGTGGACTGAGCACGCGCCGGCCGGATGTGGTGCGGGGTGCGTTCCCTGGTGGGAGCGCACCCCGCATGTGTTGTGGCGGACCTGTAAGCCGGGTTCTGTCGGACCGGTGAAGGTCCGGATGATCATTCCTCTGCGGAGCCGGTCACCCGACTCCTGTAGCAGCCGACCCGCGGCGTCTTGGTCGAGGTGGGCACCTCTCGCCGCCTACTTGGCCTTGCTCCCGCTGGGGGTTGCCGTGCCACGGAACGTTGCCGTCCGCGCGGTGGGCTCTTACCCCACCGTTTCACCCTTACCCACCGATCGACTGGTGGGCGGTCTGTTCTCTGTTGCCCTGTCCGTCGCCCGGTGTGACCCGGACGCCCAGGTGTTACCTGGCAGCGCGCCCAATGGAGCCCGGACTTTCCTCGAACCGCGCACCATCCGCGGCCGCGATCATCCAGTCCACCACGTCGTTTGAGTGAATGGCTAACGGACCCGGACAGCGTGCGCAATGCCGAGATGCGACCGGCAGGAGAAGGAACCCCCAGGTCCACGTCCGCTGACGGTTCGGCTTCCGAAGCTCGACGCGGACGCCTCGCGGACTGACGTTCGGCTGACTGTGACGTGCAATGCTTGGCTTGGCAGCCGATCCGCGGCAGAGCGACGTGCTCCGCGCGATCTCCGTCCACGCCCGCACCGGACCCGACGTCATGGCCCCCACCCCCGTCTTTCGTCTCACCGAGCGCGCCGGCCCGATCGCCGAGACGCCGCTCGTCACCACCCTCGTACCGCCCGGCGAGCGCCCGCATGTCGACGCGGCCGGCGAGGGACTCTTCCGCGCCGTGCACCGCAGCTCGCTGCCGGAGGTCCTCGAGGACCTCCGCGCGCGCCGTGCCGCGGCGGTGATGGTTTCGCTGGGCGCGTGGCATCCGACCGCGCGCCCGGCGCTCACGCGGCTCGTGCGCGAGTTCCCCCACGTGCCCGCCTTCGCCTTCCTTGCCCGTCCAGACGCCCGATCGCCGCAGGTGGCACTCCAGCTCGGCCAGTGCGGGGTCCGGGCCGTCCTGGAGGCCAACCAGGCCCATGGCTGGGCCGAGCTGCGGCGCGCCCTCACCGCGCGCCAGTCCGGCGACATCCGGCGGCGGGCGCTCGATGCGATTGCGCGCGAAGTCCCCGTGCTCAAGCCCGACACCCAGCTCATGTTCGAGCGGATCTTCATGGACGGCGCCTCGCTCACGAGCACGCGCGACCTTGCCCGGTTGCTCCAGACCAATCCCAGCTCGCTCATGAGCCGGTTCTTCCGGCTCGAGCTGCCCTCGGCCAAGCGCTACCTCGCGACCGGGCGGCTCGTGCTCGTCGCCGAGGCGTTCCAGCATCCCGGAGCGACGCTGACGGCGGTGGCCCACGCCTTCCGCTATTCGTCGCCACAGAGCTTCAGCCGCCACACGCGCCGCATGTTCGGCCTCTCGGCCGCGCAATTCCGCGAGCGCTACGATGCCGACGGCATGCTCGACTACTTCATCGAGCGGCTCGTGCGCCCATATCGCGCGCCGCTGGCCCGGGTCTCGCCATCCGGCGTGCACGAGATGGCGGAGCGTGCCCTTGCGCCGGGTGCCGGCGCGCCGAGATGATGCGCGCGTCCCCGAGCCCTCGTGATGCCGGCCCTGCACTCGACGCCCCGCCGCACCTCCGCGCTCCTCCTGCTGGTGGCCGTCACCTGCATGGTGGCGGGCTTCGTTGCCGCGGCGCGCGCGCTGCCGCCCGGCGGCGGCGGCCGCTGGGCGCTCGCGCTCCTCGGGGCCGGGGCGGCGGTCGCCGCGTCGCTCGCCTTCGTGCTCGAGCGGGCGCAGGCGCGGCGCACGGCGGCGCGATCGGTGGAGCTCGAGCACCTCTCCGCCGAACTGCTTCGCGCCAACCGGTCGAAGAGCGAGTTCCTCGCGGCGGCCTCGCACGAGCTCCGGACGCCGCTCAACGCGATCGTCGGCTTCACCGAGCTGCTGCGCGACGGCACGTACGGGGCGCTCGCGCCCCGCCAGGCGGCGGCGATCGGCAAGGTCGAGGATTCGGCCACCCACCTGCGCCGCCTCGTCGACCAGATCCTCGATCTCGCCCGCCTGGCGGCGGGGCGCATGGAGGTGCACCGCGAGCCGGTGGACGTGCGCGACCTCCTGCTCTCGGTCGCGACCGAAATGGAACCGCTCGTGGCGGAACGCGGGCTCACGCTGTCACTCAGCGTCGGGCCGGCGCTGCCGCGCCTCGTGACCGACCCGACCCAGCTGCGGCAGGTGATCGTCAACCTGGTCGGCAATGCGATCAAGTTCACCCCGACCGGGAGCATCCAGCTCCGCGCACGACAGGCCACCGCGGTCGGATCGCCCGGGCCCGGCGCCTGGGTCGAACTGCAGGTGGCGGACACCGGCATCGGCATCGCGTCGGCCGATCAGGCGCGCGTGTTCGACGAGTTCGAGCAGGTGCACGCCGGGGCGCGCGGTGGATCGGAGTCGCGCGGCGTGGGGCTCGGGCTTCCGATCTCGCGTCGGCTCGCCCGGCACCTCGGGGGCGACCTCACGCTCGCGAGCGCGAGCGGCGAGGGTTCGGTCTTCTCGCTCTGGCTGCCGATCGCGCCGGCGCCGTGAGCGGCGCCTAGCCGAAGAGCTTGCGGACCTTGCCGAAGAGGCCCGGGGCCTCGGTGGGCTCCGGGGCCGCGAGGGCGGCCGCCAGCTCGCGTGCGAAGGTCAGCACGTCGGGATAGCGATCCTTCGGATTCTTCGCGAGCCCCTTCATCACGACGGCCTCGACGCCCGGGGCGAAGGTGAGCCCCGCCTTCGCCTTGTTCAGGGGCGTCGGCGGCTCCTTCAGCAGCAACGCGAACATCTCGCGCTGGTTCTTGGCGGCGTAGGGCAGCACCCCCGTGAGCAGCTGGTAGGCGATCGTGGCCAGCGAGTACTGGTCGGCCGCCGGTCCGACGAGCTCGCCGGACAGCGCCTCCGGGGCGACGTACATGAGCGTGCCCACGAAGAAGCCGGCGCGCGTGAGCCGCTCGTCGGCGGTCGTGTCGGTGGTGATGGCGATGCCGAAGTCGAGGAGCTTCACCTGCCGCGCCACCGGATCGTACATCACGTTGTCCGGCTTCAGGTCGCGATGGATGATCCCCTCGGCGTGCGCGGCCTGCACGGCGTCGCCGATCTGCGTGATGATCGCCGCGACCTCGTCCTTCGGGAGCGGCGCCATGCGCTTGACGTACTTCTCGAGGAGCTCGCCCAGGGCCCACTCGATCGTGAGGAAGTGGAGGCCGTCCACCTCGCCGATCTCGAGCGTCTTCACCACGTTCGGGTGCACCACGCGGGCGCCGAACTGCGCCTCGCGCACGAAGCGGGCGACGGCGGTGCGATCCTGGCGGAGCTTCTCGCGGAGGACCTTCACGGCCACGGGACCGTGCGCCGGGTGTTCCCCCTTGTACACGGTCGAGGTTCCCCCCTCACCGATCATCTCGTGGAGTGAGTACCCGGCAATCGTCGATCCCACGAGAGCGTCACGCGGCACGGGGCAATGCTAACCCGCCTGACCGGGGTGCGGCAAGCGACGTATCTTCCGCCGAGATCCGGGGTAGCATGCCGGACTGCTCGCCCCGACGACCGTTCCGCCGGAGATTGTCCCGATGCGCTTCCCCGTCCGCCGCGTCACGCTGTGCCTCCTCACCGCGACCCTTGCCGGGTGCGGCGGTGGGTCGTCGGGTCCGGCGGCCGACAACGGCGCGACGCGTCCGGCGACGCCGGCGCGCCCCGCGGCGGTGGCCGGGCTGCCGACCGCGCCGCTCGGTGCCTTCGACGCGGTGCGCCTCTACCAGTCCATGGGACTGCTCGCCGATGGTCCGCCGCTGCCGGTCGAACTGCGGCGCGCCGGCGAGGTGCTCGCGCACGCCGAGGGCGTGGAGCAGGTGCGCGTCGTCGCCTTCAAGGAGACCGCGCGCACCGACGAGAGCGTGCTGTTCCAGCAGGTGATCAGCGTGCCGCCGGGCACGGGCGACCTCGTCGTCACCGTGCGCGACGAGACGACGGGCAAGGCCTCGACGTCGTCGCGGTCGCTCGTGGTGCCGCGCCTCGGGCCTCGCACGCTCTCGAGTCCGGTGCCGTTCTACGAGGTCACGCTCCGCCAGGCGGTCGAGTCGCTGCCGCGCATCCTCGTCAGCCCGCGCTCGACGATCGTCTTCGGGCGCGATTCCGTGGCGCCGCTCTACGTCGAGGCGTACGGCGACGCGGAGCGCGTGCCCGTGCGCGTGGACGCCCTGGGCGAGGGGGACGCCAAGCTCTGGAGCGACACCGCGACGCTCGTGCGCCACGGCCGCCTCGTCTCCGGTGTCGTGCGCGTGCCCGCCACGATGCTCGGCATTGGCGTCTCGCGCGTCGCGGTGCGGCGCCTCGACAGCAACGACTCGACGTCCACGCCGGTCTTCATCTCGTTTGGCGAGGAGTTGCCCGTCGCCACGTACGAGCAGATGGTGAGCTACCTGCGCTACTTCGCCTCCCCGGGTCGCCTCGCGCGCCTGCGGGATGCGTCGCCGGAGTCGCGCGCCGCGGAGTGGGCGGCGTTCGTGCGCGAGTCCGGCGTGGGCGCGGGACCGACGGACGTGCTCCGCAACTACTTCGCGCGCATCGAACTCGCCAACGCGCGGTTCCGCGACGAAGGGGTGCCGGGATGGCTCACCGACCGCGGCATGGTCTACGTGACGCTCGGCGAGCCGGACCGGATGCAGGAGCCGACGCCGATGGACATGACCAACCGCGGGCGGGTGCTCGTCTGGGAGTACCTGGGCCGCCGGTTGACGCTCGTGTTCGTGGACCAGTCGGGCTCGGGACGGTGGCGCCTGACCCCGAGCTCTGCGACCGACTTCAGCCAGGTGGCGCGCGTGATCCAGGAGCAGGGCGGGCGTCGCTAGGTGGTCGCGCGAACGATGCGCCCCTCGGCCATGCGGCCGGGGGGTGTTTTCGTTGCCGGGTGATACAACGGAAAAATCGTTCTAATTGACCGACACACCGGTATTTCACTAAACTTCTGGGAGGACCCGGCCGAGGCGCGACGGCGACCGCCGTTCCGCGCGCCGGGCTTGGCCGCCTTCAGGAGCGACGACATGCCGCGCGGGAACGTGAAGTGGTTCAACGACGCCAAGGGATTCGGATTCATCGAGCAGTCGGGCGGGGAGGACGTGTTCGTCCACTTCTCCGCGATCCAGATGGAGGGGTACAAGACGCTGCAGCCAGGCCAGCTGGTCGAGTTCGAGGTGCGGCAGGGCGAGAAGGGGCTCGCCGCCTCGAACGTCCGCACGGTCTGATTCCCAGCCGTCACTGACGGCGGGCGCTCGCCGCGCGGGCGAGCGCCCGCCACCGCGGCGCACCCTCGATTTCGGGCGCGGCGGCGGGTAACGTGCCCGCACCATGGAGCAACCCGCCGGCCCCCGCCTCTTTCTCGTGGACGGATACGCGCTCATCTACCGCGCGTTCTTCGCCCTCCTCACGCGCCCGCTCACCACGAGCCGCGGCGAGAACACCTCCGCCGTCTGGGGGATCGCCAACTTCCTCCAGCGCCTCCTCGCCAAGCACCATCCCGAATACGTGGGGTGGGTGCATGACGCCGGGCTCTCGTTCCGCCACGAGGTCTATCCCGAGTACAAGGCGACGCGCGAGAAGCTGACCGAGGAGCTCCAGGCGGACTTCGACCGCGGGCTCGAGCGGGTCACGGAACTGCTCAAGGCGTACCACATTCCCGTGCTCGCGGTCGACGGCTACGAGGCCGACGACGTCATCGGCACGCTCGCGAAGGCGGGCGCTGCGCGCGGCCTCGACGTCGTGATCGTTTCGGGCGACAAGGATTTCCAGCAGCTGGTGCGCGAGCATGTGTGGCTGCTCAACCCCGGGCGCGGTGGACCGGCCTCCGTCGAGGAGCAGTGGGTCGGCGTGCACAACGGCAGCGAGCGGCTCGGCGTGCCGCCCGAGCGCGTCACCGACTTCCTCGCCCTCCTCGGCGACAGCTCCGACAACGTGCCTGGCGTCCATGGCATCGGCGAGAAGACCGCGCAGGCACTCATCGCCGAGTTCGGGCCGCTCGAGTCGATTCTCGCGCACGCGGCGGACGTCAAGCAGAAACGCCCGCGCGAGGCGCTGCTCGCGCACGCCGACACGGCGCGGCTGTCGAAAGAGCTGGTGACGATCAAGGACGACGTCCCGATCGCGCTCGACCTGGAGGCGCTCGCCGTGCGCACGCCGGACACCGCGCGCCTCCGCGCGCTGTTCGTCGAGCTCGAGTTCCATTCGATGGCCAAGGCCGTGGGCGATGCGCCGGCGGTGCCTGAGGCGACCGCGGCGACCACCGGCGATAGCGCCGGGCAGGGGATCGCGGCGCCCGCACCGACGGACGCGATTCCCCTGCGATACACCTGCGTGGACACCGTCGCGGCGCTCGACGCGCTGGTGGCGCGCGTGCGCGCGGCGGGCTTCATGTCGGTGGACACCGAGACGGAGAGCGACCCCGGCGCACCGATCGCGGTGGATCCGATGCGCGCCAACCTCGTGGGGATCTCGATCGCGGTCGCGCCCGGCGAGGCCTACTACCTCCCCTTCGCGCACCGCGCGCCGCAGCCGCCGCAGGGCGACCTCCTGCCCGATCCCGCGCAGGCGCACTCGGTGCGGAACCTGCCGCCGCTGCTCGACTCGGCATGCGCCGGCCTCCGCGCGCTGCTCGAGGACGCCGCGCTCCCCAAGGTGGGGCAGAACCTCAAGTTCGACCTGCTCGTGCTGCGACGCGCGGGCGTGGCGCTGCGCGGCATCGACTTCGACACGATGCTCGCGAGCTACCTCCTCGATCCGGGCCGCCGCTCGCACGGGCTCGACATGTTGGCGCTCACCTTCCTCGGCCACCGCATGATCGCCTACGAGGAGGTGACCGGAAAGGGCAAGAAACAGCTCTCGTTCGCGGAGGTGCCGATCGAGGCCGCGACGGGCTACTCGTGCGAGGACGCCGACATGGCGCTCCGCCTGCGCGACCTGTTCGCGCCGCAGGTCGCCCCGCATGACGCGCTCTTTCATGGGCTCGAGCTGCCCCTCCTCTCCGTGCTCGCCGACATGGAGTGGGAGGGCATCGCGATCGACCTCGACTGGTTCCGCTCGCTCAAGACGCGCTTCCAGGCGGAGCGCGAAGCCGCCGAGCGTGCGATCCACGCCGCGGCGGGCGAGGTGTTCAACGTCAACTCGAATCCGCAGCTGCGGGTCATCCTCTTCGAGAAGCTCGGGCTGCCCGTGCTGAAGAAGACCGCGACGGGGCCCTCGACCGACGCGTCCGTGCTCGAGGAGCTCGCGGAACAGGGGCACGCCCTGCCCCAGTTGCTCATGGACTACCGCGAGCTCGCCAAGCTCGAGAGCACGTACCTCGACACGCTGCCGACCCTCGTGCACCCGCGCACCGGGCGGCTCCACACGAGCTTCGGCCAGACGGTCGCGGCCACGGGCCGCCTCTCGTCGAGCGACCCGAACCTGCAGAACATCCCCGTGCGCACGGAGCTTGGCCGCGACATCCGCCGGGGCTTCATCCCGCGGAAGGGATGGCGCTTCCTCGTCGCCGACTACTCGCAGATCGAGCTGCGGCTCCTCGCGCACCTCTCGGGCGACCCGGCGTTCGTGGCCGCGTTCAAGGCCGGCGGCGACATCCACCGCCAGACGGCGTCGGTGATCTTCGGCGTCGCGCTCGATCACGTGACGCCGGAGATGCGCGCGCGCGCGAAGACGATCAACTTCGCCACGATCTACGGGCAGGGAGCCCACGCGCTCTCGCGGCAGCTCAAGATCGAGCACGCCGACGCGAAGGCGTTCATCGAGACGTACTTCCAGCGCTTCGCCGGCGTGCGGGCGTGGCTCGACGGCGCGGTGGAGGCCGCCCGCGCGCAGGGCTACGTCGAGACCATCTTCGGGCGCCGGCGCTACATCCCCGAGATCAAGGAGAAGAACTTCAACATCCGCGCGTTCGGCGAGCGCGTCGCGACCAACGCCCCGATCCAGGGGTCGGCCGCGGACCTCATCAAGCGCGCCATGCTGCGCGTGGACGCCGCGCTCCGCGCGCAGGGGCTCGAGGCCAAGATGCTCCTGCAGGTGCACGACGAACTGGTCTTCGAGGGGCCCCCGCGCGAACTCGAGGCGCTGGCGTCACTCGTGCGCGAAGCCATGGAAGGGGCCGCCGACCTGCGCGTGCCGCTCGTCGTCGACCTTGGCATCGGCGACAACTGGGTGGACGCGAAGCACTGACAAGTCGGGGCTTGCGTGCGCCGCGTCACAGGTGACACCGTGGCGAATCGCAGCAGTTGTCCACATTCACCGTGGCGCCGGCACCGCACCGCCACGCCACGAGCGTTACGTAGTCGCAAGTGGTATCGTCAGTTAGCGTTATTTGGCGTCACGTGAATGCCGTGGCCTCCCGGTTGCCCTTGTCAGGGCTTACATGGGCGAGACGGCAGCGCATCCCCTGGGAGCAGCGATGGCTCGAC
>JACQES010000221.1 GCA_016200495.1 Gemmatimonadota bacterium
CGGGTGCGGCGCCGCAGTCCGCCGAGGCGCGGCCCGCCGCGGACGCACGCGCCCCGCGCACCTCGCTCGCGGCCACGCCGGCGCAGGGCAAGGCGCGCATGCCGGCCCCGCAGCCCCGCATGACGGTCACGTACCAGGACGCCGACATCAAGGAAGTCATCTCCGCCTTCGCCGCCTTCGCCCGCCGCACGATCATCGTCGGCAAGGACGTCAGCGGCACGGTCACGGCCGAGATCGTGGACAAGCCGTGGGACGTGGCGCTCGCGGCGATCCTCCGCTCGCAGGGGCTCGACGCCCAGGAGGACTCGCTCGGCATCATCACGGTGGACTCGTACAAGAACCTCCTCGCGAAGCAGGCGGCCGAGCCGCTGGAGACGCGGGTGGTGCCGCTCAACTACGCGAGCGCGAACTCGATCCGCACCACGATCGGCTCGCTGCTGTCGCGCGACTGCTCGGCCGCGGTCGCCTCGGGCGGCGGCGCGGCGGCCAGCGGGCAGGGGTGCGTCGTGCGCGGCGCGGTGGTGTCCGACTCGGGCACCAACGCGCTCCTCATCACCGACGTCCCCTCGCGCATGCCCGACCTCGTCGGGTTCGTGCGGGACCTCGACGTCCGCACGCGCCAGGTCGCGATCCGCGCCAAGATCATCTTCGTGAACCGGAGCCGCATCGAGGACATCGGGCTCCGCTACGACATCCGCACCCGCAGCCAGTTCTCGAGCGCGATCTTCCCCGCGCTCGACTCGACCGGCGCGGCCATCACCAACGACCGCATCGCGCTCGGCGGCAACGCCCTCACCGGCGTCGGCAACGCCAACGCGAACGTGCCGAACCCGACGCTCTCGCTCGTCTTCTCGACGGCGATGGGCGCCTACTTCATCAGCTCGTTCATCGACGCCCTCCGCGAGAACCAGCTGGCCGACGTGCAGGCGGAGCCGAGCATCGTGACGCTCGACAACCGGCCGGCCAACATCTTCAGCGGCCAGGAAATCCCGTTCCGCGTCGTCGACGCCGGCTCCGGCTCGCAGGGCGGCGGGTCGCTCCCCCGCGCCACCACGCGCACGACGGAAGCCGGCATCACGCTCACCGTCACGCCGCACATCACGAACAACCGCCAGATCCTGATGACGCTGTCGGCCGAGAACTCGGACGCGCAGATCGCCGCGTCGGACGTCGGCTTCATCATCAACCGCCAGCGCGCCAACAACCAGCTCCTGGTGTCCGACGGCGAGACCGCGGTCATCGGCGGCCTGACCGTGACCACGGTCAACCAGGTCAAGCAGGGGATCCCGTTCCTGATGGACATCCCGGTGATCGGCCGGCTGTTCGCCCGCGAGAGCAAGACCGAGAGCAAGCGCGACCTCCTGATCCTGGTCACGCCGCACATCCTCGACGAGGGTGAACGGCTTCCGCCGCCACCGAGCCGATAACCGGAGTCATGATGACCCCCGTGCGCCGTCCCGCCCAGCGGACCGCCCGCGCCGTGCTGGCGCTGGCGGCCCTCGTCGTCGCGAGCTGCGACCCCAAGACGACCTCCACGGCGACGTCGCCGACGGGCGGGTCGGTCACCGATGACATCGCCCCCACCGTCGCGATCGCCGCGGCAGGCACCAACGGGCGCGACACCATCGACGTCAACGCGCCGCTCTCCGCGACCATCACGGGGACCGACAACCGCAACCTGCGGCGCCTCGACATCACCGTGAAGGCGGGCGCCTCGCAGCTGGTGCGCGACACCACCACCAACGGCGCCGGCTCCACCACGTACGCACGCACGATCACCGCGCGCCTCGCGGGGATCCCGTCCGGCACCCAGATCCGCATCATCGCGCAGGCCACCGACCTCGCCGGCAACGCCTCGGCGGTGGACACGCTCCTCCTCACCGCCATCGACACGATCGCGCCCTCGATCACGGTCAACGGCCCGGTGGCGGGCACCGCGTACAAGGTCAACGACACCGTCAAGGTGGACCTGAACGTCGCCGACTCGTCGGGGCTCACGCGCGTGTACTCGCAGTTCTACCGGCTGAGCGGCCCGACCGATACGATCGGCACGCTGGTCCGCACCGACTCGCTCGTGCCCACGACCGGCGCCTCGTCGGTGCGCACGGTCTTCCCGATCCCGTACACGCTCGCCTTCACGGCCGGCACCTACGGCGTCCGCGTCCGCGCCAAGGACATCTCCGGCAACCAGACGCGCGTCCCGCAGGTGGTCATCCAGCTGCGCGACCCGCAGAAGCCGGTCCTCACGGTCGTCTACCCGACGCGCGACACGACCGTCACCGTCGGCGACACGAACTTCATCATCACCGCGCGGGCCACCGACAACATCCAGGTCCAGCGCATCAAGGCGTGGGGCGTCACCTATCGCGGCAACCCGGCGCTCGGCAAGGTCGACACGCTCCTCCGCTTCGACACCGTCTCGGCGCCGATCGGCACGGGGTCGCTGCCCACGCTGCCCAATCCCACGATCGACACGACCGTCTCGCGCCGGATGATCCCGGTGGGGGTGCCGAGCACCGTCCCCGAGACGGTGACGGTCTTCATCACCGCGACCGACCAGTCGGGCAACGACTCGACGCTCACGCGCCGAGTCTTCC
The DNA here is from genome assembly GCA_016200495.1 of Gemmatimonadota bacterium. Classification (GTDB taxonomy): domain Bacteria; phylum Gemmatimonadota; class Gemmatimonadetes; order Gemmatimonadales; family Gemmatimonadaceae; genus JACPPC01. The sequence goes on from JACQES010000221.1 coordinate 2,598, forward strand.
TCGTCAACCGCGCCTTCACGCAGGACTCGCTGCCGCCGGTCTTCGACACGCTCAACGTCGTGCCCGGCAACCTCGCCACGGTGACGCTCGGCTCGAACTTCACCGTGTCGGCCCACGTGACCGACAACTTCGGCCTCGCGCGCCTCGCGATCGTCGGCTTCACCACGCGCGGCAATCCCTCGCTGGGCGTCGTCGACACCACCATCCGCTACGACTCGGTCTTCGCGCCGATCAACAACGGCGGCCCGGCGGCCTTCCGCACCGGCCTCACGGACACCGTCATCACGCGCAACATGACGGCGCTCTCGCCCGTGGGCGGGCCCGACACCCTGCGCCTGCTCTACCGGCTTGCCGACCGCACCGGCCGCACCACCACGCTCGTGCGCAAGGTCATCCTGCTCTCCGGCCCGACGGTCACGCTCAACGCGCCCACCAGCGCCAACACGACCTTCCCGGGCACCCGGATCCCGATCCAGGTCTCGGCCACCGGCCCGTCCAAGCTCATCGAGATCGGCTACCGGATCGTCAACGCGAACTTCAACGTCGTGCAGCGGATCGACGTGACGGCGGCGAATTCGCCGACCGGCACGATCTTCGACACCGTGACGGTGCCCAACGCGGTGCTGGCGGGCTCGTCCATCCGCGTCGTGCCGTTCGCCCGCGACGTGGTGAACCCCGGCGTCACCGTCCTCGGCGACTCGGCCAGCGTGCTCGTCCAGGTGCCGTCGGCCGACGTGACCGGGCCGCTCGTCTACCAGAGCATCCCGCCGCGCATCGAGACGGGCGACACGCTCGTCGTGCGCGCGTCCGACCCGAGCGGCGTCAAGAAGATCCGCTACGTCCTGATCAACGACTCCACCGGCACCGCCTTCCAGAACGACTCGGTGGTGTTCAACTCGCCGCTGCCCAAGGACACGGCGCTGCGCGCGCGGATCAACATCCCGCTCGCCTCGCTCGGCAGCCGCTACCGCTTCTACTCGTTCGCGTACGACTCGGTCGGCAACCGCGCCAACTCGGTGCCGATCACCAGCGTGCAGCCGGACTCGATCCGCGCCGACACGCTGCGCGGCACGATGGCGTTCGGCCGCACCTTCCGCACCGCCAACCTGCCGGCCGGCACGCTGGCGGGCGACCTCGCGGTGGACCGCTTCAACAACGTCTACATCTCGAACATCGCGCGGAACCAGCTCGAGCTCTGGCGCCTCTCGGACTCGACCTTCCGCCCGTCGATCCCGGTGGGCTCGCAGCCCTGGGGCCTCACGTTCAACCGCTCGGCCGACACGATCTTCGTGGCCAACTCGGGCGGCACGAACATCTCGGTCGTCGACACGGTGGGCAAGGTCGAACGGCGCCGCATCAAGACGCCGGGCAACGTGCTCTACCGCATCACGCAGACCATCGACGCGTCGAGCGGCGTGACGCGGTTGTCGCTCAACCCGGCCACCGACATCATCCAGTACTCGGACCGGCCGCAGTTCATCGCGATGTCCAAGAACGGCAACCTGTACTACTCGACCCGCCCGACCGCCGCGGCCACCCCGGGCACGCTCCGCCGGATCGACCCGCGGCAGCCGCCGGCCTCGACCGAGGTCCAGCAGCTGACCACGTACGCGACCCTCGGGCCCGAGAACGTCTTCATCATCGCCAACGTCGACTCGCTCTACATCACGAAGTCCATCAAGGACTCGATCAGCGACAACATCACCATCTTCGAGCGCCAGTACGGCACGAGCACGCAGATCACTACACCCTCGGCGCGACCGACTCGAACGTGGTCCGCCTCTGCAACGGCACGCTGCGCGCCGCGGGCGGCGACTGCCGCGCCCTGCAGATCGATCCCAGCTCGCTGTCCCTCACTGACACCACCTTCCTCGCGGCCGGCGGTGACGGACGCTCGATCGCCTTCGGCGAGGGCAACGTCACCGGTCGCCCGGGGCGCGTCATGCTCGTCATCGACACGGCCGGCTCCTGGTTCAACGTCGTCGGCTCGGCCGGCACGTCAGTGCGCGACCTGACCAACAACGCCTCGGACAACGTGTTCGGCCTCGCGGTCGACTCGGTCTCGCAGACGCTGGTGGCGAACGGCAACTCCGCCTTCTTCGCCGACATCAATGCCAGCGCGCTCTTCAACCTGCGCCTCCAGGGGTCGTTCCAGACGACGCTGCCGGGCAACGGCGTCGCGTACCACCCGCAGGCCGTCTGCACCATCGGCGGCAACGTGCACACGCGCGTGGCCTTCGTGATGCAGGGCGACAGCTCGATCGCCGTCGTGGACTGCTTCGCCTTCCGCAAGTCGAAGACGATCCCGGTGCGCACCGCGCTCTACGGCCCGATGCGGGCGGTGCTCCCGACCAACGGCGAACTCGCGATCGACCCGACCCTGTCGGTCAAGCTCTACTGCCTGACCAAGGAAGGGCTGCTCGTGATCCCGATCCGCACCTCCGACCTCCCGTAGGTAGATTCCGCCCCGGGACGCTGCTTCCCGGGATCGAACGCCGCACGATGCGCGAGCCCGGTCCCCCTGGACCGGGCTCGCGTCCTTTCATCCGCCCCTCGCCCCGATGCTCCGCTTCACCACCGCCGGCGAATCGCATGGCCCCGCCCTCACGGTGATCCTCGAGGGGATCCCGGCCGGGTTGCCGCTCCTCGCGGCCGACGTGGACGTCGACCTCACGCGCCGCCAGCAGGGCTACGGCCGCGGGCGCCGCATGCAGATCGAGCGCGACCAGGTGGAGTTCCAGGGGGGCGTGCGCGCCGGCGAGACGACCGGCGCCCCGATCGCGATGCGGATCGCGAATCGCGACTGGGCCAACTGGCAGGAGATCATGGATCCCGCCCCGCGCGAGGGCGACGCCGACGGGCGGCGGCGCGCGGTGACGCGCGTGCGCCCCGGCCATGCCGACCTGACGGGGCTGCTCAAGTACGATCGCGACGACGCGCGCGACATCCTCGAGCGCGCCTCCGCGCGCGAAACCACGGCTCGCGTGGCCGCCGGCGCGGTGTGCCGGCGGCTGCTGGCCGAGTTCGGCGTGACGATCGGCAGCCACCTCGTGCACCTGGGCGGCATCGACGCGGTGGCTCCCGATCCGCTCCCGGCCGACCTGAACGCGGCGGCCGATGCGTCGCCGCTCCGCACGCTCGACGCGGCCGCCGAGGCGGCGATGGTGGCGCGGATCGACGCCATCAAGGCGGAGGGGAACACGCTCGGCGGCGTGTGCGAAGTCGTGGTGCGCGGGCTTCCCGTCGGGCTCGGCTCGCACGTCAGCTGGGATCGCAAGCTCGACGGTCGCCTCGCGCAGGCCATGCTGTCCATTCCCGCGGTGAAGGGGGTCGGACTCGGCATCGGCTTCGAGGCCGCACGCCGCACGGGCGCGGAAGTGCACGACGAGATCGAGCCGGCGCCCGGCGCGGTGCGCACGGGTGGCGTGCGGCGCCGGAGCAATCGCGCGGGCGGACTCGAGGGCGGGATGACCACGGGTGAGCCGCTCGTGATCCAGGTGGCGATGAAGCCGATTTCGACCCTCATGCGCCCGCTCGCGACGGTGGACGTGGCCACCGGCCAGCCGGCCGCCGCAGCGGCGGAACGGTCAGACGTCACAGCGGTACCCGCCATGGGGGTGATAGCTGAAGCGATGGCGGCGGTTATCCTGTCACAAGCATGGATGGAGAAGTTCGGCGGCGACGCCCTCACCGAAACCCGACGCAACCACGATGCCTACCTTTCTCACCTCGCCGGGCGGATTGGCAGCTGACGCCCCCGGGGCGCCCCGCAACGTCATCCTCGTCGGCCTGTCCGGCGCGGGGAAGTCGAGTGCCGGAAAGGCGCTCGCGGACGAGCTCGGGCGGGGCTTCCTCGACTTCGACGAGGAGATCGAGCGGCGGGCCGGGATGTCGATTCCAGCGCTGTTTGCCGAGCGGGGCGAAGGGACGTTCCGTCAGATGGAGAAGGAGCTGACTACCGAGTGCCAGGAGGTGGCTGGGATGGTGCTCGCGCCGGGGGGCGGATGGATCACCGGAGTGGGGCTGCTGGAGCTGCTGCGTCCGCCCGCCCAGGTCATCTGGCTCAAGGTGCGTCCCGAGACCGCGGTCCGGCGCATGGGCGAGGCTCGAATCGTCCGTCCGTTGCTTTCACGTGGCGGGAATCCAGCCACCGTATTGGAACGGATGCTCAAGGAACGGGAGGCCGCCTACGGCAAGGCGGACGTGTCCGTGAACACGGAAATGTATGACATGCAACGACTTGTGCAGCGCCTGAAAGACGTGGTCACCAGCTGACCCTTGCGCGCCGTCCTACTTTCCGACAGTGTGACGCCGGTCGCGGCGGAACCTCGGCACCGGCTGGTTACGTACATTCATTAGAGCGCGCTGCTAAGATGCGCGGGATTCCGGCAGACTGCCGGGGGCTCGCGCGCTGCGGCGCTCCTGACGGTCCGGCCATCCGGTCGGGCCCCTTCACTCTCGAATCCCCTTTCTCGCACTTCGATGACGGTTCGTGTCCAAGGTCCCCATGAGCACGGGCGGTTCTCGCCCGAGGCCTGGGGGCTGCTGTTGGCCCTGCGGGGCTCCGGCGCGCTCGATGGCCCGGAGCTCGAGCAGGTGATCGAGCGCGCGCTCGCCCAGTTCGAGGGGCGGATCGCGATCGATGACCTGCGGGCGCTGCTCGATGGCGCCGGGCTCGACGACGGACAGGCCACGTCGGGGCGGGTTCACTAGCATGGCAGCCAGAAAGACCACGACCAAGCCGAAGGCCAAGGTGGCCAAGACGGTCAAGAAGAAGGCGGCGGCGCGCACCACGGCGGCGCCCGCTCCCAAGCCGCGCCCGGGATCGCCGGCGGCGGCGCGCGC
>JACQES010000053.1 GCA_016200495.1 Gemmatimonadota bacterium
AGGAAGAGGCAGGCGAAGCCGAGCAACGTCGGGCCTTCGGCGACGATCACGCGTTGCGTGGGCAGGGGGCGCCCGAGCCGCGCGGTCCACAAGGCTTCGCGCTCGGGCACGATGTCGCCCGCGAGGTAGGCGGCGCTCAACGCATCGCGATAGGCGAAGCGCCAGCTCGCGGCGTGCAGCACGGCGATGGCCGTCGCGTCGGCCAACCCGGCTGCGCGCAGCACCGGCGGCCTCGGCGGTGCCTCGGACATCCGGCCGTCAGCGCCCGCCGAGCGCCGCGAGCGCGGCCCGGACGCGCGCCACCGTCGGCTGCAGCTCGGCGTCCGGCTCGCTCCACAGCGCGAGCAGGCGCGCGTACCAGGTGCGCGCCTCATCGCGCGCGCCCGTCGCCATCGCGAGGTCGGCGCGGAGCAGGATCATCCGCGGTGCCGTGAGAAAGGCCCAGTCCGCGAAATCCTGCCCGTCCACGGAGAGGTAGGCGAGCGACGGCAGCACGGTATCGGTGAACCGCCGGGCCAGCGTGAGCGCCGTGGTCGTGTCGCGCCGCGCGAGGGCGAGCTCCGTCGCGTGGATGGTCGTGCCGTTGTCGTTCGAGCCCGACTCGCGCGCCGCCGTCGAGAGCGAGTCGATGAACTGCGCCATCACGCCCCGATACGCGCTGTCCCCCTTCTCGATGGCGTACGCGCCGAAGAAGCGGGAGCCGACCGGTGCGACCGCGAAGTAGGACCGGGTGCGCCGCACGCGCGGCGCGTACGACAGCGACTCGAGCAGGTTGGTGACCCGGCACCGTGGCCGGCCCGCGGCGCACGCGGTGTCACCGGGCGCGGCGTCGAAGTAGCGGCGCTCGACGTCCGCCAGGTCGCCGTCAGCCAATCCGAGCAGGATGCGCGGCACGCGCTGCCAGTACGCGAGCCGCTCGGGCGCCCATCCCTCGGCGCGGGCGCGCGCGGCGATCAGGGTGCGCAACGGCTCGAGTCGTCCGAGCGCGCCCCAGAGCTGCGCCGCCATCGCGTCGTGCTCCCCGGGCGTGGCATCGAGCCGACGGAGCGAATCGAGCGCCGCGCGGGCGATGGAGGCCTCGCCGAGCACCACTCCCGCCTGCGCGCGGGCGATCCATGTCGCGCGGCGCGTGGCGGCATCCGCGCCGCGGCCCACGACGGCGAGTTCGCGAAGCGCCGCCGCGGGGTCGCCCAGGCGCAGGTCGAGCTGCGCGAGCGCGACGCGCGCGCGCGGCTCCGCGGGCCCGGCATCCACCCACTCCTGCGCGATGCGCTGCGCCGCCTGCGCATTCCGGAGCGGCGTTCGCGTCGCCGTCTGCCGGGCGCGCCATGGGGTCTTCACCCGGAAGTCGCCGCGCACCGGCTGGATGAGGAGCGAGTCGCCGTCCCGCACGACGCTGGCGTTGAACGTCGTGGGGTCGTTGCCGCACGCGAGCCCGCCGGCGCAGAAGGCCAGGTTCGTCGCCTGCAGGATGTCGAGCACGTGCCCGAAGGCCGGGTGGTACGTCGGGTCCACGAGCAGCACGCGCCGGAACGCCGCCAGCGCCGTGTTCCAGCTGCCGCGCATCCGCCCGTTGACCGAATCCACGACCTCGGGCACGAGGAGGCCCGCGTGGTACTCGCACTCTCCCACGCCGTAGAGGGCGTCCGCGTCGCCCGAGTCGCGCGCGACGAGCGCCCGCAGCGTGCCGCACGCGCGCACGAAGTCGCCGCCGGCTGACGCGACGCGCGCGCTGATGAGCGCCCGCTCGCGGGGCGGCAGGCCCGCGCCGAGTCGCGCGGCCGCCTGCGCGTGCAGGACCTCGGACGTGTCGCCGGGTGCGGCGCCCCAGTGCGTCGGCCACCGTCTGGGTGACGGAACGGGAGCGCGCGCCCGAGCGCACGTCGATCACGTTCGCGACCACGCGGATCGTGCGCCCGAGCTTCACGAAGTCGCCCATCACGAGGTGCGCCGCGCCCGCACGCCGCGCAAGCGCGAGGCCGTCGGCCAGCGACAGCGCCTGCGGCCCGCGCGCCGGGGCCTCGCGCAGCAGGTCGGCCACGCGCTTGTCGTCCACCACGCTCAGGTCGGTCCAGCGGCTCAGGTCGAGCGAGAGCAGGTTCACGCTCGCGTCGCGCAGCCAGTCGAGGTCGGCGGCGCGCGTGACGTTCGCGAACGGCACGACGATCCATGTCCGATCTTGCAGGACGGGTGGCGCCTTTCGCGCGGCGGCGGACGCCATGCCGCGGCACGGCGGCGGGGACCCATCGGGGCACTGCGCGCGCGCCGGCAGCGCGACCAGCCCCGCGGCGACAAGCAGGACGAATGAACGATGGGTCGGCCGGAATCCGCGCACGAGGGAACCTCGCGCTCGGCTGGCCGACAGGGAAGGTGCCCCTGTCGGCCGTGCACCCGACCGCTACCGCCAGGTGCTGGCGGGGACCTCGAACCAGGTCGCGCGGGCCTTCGCCACCAACCGGCCGCGCGCCGTGTACACCGCCGAGCCCACGTGGTGCTTCCGCCCCTCGACGCCCAGTCGCCAGCCGAGCACCGTGCACGGCTCGCCGACGGGCAGCGGACCCACGAACGTCGCCCCGAGTTCGCCGAGCACGAGGGTGAGGTCGCCCGTGTCCGGAAACGCCGCGAAGCCACCCGGGCAGTCGAGCGCGGCCCAGAGGAACTCGCGGCGCACCTGTCCCGCGTCGTCGCCCAGCGACGCCGCCGGCGTCCACGGCGCCGCGATCACGCCACCGTCACCGAGCTTGCCGGGGAAGATGCGCAGCCCGTCGCCCTCGGCGCGGTCGGGGCCGCACACGAAGCAGCCCGGAAAGGCATGCCTGGTGAACCCGACGAACCGGCGCGACGCCGCCGCGGCGTCCTCCGGCGTGGGGCAGGGCGGCACGTCGATCGGCGCGGCGCCGGCGCGTGCGTCGCCGATCACCTGCTCATCCTGCCTGAGCCGCGACGACTCGGCCGTCCACTCGAGCGTGAGTGGCTGGTCGAGCGGCGGCGGCATGCGAAGGCGGGCGGTGGCGTCGCCGGCCAACGGACGTGCGATCACCCCACACACGTAGCCGCCGTTGCCGGAGCGTGGCGGGCCGTGGAAGCGTTCGGCAATCGTGACGGACGCGGACGAAGTCTCGGACATCTGCAGGGGAATGTGGGAAGCGGTCGGGCGTCGGATCGACCGAGGCACCGGGCAGTCTCACCCGGATGAGTTACTTCCATTGCGTGACAGCGCGCAACGCCAGGCGCGCCTAGCCTTCGTCACATGACCTGGAGCCGGGGTTGCACTGAGTTCCCCCGACGCACGCGGTACGACGCCCCAGCACCCTCGACCCTCCCTGGAGGATCCATGCGCGCCATCCCGCTCCTGCGTTCGTCTGTGCCGGCCCTCGCGCTCGTCCTGAGCGCCTGCAACCCGTTCAACCGCGATCCCGTCACGGAAGTGACGCGCGACATGAACGTCAACTCACGCTGGCGCGCGGCGCTCGTAACCCCCGCCGCCCTCGGCGGGGCCGTGCAGATCAACGGTACCGGGATCATGCAGCCGGGCAAGACCAATTCCGAGACGGTGATCACGCTGACCGTTGCCAATGCCACGCCCGGCGGCGTGCATCCGTGGCAGGTGCACAAGGGCCAGTGCGGCACCGACGACGGCATCCTGGGCGACGGCGGCGCGTACTCGGTCGTCAAGATCGGCGACGACGGCCGCGGCACCTCGAGCGCCACGATCAACCTCGTGACCCCCACCACCGGCAACTACTTCATGACGGTGCAGGCCTCGGCGGCGAACCCGGAAACGGTCGTCGCGTGCGGCAACCTCGCCCCGCCGGCGATGTAGGGCGGGGAGCGGTACCCCGGGCGGCGCGCTCGCACCACGGCGCGCCGCCTACGCAACATGACGTATGTCGGGACACGGCTGGCATGGCGATCGTGGAGACATCCCCAGTCTCCGTGAGCGTCTCGCATGCCGGTTCCGACTCGTCGTCGTTGGTGGAATGCCACCGTCTGGTTCCTGACCGCCTGCACCACCCCCCAGACCGGGTCCTGCCCGACGGCGGTGGGCAACTACGGGGGGACGGAGCCCCCCTGCACGGCGCCGCCATTCGGCGAGGTCGCGCTCGCCGCGGTGGACTCGGTCTCCCGGATTTCCTTCGCGGTGCCGAGCCCGCGGGAGGCGGTCGTCGAGCAGGGTGACTCCGTCTTCGTGGTCGGCATGCGGATGCGCACCTGCGGCTGGTACGGCGGCTACCAGCTGTCGGACCTCGCGTGGTCGCTCCGCACCGACTCGACCGGCCACGTTGACGTCGCGACCACGGCAGAACAGGCCGCGACCGCTCCCGTGGTGGCGCGCGCCCTCAACCCCGGCCTCACCACCCTCCTCGGCACCCACCGGGACCCGACCGTCGCGAGCGGCCTTCGGCACAGCGCCCTCGACGTCCGCGTCGGATATCGCGTCACCACGCTCGTGCCGAGCGTGCGCGACACGACCGTCGCCGTACGCGACACGCTGGTCCTGACGCTCACCGGTCGCGACGCGAGTGGCGCCACCGTACCGCTGCTCGTCGGGCAACTCGGCGTCGCGAGTGACGGCAGCCTGATCCAGCTGGGGATCCTCCCCGCCGGGATCGAGCTGGTGCAGGACCCGGTCAGTTCCGGTCGCGTCGTCGTGCGGATCCTGCCATCGTCGGTCGTGAATCGCCTCTGGGAGTTCGGCTCGCGGCACGCCGCGGCCCAGGCGCTGGTCGTTCGACGGACCCCGTGACACGGGCCCGTCGAACGGCGCCCGGCGCGCGTGCTAGACGGCGAACCCCCGGGCCTTGAGCACCGCCACCACGCTCGGCCGCGCCAGGCTCTCCGGCGGTTCGCTCCAGGCGTTGTACGACTCGGGGCGCGTTGCGCCGGCGTCGAGCAGCAGGTGGATGATCGCGGGATAGTCCTCGTCGTTGCCGCGTTCCGAGAACCGCGATCCGTGCGCGCACCACGCGATCGGCGAGCTGCCGTAGCGCGAGTCGCGCACGTTCACCGGCGCCCCGGCCTCGAGCAGGAGCTTCACCATCGCCACGCGGCCGTTCCATGCCGCCCAGTGGAGCGGCGTGCCGCCCCACTCGCCTTCCTGCGTGAGCGGCCAGCCGAGCGCGAGCATGAGGCGCACCGTGTCGTCGCGGCCGTGGGTGAGCGCGATGCCGAGCGCGTCGCGCTCGCTCGGGCCCAGCGACGCGATCAGGCCCGGCGTCGCCGCCACCTCCGCGCGCGCCGCCTCGGCGTCGCCGGCCATGCAGGCGGCGAGGAGGCGATCCGCCGGGCGCAGCGACGGGTCCGCGCCCGCCTCGGCCAGAAAGGCCGCCACGTCGGACCTGCCGGCGCGCACCGCGAGCTGGTAGGCGGTGGCGCCGTCGTCGCGGCGCAGATTGACGTCCGCCCCTGCGTCCACGAGGGCTCGCAGCACCGCGATGTCATGGCCGACGGCTGCCGCGCGGTGCAACGGCGTTTCGCCGGCCTGCGGCTGCTTCTGCCGCCCAGCATAACTCGGGACGTTCGGGTCCGCGCCGTGTTCCAGCAGCCATTGCATCCCCCGCAGCGCCGTCTCCGTGATCCGGTTGCCCGGCGTGTGCGCCACGAGAAAATGCAGCGGCGTGTTGCCGTGACGCGCCGGACCACGGTGCACGTCCGCGCCGAACGCCACGAGCAGCGCCAGGCACGCCTCGTGGCCGTGCTGCGCGGCATGGTACAGGCTCTCGCCGTCGGTCGGCTTGGCGCCGCGCTCGAGCAGCAGGCGCGCGAGCGCCACGTTTCCGGCCGCGCACGGGAAGTACAGCGCCGGAATCGAGTCCGAACCGTCCGGCAGCGGCGCGGCCGCGTTCGGGTCGGCGCCGGCATCGAGCAAGGCGCGTACCGCTTCGAGCTGGTCTTCCTCGCTCGTGCCGCGCACCCCACGCAGGTCCTGCTGCACGGCGTACACGAGCGGCGACAGGTGGCCGCCCGGATCGGGTTCGTTGGCCAGCGCCGCGTCGGCGTCGAGGAAGGCCCGCACGAGCGTCACGTCGCTCGCCGCCGCCGCGGTGTGGATGCTGTAGCGCGCGATGGCGGGCGTCGCCTCGAGATGCGCGGCCGCGCCGTGGGCATCGTCCTCGCGCAGCGCGGCGAGGAACCGCGCTGCCTGTTCATGAATGGGGTCGAGCGTTTCGTAGTACGCCTTGAGGGCGCCCCAGTGTTCGTGCCCCAGCTTGCGGGCCACGGCCAATCGCGCGATCACGACGGCGTCGCCGGCGCGGGCCTGCTTGAGGAGGCGCTTCGCCTGGTGGCGAAGCCGGTCGAGGGCGCGTGGATCGCCGCCCGCGGGGGACGCGTGGGACTCGGACATGCTACGACCTCCGTGACGCCCGGGTCCGCACGACAGGGCTGGAGTTCGTAGTCCGGCGGTCAACTCCGCGCGTGCTCAGGTGGGAGGCCCTTTCCGCGGACGGGAGGCGCCCTGCGCGCCGTGTCCGTATGCTCGGCGCTCGGATGCGGGGGCGCAAGGTCCCGCGCAGCAGTGGAGGGCGCGCCGCACCAATGCGCGTCGCCTCGCGGTCAGGCGGCGTCGGTTGGCGGCGGCAGGTGGCGAAACCAGCTGGCCATCATCCACGCCGCCACCGGCAGCAGCAGCGCATACCCCGCCACGCCGACGATCTGGATGCGCATGTTGCCCACGAGCGGACCGGCCAGCCCCGCGATGCACACCGCACCGGTGAGCCGCAGCCACGACCGCAACCGCTGCGCGTCGGCACGCCCGCAGAGCGCGGCATCCGCCGAGAGCAGGGCAAGCCCCAGGAAGAGATCCCACGCCAGCAGTTCGATGGCGTAAGACGCCGACGGCCACACCAGGCCGCGCGTGTGCAGCTGCCGCCCCGCGGTGAGTTCGTACACGTGCACGCCGAGCGTCGCAGCGGTGAACATCGCGGCGAAGCAGAGGGCGAGCGTGGCCCACGGTCGCGCGTCGGCGTCCACCACACGCTGCAGCGCCACGAAGAGCGCGAGGATCGGCAGCGCCGAGAGAATGGTGAGGACCTCCATGACGGCGAGCACCGGGTCGGCGATGGGCTCCGACAGTCCGTGGCGCGCGAATCCCACCGCCAGCGCGAGGCCGTACGCCACGCCGATCCCGACGACGGCGAAACCCGCGCGCTGCCCAAGCTGGCGCACCTTCATGGAGTGGCGCATGGTCGCAGGCTATGCGCGGTGCCAGCGCAAGGGCTTCGCGTCCTCGCGTACCACCAGTCCGCGCGCCTCGAGGTCGAGCTGCACGAGCTTGGACCACCAGTCGGCCTTGGTCCCCGGGAACTGGCTGGCGCTGACGTGCTTGCCGATCTGGCGGCGGATCTCGGTCCGCGTGAGGCCCGGCGCGCGCCGGGGCAGCAGGCGCAGGAGTCCGTCGCGCATCGCGTGGTAGAGCACCGCGTCCACGCTCTTGGTCGAGCCGGGCACGTTCACGTTGAGGGCGTCGAAGCGGGCAGGCTTCTTGGCAGGCATGGCGGCTGAGCGTTCAGGGGTCGCGACGAAGGTGGCGAAGCAGCGGGGATACGCTCCATAAATCCTGTGGGCGTCACCGCCGCCCTGCCAGTCACGCCCCGCACGACGCACGAACCGAGCCTACGCCGCGCGCCCGCGCGAGACCCGCGGGCGCGCGCTCGGTGGCCTACTTCCTGGAAGCGCGGTAAAACGCGAGTGCCGTCGAGATGCCGGTGATCTGCCCACCCCGGTCGGAGATGATGCTGGCGAGGAGCGCCGCGGCTGCCGGGCGGTCGTTGAGGCTCGTGAGGGCATCCATCATCGCCAGCTTGCCGAAGGCGTTCCCCTCGAGGTCGCTCAGGCGCAGTTCCGCGAGCGCCTCCTGGAGCTTGCCCTCGGCGAGCAGCACCATGCCGGCGACGCGGTGACGATCGCTGGTGACCGCCAGCGAGGTCGAGTCCGGCACTGAGCGAACGTACTCGGCCATCGCCGCACGCGCCTTGGCCGGCTGCCGGCTCAGGGCATAGGCCTGGGCCGCCTGCAGCCCGAGGTTCGCGGTCTGCGACACGCGCCGCGCGTCCGCCATGTACCGGTCGACGGCGGCCGAGTCGCCGGTCCCGGCCGCGAGTTCGGCCATCTGCGAGTAGAGCACCGCGGTCGTGGTCGGCGTCGTGGTCTCGGTGGCCTTGGCCACCGTCGCCAGCTCCGCCATCCCTTCGGCTTTTCGACCGTCGTAGAAGAGCAGCATGGCACGCTGCGCGCGCTGGTTGGTCTGGCGCGCAAAGTTCGGGCTGAACATGATCGCGCTGTCGAAGGCGGCGCGCGCGCGTTCGATACCCTTCGGCTTGCCGTCGCGCGCGTACACGGCGGCCCGCACGATGTTCGCGTACTCGAGGCGCGCATCGAGGCGCGTCGCCGCGGCCAGGTGCGCGGCGGCCTCGTCGAGTCGTCCCATGCGCTGCAGGACGTGGCCCATCGCCGTATGGGTCTGCGCATTGTCGGGCGCGAGGCGCATCCCCTCCTGCGCCACGAGGAAGGCCTCGTAGCGGTCCTGGTCCGACGAGCCGTACCGCGAGAGGGCGAGGTAGTAGGCGAGCCATGACCGCGCGGCAATGAAGTCCGGATACTGCCGCACCAGCGCGCGCAGGCTGTCGAGGCGCGTGGTGCCGATGAACGAGTTCGCGTAGTCGAGCGCGATCCGGCGGTCGTTGGGGAGCATCGCGTGGGCGGCGCCAAAGAGCCGGTTCGCGTTGGCCCCGTTCGCGAGGATCGCGGCGAGGTAGGTGGCTTCGGGCGTCGGGCGCCCGGCGCCGTCCTGCGTGGCGCGTCGTGATTCGGTCGCGACGACGTCCGGTGCGGCGCCCGTGATCGAGAGGCGCACGGCACGCGCGAGACCGAACGCGGGGTCGAGCGTGACGGCGCGGTTCGCCGCCTCGCCCGCCTCGAAGAAGCGCCAGCCCTGCGCCGCGTCGATGGCCGCGAAGACGGCGTCCCGCGCCTCGGGCGCGATGCCGGCGAGGGTGAGGGTGCCGCGAGCTGGTGCGGGCGCTTGTGCGCCGGTCCCTGGCGCCGACACCGTGGCGGCGATCAGCAGGGTCGTGAACGTTCCCCGAGCGCTGAACATGAGCGTCTCCTCGTGGGGCGGGGCACCTAGAGTGCACCCGCCGGGTTCGCCACGCTAGGGACCGGCCCCGCCCGGCGTGTCCTGGGGCTTCGCCGTCAGGCTGCTGTACCACGAGCGGAGGGCCAGCCGCCACAGTCCCCGGGGCGAACAAGCGCCGGGCGCCAGGTGCGTCGGTTGTCGCGCGCGCGCGACGGCGCCCGTCCATATCGGCCGCGTGCGCGTTCGCGTCGCACGTCGCGCAGGCGCGCCGCGACGCGAGGGACACGCTCCCACCTGCCGGCGCCTCGCCCTACCGGTCACCGAGGAACGTCGTGAACAGCGCCGCGACCGAGTCGCGGGACACGAAGATGAAGTTCCCGTGCGATCCGGGGACGTGCGCCCTCCTGACGCCGCGCAGTTCGTTCCGCATTCGCGCTTGCGACGCGACGCGGAACGGCACCATGTGGGTGGCCTCCAAGCAGCCCGTCGCGGCGGTCGTCGCGCGGTCCTTTCCCTGCGGTGGGAGGAACTGCGCGGCGTAGATCGCGAGGGCCGGCGCCTTGACCTTGCGATAGTCGCGATGCTCGGCCAGCAGGGCGGCCAGGGCATGCGCGGCGTTGGCGCTGTCCGGCACGGGGGGCAGCGTTCCGTCGGTCGCGACGCCGCTGATGTCGCGCAGGTAGGCCTCGACGCGTGCGACGTCGTCCGTGGGCCACCGACTCTCCATCCACCATCGCTTCAACGCGTCGATGTCCGTGCGCGCGGTGGCCGGCGGGTCGATCGACAGCGGGAGGTCGCTGAGCGACGCCGCGAAGGCGGAGTCGGCCCAGTCATAGCCGGCGTCCAGGTACACGATCCTGTCCACCCGATCGGGGTGCAGACCGGCCGCCGCCGTGATCTCGTTGCCCCCCATCGACCAGCCCGCGATGTTCGACTTGGCGATGCCTAGGCTGTCGAGGACTGCTACGAGGTAGGCCGCGAGCGTCGCGTTGCTGAACGACGCGCCGGTCGTGGACGACCCATCGCCCCGTCGGGCGTACCCCACGACTTGGAACCGGCCGGCTAACGCCGGTGCCAGGCCGTCGAAGGCGTGCGGCGAGTCGCCGTAGCCTTGAATCAGCACCCGTGCCGGGCCCGTGCCGCCAAAGTCGAGCACCTTCAGCCGCACCCCGTTGGCGGCGACGAACCGCTCCTGGTACGCCGCCGCACCGTGCCAGGCGGGACCGTTCGTGGTGGACGGTTGCTGACGATCGCGCGCGCCACCCGCGCAGCCGATCGCGAGGACCACGGCTCCCAGGGCACGTCGGTTCATCATGTGTGTCCGCTCCAGCGAAGGTTCAGGGAATGACGGTCGTCCATGACACGGGGAGTCCATCGTGACGAGATGCAGGTGACCGTCTCGAACGTTCGTGGCCAGGGATCCGTGCGGGGTTCCGTCGTGCCCGGGGCGACCAGTGCCGCCCGGAACTCGGCCGGCGTGCTTGCACGATCACGTGCACCGCCCTGCGCATGCGCGACACTCGCCTCGGCGACACGACCACCTCTCCGCCTGGGTGCTCCTTCGACGCGCGGGGTGACCCACGTACAGTGCAGTCACCCGGCACGACGCGCCGGAGCGACGTCGGCCGAGCGGCCGCAAGGGGGAGCTTCCGAGGCACACGAACCCCGTCCACGTGACCGCGTCACCAGGTCGCGTGCTTCATCGCGGGTCGGCCTCCTCGTCGGCGCCGCGGCAGCAGGGACGCCGGTCCGGCAGGATGCGCGTCGTCGCGCGCCACGCGTGCGCGGGCGTCGAAGCGTCAGGCTCGACTGCTGTGGCGGAGAGCACCGGTGTGCGTCGTGCCGCAGGCACAACCGGGAGCGCCGACGGCCCCGCGCATCGCTCGGCGCTGACCCGCTACAGTGGCCTGGTTCCCCGCACCCAGTCGGCGAAGAATCCGTCGAGCGGGCGACCGGACGCTTCCTCGCACGCGCGCTGGAAGTCGGCCGTGCGCACCACGCCATGCCGGTGCGCATGCACGTAGCGGCGGAGCGCCGACTCGAATGCGGCCGACCCGATCAGCGCCTCGAGCTTCACGAGCACCGCGGGGCCGCGCTGGAACGTGGCGTTCCCGAAGAGGCTGTTGAAGTCGGCGGGACTTGCAGGAACGATCGGTGCGGCGACCGGGGCGACCCGTGCGGAGTCGACCAGGGCCCGGAACGCCGCGTCGCCACGCGCCGAGCGGATCCAGCGCCAGGCCATGTACTCCGAGAGGCTCTCGTTGAGCCAGATGTCGGACCAGCTCGCGACCGTCAGCGCATTGCCGAACCACTGGTGGGCGATCTCGTGCGCGACCACCTGCTCGGCGCCGGCGCCGCCGGTGATCAGTGGCGGCCCGAGGTGCGTGATGGTCTGCCCTTCGCGGAACGACGGCCGCCCGAACTCGGCGATGGCGTACTTCTCGTCCGGAAAGGGATAGGGACCGATCTGCTGGTCGAAGTAGCGCAGGATGGCCGGCACGACGGCGAGCGTCGCCGCGGCCTTTGCGGAGTCCGCGGGGAAGACGTGGAACTCGACGGGCAACTGAACCCCTCCCGTCAGGCCCACCGTGGTTCTCGTGACCGCGAACCTGGCGACCGACAGCGACACGACATCCGAGTAGATCGGATGCCGTACCGACCAGTGCGAGGTTGCGAGTCCTGCGGTCTCCGACGGGCCGCGGCTCACGAGGCGCGAGTGACGGCCACCATTCGCGGGCCGCCTCCGGAATGCCGAACGACGCGATGCGCGGGGTGGCGGGATCGGGCGAGAACGCCAGCGCGCGGCGGGCAGGATGTCCGTGGTACCAGACCGTGACCACCCTGGTCTCCCCGGCCTGGCTCGCCTCGCCCATGGGAAACACGATGCGCATCCGGCCGCGGACGCCGGCCGTGCGACGCCCGGCTCGATCCGCGGCCCACGCACTGTCGATGACGAGCGAGTCGGAGAGATCGACCTCGATCGGTTGTCGCCCCGGCGCCTCCCGCGCCACCACGAGCCGGGAGACGCCGGCCACCGTCTGCGTCGCCGCGTCGAGGGTGACGCGGAGGTCGATGTAGCGGAGCCGCCAGCCCGCACTCTCCCGCACGGGCGTTGCGGCCAGGAGGACACCGGTGAGGAGTATCGAAGGGCGCATGACACGCAGGGTATCGCGGCTCGCGCGCGGCGACTTCCATGGGGCTGCTCGGACGGACGGGCGCAGCGCATCCGATTCATCGACGCGAACGCGCCCGTCGTCTTGCGCCACGAGCGATGGCATCCGGAGTAGCGCATCGCGCCGGACGAGGCCAGGACCTCCCGTGGCGGCAAGTCGCCCGGGACTGGCGTGACCTCAGGCTCGGCCGGCGGCTCAGGCGCGCTGGCTCCAGGCAAGTCCGCCGAACAGCGCGAGGAACCGTGCTGGACGAATCGCGGCCGCCACGGGTGGGTGCGACAGGTTGGTGTACGCCGCGCCCACCATGATGGCGGCGAGCAACGCGACGCCGTCGGTGCGTGGACGGACGCTTGCCCGCTGCGCACGGCCGATCACGAGCGCGGACGTCCGTCCCTACTGGACGATGCCGTGGAAAGTCGCAGGCGTTGCCCGGAGGAACGAAGGCAGTCCATGGCGCGGAGGGCGATGGGCGCGAACAACGGTCCGGCCACGGGGTCCAGGCGACGTACCTCCCCAGGCCGACGTTGCGTGGCGCCTGCCGGAGACGTTGATGGGAGGGCCACGGGGCTGCGCGGACGGGCAGTCAGGCTGCCGGGGTGCTTGCGGCCGCCTGGCGCGCGAGTTCCGCGCTCCCAGTTCCTGCAGGCAGCTCGTACGTCGCGCGCACCGTCAGTGCGAGTCGGCGGGCGAGGCTCTGGTCGCGCATCTGGCGAAGGAATCCCGCATAAGCGGCCGACTGCGGCCCGATGGGCCGCTGGAGGCGCGCGAACAACCGCTGCACCCCGCGATAGCCGTAGAAGTCGACGTACGTCAAGAGCGCGGCGCACCATGCCGCGTCGTCAGGGTCCTTCGTCGTCGCATGAATGTCGTCCACCCAGTAGCCCAGGTAGGGCCTCAGGTCGTGTGCCGCCACGAGATCGCTCTCGACGTAGCCGGCAAATCGCTCGAGACCGTCGAGGAAGGCGTCGAACCGGTCCCGGATGGCCGCCTCCGCCGGCGCATAGGTGCGCATGCCGCCGTCGAGGTTGCCCTCGGCGTCGCCCACCGCCTCGTCATCGAGGAGCGTGTGCGGCAGCAGGGCGCGCATCTGCAGGTGGCGCGTGACCCGGACGACTCCGCCATCCGGCGCCGTCTCGTCCAGCAGACGCACGCGACGCGTACTCCAGTCGATCAGCGTCATCGCCTGCTGGACTCGAGGGTCGTCAAGAAACTCCTTCATCTTGCCCGCCAGGAACTCGGCCCGCTTCCACTTCTCCGTGCGCTGGAAGGTGCGAACCGCGACCACCGCCGCCGCGAACGTGCCCAACAGGCCAACCGACTGCACCGCGAGCTTTGCAACCTCGATGTCGATCATCGTCGTGGTCTCCCATCCCATGGTGGACGGCCGAACTCGTCGGCGCGCGGTTGACGTGGGATGCGGCGGCGAGCTGCCGGAGCGGACGGGCACGGGTCGCCCTGCGCCGTACGCGCGCCTGCGCGCTGCCCGAGGCCGAATCTGGCAGGTCGGGCCCATCGCGCAACCGACGGCGGCCAGCGGAGCGGCCGATCGGGAACGCGAGCAGCGGCAACGACCACCGATCCGTCCACGGGGCCCGCTCCGGATTTGCGAAAGTGGCCTCCCGCGGGCCGGTCACGGATGCGTGCCTGGGCGATGCCCTATGGCGCTACCGGGACGTCGAGCGTTGCTTGTGGTCAACCCCAGACCGGCGCCATGCGCGCTCCACCCATGCGAGCCAAGAACACGAGCGGCCATCTCTCCGTGCACGCCATCGCCGGCACCCATGTGGTCCTCCTGGCGATGAACATGCCGGAGGCCCAATGCAAGGGGCTGCTCGGCTTCGCGATCCATCGAACCGACCCCGAAGAGAAGGAGGCGTACTGGCTCGAGGGCATGAAGGTGTTCAAGTCCGTCAAGGTCGACGTGCCTCCCGGTGGAAAGGTCTCGACCAGGCAGCATCCCGTGCAGGGTTTCACCTGGTCCGACTTTTCCGCCAAGCCGGCGCACCACTACACCTATCGGATCGTCGCGCTCTACGGGGCGCCGTCGGCGCCCACGGAGGGGGTGGCCGTCGACGTCGACATCACGACCGAGTCCGCCGCGCTGGCTGGCGGACACGAGGTCTACTTCAACCGGGGCGCGGCAGCCTCGCAGGCGTACGCGGAGCGATTCCAGAATCAATCGCCCGACACGGTCGGCGACGCGGCCTGGAACTGGCTCTCGCGAGGCCTGGCAGAGGCGCTGGCAGGTTTCGTATCGCGCGCCGGCGACCACCACCATGCGCTGCGCGTCGCTGCCTACGAGTTCACTGAAGACCGGTTCATGCAGGCGCTCCGCGAGGCCGCGACCAGGCGCAAGGCGGACGTCCGGATCATCTATCATGCCCGTGAACGCGTGAACACCGAGGTCGTGCAGGGCAAGAGGAAGGCGACCCAGACGGGACTGAACCGTGCGGCCGTGAAGCGAAACAAGCTCTCGGCCCTCTGCACGGAGCGCCTCGCCCCATCCAAGAGCGACATCTCGCACAACAAGTTCATCGTGCTCCTCCACAAGGGTGCTCCGGTCGCCGTCCTGACCGGATCGACCAACTTCTCCACGGGCGGCATCTACGGTCACTCGAACGTGGTGCATGTGGTCAACAACGCGGCCGTCGCGCAGACCTACCTGGACTGTTGGAACGAGCTCGTGGGAGATCCTGCGAAGGCCACGCTCAAGCCGGCATTTGACGCCATGTGCAAGGTCCCCGCGGCCCCGGTGGCGACGTCGCTCCCGCCCACCGGCACGAGCACGGTGTTCAGCCCGCGCACCGACGCGGATGCTCTCACGTACTACCAGCAGCTCGCCCTCCGCGCCCGGGGCGGCCTCTTCATGACGTTCGCCTTCGGGATGAATCCACTCTTCCAGCACGTCTACGCCACCAGCACGGCGCCCCTCCGGATGGCGCTCATGGAGCGCACGGTGGTGGCGCGGAAGGACAAGAAGAAGCAGGCGGCCGACGAAGCGGCGATACTCGCGCTGCGAAAGATGGTCGAGAACCGGTTCGCCGTCGGCGGCACCAAGCCGCACGACGTGCTCGAGCACTGGGCGGAGGAGAAGCTCACCGGTCTCAATCCGATGGTGAAGTATCTCCACACCAAGTACATGCTGGTCGATCCGCTGGGCCCCGACCCGATCGTCGTCTCCGGGTCGGCAAATTTCAGCGACGCCTCGTGCACCGACAATGACGAGAACATGCTCGTGATCCGGGGCGACGAGCGGGTCGCCGACATCTACCTGGGCGAGTTCATGCGGCTCTACAAGCACTATGCCTTTCGCGACTGGCTCAACGGCGCCCTCGCACGGGGAGAGATCCGCGAGGGCGATCCCCTGCCCGTCGAGTATCTCGACGAGTCGGACACCTGGTGGGGGCGGTGGTTCGGAAAGACGGGTGCGTCCAGCGAGCGAGAGTACTTCACGCCGTGATCAGTCCGGGCGCCGCGCGCCGCCGAACTTGTTCGTGATGGAGCTGACGCTGAACGGCCGCACCTGCGCCTGGAACACGAAGCTCTTCACCGCGGGGTAGCCGTCCACGATCTCCTGCGCCTGTTCGGGCGATGCCGCCTCGAACACGATGAGCGCGACGTTGTCCCAGTAGTCGCCGTTCATGCCGCCCGCGAGGATCGCGCGCCCCTCGGCAAGCTGCGTCGCCCAGTACGCGCCGTGCCCGGCGAGCGCGGCGTTCGCCTCCTTGTCGTCGGGCCACTTGCCGGTCTTCTTCCAGCGCAGGAACAGGTCGTGGCGAAGTCGCAGCAGCACGACATAGGCCTCGATGCGCCGGGTGTTGGCCGGGGC
>JACQES010000214.1 GCA_016200495.1 Gemmatimonadota bacterium
CGCGACGCCCGCCTCCTGCGCCACGGCGACGGCGAGGAGCGCATTCCGGAGGTTGTGCGCCCCGACGAGCGGCAGCACGACTTCCGTGCCGCCCACGGCGAGCCGGCCGCGGCCGTCGGGCTCGAGGCTGGCGTGGTCGGCGACCAGCCGCCACGCCGCATCCGGGTCGTCACCCGCCGAGTCGTCCCCCGGCAGCGAGACGACCACCACGCGGCGCGCGTGTCCGGCGATGCGGGCGCGCAGGGCCGCCTCCGCGGACGGCACCACGACGACGGGTGCGCCATCGGCCAGCGCCGCCTCCTCGGCCAGCACGCCCGCAAGGTCGCCCAATCCCTCGAGGTGCTCCTCGCCGATGCTCGTGATCACGATGAGGTCGGCGCGCACGATGTCGCGGAGGATCGCCATCTCGCCGACGACCGAGGTGCCCATCTCGACGACGGCGATGTCGGCGTCGTCGGGGATGGCCAGCAGCGTGAGCGGCACGCCGACCTGGTTGTTGAGGTTCCCCGTGGTGGCGTGCACTCGGAACCGGGCGCCCAGGGCGGCGCGCACCAACTCCTTCGTGGACGTCTTCCCGTTCGATCCCCCGATGCCGACGACCGGCTTGCCCCAGGCACGACGCCGGTACGTACCGAGCCGACCGAGGGCGTGGAGCGTATCGTCCACCGCGAGCACCGGCACGCCGAGGCCGGTGGCGCGCGCCGCGTCGCGCACGATCAGCGCCGCGGCACCCTTGGCCACCGCATCGGCGAGGAAGTCGTGCGCATCGAACTGCTCGCCCTTGAGCGCGACGAACGCGTCGCCGGGCTGGATGGCGCGGGTGTCGGTGGTGACGGCGCGGATGGGACGATCATCCCAGCCGCGCACCGCCGGCGCGCGCCCGCCGATGGGCGGCACGCCCGTCGCGGGGTCGGCGCCATCCACGGCCGCGGCGAGACGGGCGAGGGTCCAGAAAGGCATGGCGGGAAAGCTAGCCACGATGCCACACTTCCCCAGAGCGTCCCCCGCCCCGCCGTGCCCATGCGCGAACTCGTCACCAAGGCAGTCTTCCTCGAGGCCCTTGCCTGCCGGACCAAGGGGTGGCGGTTGCACCGCGTGGAGCGCGCCGAGCCCGGCGCCGACCGCGACTACGAGACGCAGTTCCGCACCTGGCAGGGGAACGAGATCCACACCCGCGCGCGCGCCGCGCTCGGCGACGGCCTCCTGCTGCGCTCGGGTGACGTGGCCGCCTCCGCGCGTGCAGCGGCCGCGGCGATCGCCGACCCCGCGCTCCCGGTCGTGTTCGAGGCCACCGTGACCGCGCATGACTGCGTCGCGCGCGCCGACGCGCTCCGCCGCGACGGCGACGGCTGGGAGCTGATCGAGGTCAAGTCGGCCAAGACGCCGGAGGACGGCAAGCCGCCGCGCGAGTACGTGGACGACCTCGCGTTCACGCTCCTGGTGGCCGAAGGGGCCGGACTCACGATCCGTCGCGCAACGCTGATGCTCGTCAATCGCGACTACCGCCTCGAACTCGACGGTGCACAGCCGCTGTTCGGCTTCGTGGACGCGACGCACGCCGCGCGCCGTCGCGCGCAGGAGTTCCGCGCCGTGGTGGCCGACGTCACCGCCGCGGTGCTGGGCGCGCGCGAGCCCGAGCCCACGCTCATCCTCGCCTGCCGGTCGTGCGAGTACTTCGGCGTGGACTGCCTGGGCGTCGGCATTCCCGATCCGCTGTTCGACCTCCCGCGCCTCAGCCAGAAGAAGCTCGACGAGCTGCGCCCGTACGCGCGCATCCGCAACGTGCCGCGCGACGCGGACCTCACGCCGCCGCAGCGCCGCGTGGCCGAGGCGGTGTGGCAGGGCCAGGCGCTCGTGGACGCGGCGACGCTGGCGGCGCTCGAGGGGCTCGCGCACCCGCTGCTCTTCCTCGACTTCGAGAGCATGGCGACGGCGGTCCCGCTCTTCACGCGGACGATGCCGCACCAGCAGGTGGTGTTCCAGTACTCGCTGCACGTCGTACGCGCGCCGGGCGCGGACCCCGAGCATCGCGCCTTCCTCGCCGACGAGGGGACGGACTGGCGCGAGGCCCTCTTCGCGCAGTTGCGCGCCGACCTGGGCGACGCCGGCACGATCCTCTCGTACTCGAGCTTCGAGGCGCAGGTGATCCGCGGGCTGGGGCAGATGCTGCCGCACCACGCCGACGCGTGCGAGGCGCTGGTGGCGCGGATCTTCGACCTCGAGCCGGTCGTGCGCGAAGGATGGGTGCACCCCGACTTCCACGGCCGTTCCTCGATCAAGAAGGTGCTGCCGGTGGTGGACCCCGCGCTCGACTACGGCGACCTCGCGATCGGCGACGGCGGCGCGGCCTCGTCGGCGTTCGCGCTCATGCACGCCGGCAAGCTGCCGCGGCACGAACACGCGGCCCTCCGCGCGTCGCTCCTCACCTACTGCCAGCGCGACACGCTGGCGATGGTCAAGGTGTACGACGCGCTGCGGTCGCTGCCGCGCTAGCGCGCGGCCGAGAGTTCCGCGACGACGACCTTCTCGTCGAACGGCTCCTTGACCGTCCCGCGGATCTGGTAGGTCTCGTGCCCCTTGCCGGCGAGGAGCACGACGTCGTCGGTCCCGGCCTCGGCGAGCGCCAGCGCGATCGCCGCGCGACGGTCCTCGATGCGCCGGTGGGGAACGCCGCCCATCCCGGCCTCGATCTCGTCGAGGATGCGCTCGGGATCCTCGGTGCGCGGATTGTCGCTCGTGGCGATCGCGAGGTCGGCGCGCGTCGCCGCGATGTGCCCCATCACGGGACGCTTGCCGCGGTCGCGGTCGCCGCCGCAGCCGAACACGACGATGAGGCGCCCCGGCGTGAACGGACGCACCGCGGCGATCGCGCGCTCGAGGGCGTCGGGGGTGTGCGCGTAGTCGCGCAGCACCGTCGGCGCCTCGCGCAGCAGCTCGAGGCGGCCGGGCACCTGCGGCAGCGTGCCGAGGCGCGTGGCGATCTCGGGCACGGTGAGGCCGAGCGCGTAGGCGGTGGCCGCCGCACCGAGGGCGTTGGCGACGTTGAAGTCACCGATGAGCGGCAGGGTGACGGCGGCCCGCTCCGCGTGCGCGACCAGCGTCCACGTGCTGCCGCGCGGCGTGAAGCGCACCTGCTCGCCACGGACCTCGGCCCCCTCGTCGGTGAGGGCGAAGCGGAGCTGCGCGCGCGTGCGCGGCAGCTGCTCCCAGGCGAGGTCGTCGGCGTTGACGATCACCGTGCCGTCCTTGCGCACGGCGTCCACGAGGCGCGCCTTGGCGGCGAAGTACGCCTCCATCGTGCCGTGATAGTCGAGGTGATCGCGCGTGAGGTTGGTGAACACCCCCGCGTTGAACTGCACACCGTCCACGCGCCGCTGGTCGAGCGCGTGGCTCGAGACCTCCATGGCGACGCAGGTGACGCCGCGCCCCACCAGCTCGGCGAGCACCGCCTGCAGTTCGACCGGCCCCGGCGTGGTGAGCCCGCCTCCGCCGTCGAGCGGCGTGCCGGCGCTGCCCACCAGCACGACCAGCGTGCCGATGGAGGCCGCGTGCCCGCCCTCGGCGCCGTCCAGGAGATGGCGCAGCATGCCGACGGTCGTGGTCTTGCCGTTGGTGCCCGTCACGCCGACCATCGTCAGGCGGCGCGCGGGCCAACCGTGGAAGGCCGCAGCGGCCACGGCCGCCGCCCGCCGCGCGTCGGTGACCACGAGCACGGGAAGCGCCGTGCGCGACCAGTCCTCGACGATCGCGAGCGCGGCCCCCGCCTTCTCGGCCGCGGCGAGGAAGTCGTGGCCGTCGGCGCCCGAGCCGCGCACGGCCACGAACGCGCCGCCCCGCACCACGCGGCGCGAATCGTCCGCGAAGCCGGCGAGCCGCTCGGGTGGCTCGCCGAACGCCTCGGTCAGCAGCCCCGCGGCGCGGAGGGCGTCCGCAATCTCGGCCGTGCTTCGCATCCGACGGCTACCAGGCGCTCACGCGCACGAGGGAGCCGGAGCGCACGAGCGCCCCGGCGGCGGGCACGGTCGCGCCGGGCGGCCCGTCGCCGATCGCCACGCGGAAGCCGGCCTCGTGCAAGAGAAGCACGGCGCGCCGGAGCGGGAGGCCGTGAACGTCGGGCACCGTGCGCGCGGCGGGGGCCGCCGCCACCGCCTCGCGCGGCGCGTCGAGGCGCACCACGAACGGCATCAGTCCGGTGTCGCCGCGCTCCGCCGCGGTGCCGCTCGCGACCGCAGGCGCGACGGTCTCGCGCGCGGCGCCTACCCCCGGGCGCGCAGCGCCGGTGTCGGCGCTCGCGAGGCGCTGGCTCCCCGCCAGCTCCGCGAGGTCGAGCGACGAGTCACGTGCCGCGATGGCGCCCTGCGCCACCTGGCGGAACACGGGCGCGGCCACCTTGCCGCCGTAGTAGCCGTCGCGCGGGTTGTCGAGCTTGACGAGGATCACGAGCTGCGGCTTGTCGGCGGGAAAGAGGCCGATGAAGCTGGCCGTGTACGCACCGCTCACGTACTTCCCGTGCTCGACGCGGCGCGCCGTGCCCGACTTGCCCGCCACCTCGAACGCGGTGAGCGCCGCGCCCTCGGCGGTGCCGCCGTCGACGACGTCGCGCAGCATGTCGCGCACCGAGTCGGCGAGCGCGGC
>JACQES010000215.1 GCA_016200495.1 Gemmatimonadota bacterium
CACCGCGCCGAGGCACGTCGTGCCGTCCATCACCGGCACCTGCGACACGTCGTGCGTCGCCATCAGCTTGAGCGCCTGCCGCACCGTGGACGTCGGCGGCACGCTCACCAGCGCGGGCACGTCGCCGCGCTTGGTGCCGAGCACCTGCTCGAGCGTCGCGCGGTCCGGGTCGAGCAGCTGGTTCTCGCGCATCCACTCGTCGTTGAACAGCTTCGAGAGGTAGCGCTCCCCCGTGTCGCACAGGAACGTCACCACCAGCGCGTTCGGGTCGTCGAGCTCGCGCGCGAGCTGCAGCGCCGCGTGCGCGATCAGTCCCGCGGAGCCGCCGACGAAGAGCCCCTCCTCGCGCGTGAGCCGCCGCGCCATCGTGAACGCGTCCTTGTCGCTCACCGGCCGGTAGTCGTCGATCACCGACATGTCGAGCGTGTGGGGCACCTTGTCCTGCCCGATCCCCTCGACCTTGTACGGCGCGCCGGGGCCGTGCTCCTTGCCCTTCGTGCGCCACATGTCGGCGAGGATCGAGCCCACGGGATCCGCGGCGATGATGCGCACCTTCGGGTTCTGCTCCTTGAGGTAGCGCCCCGTGCCGCTGATCGTCCCGCCCGTGCCGCCCGACGCCACGAAGTGCGTGATCTTCCCCGACGTCTGCTGCCAGAGCTCCGGCCCCGTCGTCGCGTAGTGCGCGTCCGGGTTGGCCTGGTTGTCGAACTGGTTCGCGAGGATCGCCCCGGGCGTCTCCTTCGCGATCCGCTTCGCCATCATGACGTAGTTGTCCGGATGGTCGGGCGGCACCGCCGTCGGCGTGATGATCACCTCGGCGCCGAACGCCTTGAGCAGCCGCACCTTCTCCTGCGACATCTTGTCCGGCATCGTGAAGATGCACCTGTAGCCGCGCAGCGCCGCGGCGAGCGCGAGCCCGACGCCGGTGTTGCCGCTCGTCCCCTCGACGATCGTCCCCCCAGGCTTGAGCGCGCCGCTCCGCTCCGCCGCCTCGATGATCGGGAGCCCGATCCGGTCCTTCACCGAGCCGCCGGGATTGAAGAAGTCGGCCTTGCCGTACACCGGGGTGCGGATCCCCGCCGTCACGCGCGAGAGCTTGATGAGCGGCGTCCACCCGATCGTGTCGAGGACGCTGTCGTAGGGAGTCAGGTGGCGCGGCGCGGACGGCATGGCGCGAGTGGGGCGGAAGTGGGGAGGCCGGAAAGCTAACCGCCGCTCCCGCGGGCGGCGCGCGCGAGCTCGTCCAGCAGCCGGAGCGCGTCGAGCGGCGTGAGCGTGTTGGCGTCGAGCGCGGCGAGACGCTCGACGACCGGGTTGGGCGGGCTCGCGAACAGCGCCAGCTGGTCGGCCGGCGCCGGCTTCCGGCGCGGCGCCCCCTGCGCCTGCAGCGCCGGCACCAGCGTGTCGCCCTCCAGCAGCGCCAGCACCTGCTTGGCGCGCGCGATCACCGCCGGGGGCAGCCCCGCCAGCCGGCCGACCTCGATGCCGTAGCTCCGGTCCGCGCCGCCCGGCACCAGCCGGTGCAGGAACAGCACCTGGTCGCCCGCCTCGCGGACCGCCACGGTATAGTTGCGAACTGCTCCTAATTCGTCGGCCAGCTGCACCAGCTCGTGGTAGTGCGTCGCGAACACGCACTTGGCCCCCACCGCGTCGTGCAGGTGCTCCGTCACGCTCCACGCGATCGAGACGCCGTCGTACGTGCTCGTCCCGCGCCCGATCTCGTCGAGGAGGATCAGGCTCCGCGCCGTCGCCGCGTGCAGGATCGCGCTCGTCTCCGCCATCTCGACCATGAACGTGCTCTGCCCGCGCGCCAGCTGGTCGCTCGCCCCCACCCGCGTGAACACGCGGTCGCAGATCCCCACCGTCGCCGCCGTCGCCGGCACCCAGCTCCCCGCCTGCGCCATCAGCACGAGCAGGCCAATTTGTCGCAGAATGGTACTTTTACCGGCCATGTTCGGCCCCGTCAGCACGATCACCCGCGCGTCCGGGGTCAGCGTCACGTCGTTCGGGATGAACCGCTCGCGCGCCATCATCCGCTCCACCACCGGGTGCCGCCCCGCCGTGATCGCCAGCGCGAACGCGTCCGTCATCACCGGCCGGCAGTACCCCTCCGCCACCGCCACCTCCGCCAGCGACGCGAACGCGTCCAGCGCCGCCACCGCCTGCGCCACCCCCTGCAGCGTCCCGATCGCCGCCCCCGCCTCGCGCCGCAGCCCCTCGAACAGCGCCGTCTCGCGCGTCGCGATCCGCTCCGTCGCGTCGAACACCTGCGACTCGTGCGCCTTGAGCGCGGGCGTCACGTACCGCTCCGCCCCCGTCAGCGTCTGCCGCCGCTGGTAGTCCTCGGGCACCAGGTGCCGGTTCGCGTTCGTCACCTCGATGAAGTACCCGAACACGCGATTGTAGCCGACCTTGAGCGACGGGATCCCCGTGCGGGCCCGCTCCGCCGCCTGGATCGCCGCGATCGCGTCCGTGCCCCCGGTCCGCGCCGAGCGCAGCGCGTCGAGCTCCGCGTCCACGCCGGGCGCGATCGTCTCGGCCTCCTCGCCCACCGCCACCGGCGGGCGCGCCACCAGCGCCGACGTCAACCGCGCGGCGAGGCCCTCGCAGGAATCCCATCCCGTCGCGATCGGCCCCAGCGCGCCCGCATCGCCCAGCCGCACGAGGGCGGCCTGCACGGCCGGCAGTCGCGCCAGCGAGTCCCCCAGCGCCCGCAGTTCGCGCGGGTTCGCGCGCCCCGCCGCGGCCTTCCCCGCCAGGCGCTCCACGTCGCGCACGCCGTCCAGTGCCGCTCGCAGGGCCTCGCGCGCGAGCGCGTCGTGTACCAGCGCCCCGACCGCGTCGAGGCGCGCGTCGATCGCCGCGCGCGAGAGGAGCGGCGCCAGCAGCCACTGCCGGAGCAGCCGGGCCCCCATCGGCGTCGTCGTGCGGTCCAGCACCTCGAG
>JACQES010000216.1 GCA_016200495.1 Gemmatimonadota bacterium
GCGTCAGCCCTGACGAACCGGCGCTGACGGACGGCCCTGACGGCTCAGGCCGTCAGGCGATTCAGCTGTCCGAGGTCGTGGACACTCAGGCGGGGGGTGCCGGCCTCGCGCAGGGCGTCGAGTTCATGCCACGAAATGCAGGCCGGAGCCCCCAGTTCGGGGCCGGGAACCGGGCCCGGCTCGTCGCCCAGGACCGCGTAGCGGATGCCGCGCGCGGCGAGCGACCGATCCTGCACGAGCGCGTCGAGCACTCGATCGCAGTCGGCCGGTTGGAGTCCGTCGAGCAGGAGGAGGACTTCTCCCGCAGCGGAGGCGCGGTACGCGGTCTCGAGCCCCTCGCGTGGCACCTTGCCCGATCGATCCGGGCTGACGTCCACGATCGCTATGTAGTGCGTGGTCGCGAGGTACATTTTCGGTGTCCCGATCGAAGAGGGCACCCGTGAGTTTCGCAACTATCATGCCATCCAGCGCCTTCACCCCGGCGAGGCCCGAGCGCCGTCCGGCCGCGCCTGTCAGGACGCGCGCATGAACTCGGCCGTCCTCGTCCTCGACGCGGTGCTCAAGCTCCTGCAGCCGGTGGTGTTCGCCGGTGCGGCGGGTTTCGCGGTGATCTGCGGCGTGGACTGGCTCGTGCGCACGCGCAAGATCGGGCCGTTCAGCCCGATCGCGCGCTTCTTCCGCACGTCGGTGGAGCCGCTGATGCTGCCGGTCGAGCGGCGCATCGTGCGCGCCGGCGGCCAGCCGTCGCAGGCGCCCTGGTGGACGCTCGTGGCGGTGGTGGTGGTCGGGATCGTGGGGATGAGCCTGCTGGAGTTCGTGCGCGACCAGCTCGCGACGCTGGCGTTCGCGATGTCGTCGGGCGGTTCGGCGCTGTTCGGGCTCGTGGTGCGCTGGGCGTTCGCGCTGGTGCGCTTCGCGCTCCTGTGGCGCGTGATCGCGTCGTGGGTCGGCGGGCTGCCCGAGCGTCCCCTGTGGCGCTGGTCGTTCGTGATCACGGAACCGTTCCTCGCGCCACTGCGGTCGGTGCTCCCGACGATGGGACCGTTCGACATCTCGCCGATCGTGGCGTGGTTCATCCTGAGCCTGCTCGAGGGGTTCGTGGTGCGTTGAGCGCCGCAGGCGCGCCTGGCGCGCGTCGGTGGCGGCCGCATCGTGGCTCGACCACGCGGGGAGGCGGTGGGGCGAGGCGAGGCGCAGGGGGTGGATGGACGCGCCCAAAGTCCCTACATTGCACGCACAACTGCTGTTCGTGGCGATTTACCGGCAACTTGCGGCCACGTAAAAAACTCCGCTAAAGCGCCGAGCCCGGCGCTCCGTGCCCCGGGCTCTTTTGTTTTCCCCTCACGTCTCCATGGCCCGTCCCGACGTCCGGCCGTTCCGCGTCTCGTTCGAGTTCTTTCCGCCCGGCTCCCCCGCGATGGAGGAGAACCTCTGGCATGCCATCCAGCGGCTCGAGCCGCTCGCGCCGTGGTTCGTGTGCGTGACGTACGGAGCGGGCGGCAGCACCCGCGAGCGCACGCACCGCACGGTGCACCGGATCCTGACGGAGACGTCGCTGGCGCCGGCGGCGCACCTGACCTGCGTGGGGGCGACGCGCGATGAAGTGGCCGCGGTGGCGGACGACTACTGGGCCGCGGGGGTGCGGCAGCTGGTGGCGCTGCGCGGCGACCCGCCCGCCGGCGAGGAGACATACACGCCGCACCCGAATGGCTACGCGTACGCGTCGGACCTGATCGCGGGGCTCCGCGCGCGGCACCCGTGGGAGATCTCGGTGGCCTGCTTCCCCGAGGGACACCCGCAGGCGCCGTCGCTGTCGGCGGACCTCGACAACCTGAAGCGCAAGGTGGACGCGGGGGCGACGCGGGCGATCACCCAGTTCTTCTTCGACAACGCGATCTACCTCCGCTTCCAGGAGCGCGCGGCGCGGGCGGGGATCACGATCCCGATCCTGCCGGGGATCATGCCGGTGACGAACTTCGCGGCGATGGTGAAGTTCGCGAAGAAGGCCGGGGCGAGCGTGCCGGCCGAACTCGGCTGGAAGTTCGAGGGGCTCGAGAACGATCCGGAGACGCGGAAGCTCGTGGCCGCGACGGTGGCCGCCGAGCAGGTGCACGGGCTGGTGGCCGAAGGGGTGAGCGACTTCCACTTCTACACGCTCAACCGCGCGGACCTCACGTACGCGATCTGCCACCTGCTGGGGCTGCGCCCGAGGGTGGCGGCCGAGGCGGGTCGCGCATGAGTCACGCCGCGCACGGGCACGCGGTGGCGGACGAGGCGCTGCCGGTGCCGGCACCCTTCGCGCTGCCGGCGCTGCCGGCGCGAACGGACGCCGAGCGCCGGCTCGCGCGCGACGCGCGGAACGCGCAGATCGGCGAGGCGCTGCGCACCCGGATCCTCGTGCTCGACGGCGCGATGGGGACGATGATCCAGCGCTACCGGCTGGACGAGGCCGCGTACCGCGGCACGCGGTTCGCCGCGTGGCCGCGGGACCTGCGCGGCAACAACGACCTGCTGGTGCTGACGCGCCCGTCGGTGGTGCGCGACATCCACGCGGCGTACCTCGCCGCGGGCGCCGACGTGATCGAGACGAAC
This sequence comes from Gemmatimonadota bacterium, assembly GCA_016200495.1. Classification (GTDB taxonomy): domain Bacteria; phylum Gemmatimonadota; class Gemmatimonadetes; order Gemmatimonadales; family Gemmatimonadaceae; genus JACPPC01. The sequence goes on from JACQES010000216.1 coordinate 2,593, forward strand.
AGCTTCTCGTCGAACGCGGTCTCGATGGCCGACTACGGCATGGAGGGGCTGGCGCGGGAGCTGTCGGAGGCGTCGGCGCGGCTGGCGCGCGAGGTGGCGGACGCGTTCGAGGCGCGCGAGCCGGCGCGGCCGCGGTGGGTGGCGGGGGTGCTCGGGCCGACGACGCGCACGGCGAGCATCAGCCCGAGCGTGAACGACGCCGGGGCGCGCAACGTGACGTTCGCGGAGCTGGTGACGGCGTACGCGGACGCGACGCGCGGGCTGCTGGACGGCGGCGCGGACCTGCTGCTGATCGAGACGATCTTCGACACGCTGAACGCGAAGGCGGCGATCTTCGCGGTGGAGAAGGTGTTCGACGAGCGCAACGACCGCGTGCCGGTGATGATCTCGGGGACGATCACCGACGCGAGCGGGCGCACGCTCTCGGGGCAGGTGACGGAGGCGTTCTGGAACTCGGTGGCGCACGCGCGGCCGCTCACGATCGGGCTCAACTGCGCGCTCGGGGCCAAGGACCTGCGCGCGTACGTGCAGGAGCTCTCGCGGGTGGCGGGGTGCTACGTGACGGTGCACCCGAACGCGGGGCTGCCCAACGAGATGGGCGGCTACGACGAGACGCCGGACTACACGTCGACCGTGCTCGGCGAGTTCGCGGCGTCGGGGCTGGTGAACATCGTGGGCGGGTGCTGCGGCACGACGCCCGACCACATCGCGGCGATCGCGCGGGTGGTGGCGGGGCTTCCGCCGCGCGTGCCGCCGGTGATCGCGCCGACGCTGCGGCTCTCGGGGCTCGAGCCGGTGACGATCGGGGCGGACTCGAACTTCGTGAACATCGGCGAGCGGACCAACGTGACGGGGTCGGCCAAGTTCGCGAAGCTGATCCTCGCGGGGGACTACGACGCGGCGCTCGAGGTGGCGAAGCAGCAGGTGGAGGCGGGGGCGCAGCTGATCGACGTGAACATGGACGAGGGGATGCTCGACTCGGCCGCGGCGATGACGCGCTACCTCTACCTGCTGGCGTCGGAGCCGGCGATCGCGCGGGTGCCGGTGGTGCTGGACTCGTCCAAGTGGTCGGTGATCGAGGCGGGACTCCAGTGCGTGCAGGGCAAGGGGATCGTGAACTCGATCTCGCTCAAGGAGGGCGAGGCGGAGTTCCTGCGCCAGGCGCGGCTGGTGCGGCGCTACGGCGCGGCGGTGATCGTGATGGCGTTCGACGAGCAGGGGCAGGCCGACACGGTGGAGCGGACGGTGGCGATCTGCACGCGCGCCTACCGGCTGCTGGTGGACGTGGTAGGGTTCCCGCCGGAGGACATCATCTTCGACCCGAACATCTTCGCGATCGCGACGGGGATCGAGGAGCACGACGGATAC
>JACQES010000220.1 GCA_016200495.1 Gemmatimonadota bacterium
GCCGCCGGCGCCGGCGCGGGGCACGACATGGCCGCGTTGCCCGTCGCGCGGCGCGCCACGACGACCTCCGGCGCCTCGTCGGAGATGATGCCGTCGCGCCGCCACCGCGCTTCGCCCTTCATCAGCCCCCCGAGGTCATCCATCGAGACCTCGTACTCGGCTCGCGCGTTCTGCACCATCGTGAACTCCACGCGACCGGCCACGTCGCCCGCCTTCCACCGGACGGCGACCGGCGCGGTGGCCGAATCGAGCTTGGCCAGCGTGCCCAGCGCGGCGCAGCCATGAAAGGCCGCAGAGCTGTCCGTGCCGAGGACCGGCGCACGCTCGCTCACGAGTTCCAGCCGGCCGACGCGCGTCCCCGGCGAGGTCGCGCCCGGTCCACACTCGGCCGTCGCGCAGATCCAGAGGTCATAGCGACCCGCGAGCGACGCCGGACTGGCCGGCGCGCTCGCGGCACGCGGATCGGGTTGCGAATCGCAGCTGGCGAGGAGGAGCGTCGCCCCGAGGAGCAGGAGGGTGCGTGGCATCGGCACGGCGGTCGGCGCGGGGTGGGAAGCGGAATCGAAACTTGCCACGCGGACCGCCGGCTGTCACCCGTACGTGAGCGCGCTCGAGACCTTAATGGCGGGCAAGCGCGTCGGCCCGCCGAGAAACAGAAGGTCGATGAACACCGACAGGCCCGCGACAGACGCCCCGGTGCGCCGGACCAGCGCCGAGGCCGCGCCGGCCGTGCCACCGGTCGCCAGCACGTCGTCCACAATCAACACGCGGTGCCCGCTGGCGAGGGCGTCGGCATGCATCTCGAGGGCGTCGGTCCCGTACTCGAGCGCGTAGTCCTCGCGCACGGTGCGCGCGGGCAGCTTGCCCGGCTTCCGCACCGGCACGAGCCCCGCGCCCAGGGCCTGCGCGATCGGCGCGCCGAACAGGAAGCCGCGGCTCTCGATGGCCACCACGTGCGTCACCCCCGCGCCGCGCCACGGCGCCGCCATCGCCTCGGTCGCCTCACGGAAGAGCGCGGCCTGTCCCAGCACCGGCGTGATGTCCTTGAACAGGATGCCCGGCTTGGGGAAGTCGGGGACCTCGCGCACGGTGGCGCGCAGGCGGTCGGCGAGCGGCAGCATGGAGGGTGTCGCGCCTCAGCGCAGGATGTTGAACGGTTCGGGATACTGCTCGTCGGTCGCGGTCGACAGGTCGATCACGCCCGTCACCCACGCGCCCTCGGGCCCTCGGCGTACGTCGCCCCGCAGCCCCTCGATGGACTGGGGGGCGCCGCGCGCCACGAGCTCGACGGCGCCGTCGGGCAGGTTGCGCACCCAGCCCGCCAGGCCCCAGCGGCGGGCACGCTCGCGCACGAACCAGCGGAACCCGACCCCCTGCACGCGGCCCTCGATGCGGAGCCGCACCTCCTCCGCGCTCAACTCGGCCATCCGTGCGCCCCGATCAGCGGCACGAACCGCACGGGCCCGAGCGCGCGCGACTCCGTGGCGCCGCCGCGCTTGGTGATCACCTGCAGCACCTGCTCGTCGCGTCCCCCGAGCGGGATGAGGAGCCGTCCGCCTTCGGCCAACTGCTCGACCAGCGGCGCGGGCACCTTGGGCGCGGCCGCCGACACGAGAATGGCGTCGTACGGCGCGTACGCGGCCCAGCCGAGCGTGCCGTCGCCCTGCAGCAGCGAGATGTTGCGCGCACCGCAGGCCCGGATCGCCTCGCGCGCCGGCTCCATCAGCGCCCCGATCCGCTCGATCGAGAAGACCTGGTCAGCGAGGTGCGAGAGCAGCACCGTCTGGTAGCCCGAGCCGGTGCCGATCTCGAGCACCCGCTCGCGCCCCGTGAGCCCGAGTTCCTGCAGGTACGTCGCGTGAATGCTCGGCTGCGAGATCGTCTGCCCGTTGCCGATGGGGAGGGCCGAGTCCTCGTAGGCGCGGTGCCGCACGCCGGTCGGCACGAACAGGTGCCGCGGCACGAGGTCGAACGCGCGGATGACCGCGACGTCGTGGATCCCCGCCGCCTGCAGCACCTCGATGAGGCGCCGCCGCGCGCCGCGATACTGCGGCTCCGATCCTACGGGGCCTGCCACCACCGCTCCGCGTCGGCCAGCATGCCGTGGTGCGTGAGGTCCAGGTGGAGCGGCGTGATCGAGATGAAGTCCTCCTGGATCGCGCGGATGTCCGAGTCCGGCGCGCTCCCCGTCCAGCTCGCCTGCCCGCCCCCGATCCAGAAGATCTCGCGTCCCCACGGATCCTTCATCTTCTGGATCGAGTCGGAGAAGACGCGCGCGCCGAGGCGCGTGAGCTTGGTGCCGGCGATTTTCTCGGCGCGCACCGGGGGCAGGTTCACGTTGAGCAACGTGTGCGGCGGGAAGGCGGGCAGCGACGTGAGGTGCTTGAGGAGCGCACTCACCGCGCCCACCTGCGTCTCGAGGAGGTCGTCGGAGCGCAGCACGCGGCCGCCGTACGAGAAGGCGATGCTCGGAATGCCCAGGGCGAGGCCTTCCATGGCCGCGGCGACGGTACCCGAGTACAGCACGTCCTCGCCCATGTTCGGGCCATGGTTGATGCCCGAGAGCACGAAGTCCGGCTTCTCGCTCATGAGCGCGTCCACCGCGAGCAGCACGCAGTCGGTCGGCGTGCCGTCCACCTGCCAGCGGCGCTCGCCCCGCTTCACGGGACGTACCGGATGGTGGAGCGTGAGCGCGTGGCTCGTCGCGCTCTGCTCGCGGTCCGGCGCGACGACGGTCACCTCGCCGAGCGGCTCGGCCGCGCGCACCAGCACGTCGAGCCCGTGCGCGAGGATGCCGTCGTCGTTGGAAATCAGGAAGCGCATGGCGGGGCGAAAGGGGTCAGCTGTCGTCGCGGGAGCGCGTGCGCGTCCCGCCCAGCTCGGCGAGGATGTCGGTCAGTTCCCGTTCGAGCGAGGCGATCACCTGCGCCTCGAGGGCCGCGCCGGTCGCGGGCTTGAGCGCCCCCGAGCGGCGGTGCTCCTCCATCTTCCGGCGCGCCCCCTCGATCGTGTACTTCTCGACGTACAGCAGGTGCTTGACCAGCAGGATGAGCTCGATCTCGCGGCGCGAGTACACGCGGTTGCCGGAGCGGTTCTTGGCCGGGTGGAGCACGCGGAACTGGCTTTCCCAGTAACGCAGCACGTGCGGCTTGAGCTCGGTGAGCTCGCACACCTCGCCGATCGAGAAGAACTCCTGCACCGGTTCCGCGCGGCTCATCCGTCCACCTCCGTGCGCAGCTCGCGGCCCATCAGGTCGGGGATGGCCTGCGGCGCCGGGTAGCCCTCGAACAGCACGCGGGCCACCGTGCGCACGATCGGCATCTCGACGCGATGCCGCTCCGCGAGCGCGAGCGCGCTGCGCGTCGTGTACACCCCTTCGGCCACCGACTCCTTGCCGGCGAGCGCCTGCTCGAGCGTCTGCCCGCCGCCGACCGCCATGCCGACGGCGCGGTTGCGCGAGAGCGAGCCGGTGCAGGTGAGCACGAGGTCGCCCATGCCGGCGAGGCCCGCGAACGTCGCCGGCTGCGCGCCAAGGGCGACGCCCAGGCGCGTCATCGTACACGCGGAACGAGCGCGACGAGAGGAGCTGCTGGACGCGCGCGGCCGCGTCGGCGTCGTCGCTGGCGGCCACGATCGCGGTCGGCTGGTGGCGCGCCACTTCGAGCGCGAAGCTCGGCCCCGACAGCGCGACGATCGGATGGCCCGGCAGCTCCGAGGCGACGACCTCGGTCATGAGGGCGAGCGTCTCCGCCTCGATCCCCTTGGTGGCCACCGCGAGGACCGCGCCGGCGCGCAGCTCGCGGCGCAGCGACCGCGACACCGCCCGCAGCGCATGCGACGGCGGCACCAGCACCACGACGCCCGCGTCCGCGACGGCCTTCGCGACGCTGCCCTCGGCGCGCAGCGATGGCGCCAGCGCGATGCCCGGGAGGAAGCGGGGGTTCTCGTGGGCGGCGTTGACCGCCTCCACCACGTCGCCCTCGCGCGCCCAGAGCGTGGTGGCGTGCCCGTGCCGCGCGAGGTGGTCCGCGAGCGCCGTGCCCCACGCGCCGCCACCGATGACCGCGGTGCCGCTCATGCGGGCGCGTCCCCCGTGCGGGCCGGTGTGCGATCGCTCACGCCGCCACTCCCTTCTTCCTGAAGCTCGGCTCCTCGCCGCGGCGGAGCCGGCCGATGTTCGCGCGATGCGTCCAGAAGACGAACGTCGCGATCGCGACCGACGGCCAGAAGAAGAGCGACCCGATGCCCTGCGTGAACGCGACCGCGATCGGCAGCGCGAGCGCGCCGGCCAGCGAGCCGAGCGAGACGTAGCCCGACGCGAAGACCACGAGCCCGAACGCCAGGAGCCCGATCATCGCGGCCACGGGCGCCAGCGCGAGGAAGACGCCCGCGCTCGTCGCGACGCCCTTTCCGCCGCCGCGGAAGAGCAGGAAGATCGGCTTCGCGTGCCCGGCGATGGCGGCGGCACCATAGGCGACCGCCCACCACTCGGCGTGCTCCGTCTCGATGAGCAGGGGCAGCACGCCGGCCGGAATCGCCCCCTTGAGCGCGTCGGCGATGAAGACCGGCGCGGCCCATCCCCAGCCGAGCGTACGGAGCACGTTAGTGGCCCCCAGGTTCCCCGACCCGACCGTCCGCAGGTCGATCCCCTTCGCCTTGCCCGCCAGGTAGGCCGACGGGAACGAGCCCATCAGGTAGGCGAGGGCCAGCATGACCCACGGACTCGTGTCGAGGGGGATCTTCACGGACGGGGCGCCTTGCCGGCGCGGCGCATGATCACGCGCAGCGGGTTGCCGATGAATCCCCACTCCTCGCGGAACGAGTTGTGGAGGTAGCGCACGTAGTGATCCTCGACCGCGTCGGGCGCGCTGCCGAAGACGGCGATCGTCGGCGGGGCCGTCTCGACCTGCGTGGCGTACAGGAGCCGCACCTCGCGTCCGGCCGCCTGCGGCGGCTGGCGCCGCCCGACGATCCGCTCGAGCGCGTCGTTCACCTGCGACGTGGAGACGCGCTTGTTCCGCTCCGACTCGACCTCGAGCACGAGGTCGAGCACCTTGCTCACGCGCTGGCCCGTGAGCGCCGACGCGAACAGGAACGGCACCCACTTCGTGAACGGCGCCTTCTCGTTGACCTTCTTCTGGAACCTGGCCGATGTCTTGTCGTCCTTCTCCTTCAAGTCCCACTTGTTGACGACGAGGATGAGCCCCTTCCCCGCGTCCCAGGCCATCGAGGCGATCTTCAGGTCCTGGTGGTGAATCTCCTCCTCCTGCGCGTCGATCATGAGGATGCAGAGGTCCGACTGCTCGATGGCGCGCCGCGTGCGCAGCGAGGAGTAGAACTCGATCCCGTCGTCGATCTTGGACTGGCGCCGCAGGCCCGCGGTGTCCACGAGGATGAAGTCCCGCTCGTGGTAGCGGAACGGCGTGTCGATCGCGTCGCGCGTCGTGCCGGCCTCGTCGGAGACCACAAGGCGGTTCTCGCCGACCAGCCGGTTCACGAAGCTCGACTTCCCCACGTTCGGGCGCCCGACGATCGCGATCCGCAGCGCCTCGGGGGCGTTGCCCCCGCCCGGCGGCAACGCCTCGACGAGCGTGTCGAGGAAGTCGCCGGAGCCCTTGCCGTTGGTGGCCGAGACGGGGATCGGGTCGCCCGCGCCCAGCTCGTAGAACTCGTAGAAGTCGGTCGCCCGCGGATCGTCGGCCTTGTTGGCCACGAGCAGGAACGGCTTCCGCGACTGGCGCAGCAGCTCGAGCACGCGCCGGTCGCTCGGGTGGAGGCCGGCGATCGCGTCGACGATGAAGCAGAGGACGTCGGCCTCGCCGATCGCCACCTCCACCTGCCGGCGGATCTCCTTGTCCATCACCCCCTGCGCGTCCTCGACGATCCCGCCCGTGTCCACGAGCCAGAAGTCGCGGCCGTTCCAGTCGGCGCGGGCGAAGTGCCGGTCGCGTGTGGTGCCGGCTTCGTCGGAGACGATCGCGCTCCCCTGCCCGACGATGCGATTGAAGAGGGCGGACTTGCCGACGTTCGGCCGGCCGACCAGGGCCACCACGGGAATGCTCATGCGGCCACCGGCGCCGCTTCCGCGGCCAGGACGTCCACGAAGTCGTACGAGGGATACACCGGCATCGGGAGCGCTTCGCGCACCGCGACGAACCGCGCCTCGTCGAGGAAGAGGCCGTCGTCGTTGATCGACTCGGCGGGAATGAGGGCGAGGTCGAGGTCGGCCCGACCCGCGAGCGCGCGCGTGATGTCCGCGCCCACCAGGAGCCCGGCCGTCGTCACCGTCGGCCCGAACAGCGAGTTCTCGGTCGGGATCAGCTCGAACCGCGCGCCCGTGCGCGCCGTGAGCTGAGCGAGCAGCGACGGCATGAGCGGCGCCATCGAGGTGCCGGTCACCACGCCGATGCGCCGTCCGTCGAGGCGACCCAGCTGGTCGAGCCCCGCGGCGAGGCGCTCGCGCAGCCGCGTCACCGCGCCCACGCCGTTCTCGATCTGCGCGTAGTCGCCATAGTGCTCGGGCCCGGGCAGTTCGCGCCCAGCGAGCAGGTAGAGCTCGTCGGAGCCGTACACCCAGCGGTCGTCGCGCTCGCGCAGCGCGCGCTCGGCCCACCGCTCGACCACGGCGAGCAGCGCCTGCGTGTTCGCCGCGTCCATCGGCTTGCCGCTGTAGAGGTGCGAGAACTGCGTCACGCCGACCGGCACGAGCGCGACCGAGAGCACCGCGTCGCCCAGGTTCCAGAGGTCGGTGAGCGACTGCTCGAGCACCGCGCCGTCGTTGAGCCCCGGCACCACCACCATCTGCCCGTGGAACTGGATGCCCCCCGCGGCGAGCCGCGTGAGCTGGTCCACGATGTTGGGCACGCGCGGGTTGTTGAGCAGCACCTTGCGCGCCTCCCACGGCGTCGCGTGCACGCTCACGTACAGCGGGCTCAGGCGGTATTCGAGGATCCGCGCGATGTCCTTCTCCTTCAGGTTCGACAGCGTCGCGAAGTTGCCGTACGCGAACGAGAGCCGATAGTCGTCGTCGCGGACGTACAGCGGCCGGCGGAGTCCCTTGGGTAGCCCCTCGATGAAGCAGAACTCGCACCGGTTGGCGCACCGCCGGATGGTCGGAGGCTCGAGCTCGATGCCGAACGGCTCCCCTTCCAGGCCGTCCTCCAGCTCGTACTCGACGAGCTCGCCGTCGGGCAGTTTCGCCTCGATCAGGAGGGGCGCGTCCACGCTCAGGAACTCCCAGTCGAGGAAGTCCTCGAGCTCGCGACCGTTGATCCGGAGGAGCGCCGTTCCGCGGGTGACGCCGAGCTCCTGGGCGATACTCTCGGGGTGAACGCGCGCGACCGTGACCATTCAACCAATCTGACAGGCGAAGCAACAGAAGTCAATGTGCGGCAACGACTTGTGGCCTGCTTCCCCCGCAGCCGAGTCGATCGGTCGATCGTGCGTTCGAGCGTCAGGTCCCCGAGCGCGAGGCATCGAGCACGCGGCGCACGGCGTGCAGCATCTCGCGTCGCGAGTACGGCTTCCTGAGGAAGGCGTCGCCCGCGCCCACGACCCGCGCGCTCATCGCGGGATCGGTGGTGTACCCGGACGTGAACAGCACGCCAAGATCGGGACGCATCGACCGAGCGCGCGTCGCCAGTTCGCGCCCGTCCATGCCCGGCATGACCATGTCGGTCACCAGCAGGTGCACCGACGCCGGGTGTTCGGCGAGGAACTCGAGGGCTTCCGCGCCATGTGCAGCCGCGTGCGTCTCGTATCCCGCGTCGCGCAGCAGCCGCACCAGCAGGCGGCGCACCGCCTCCTCGTCCTCCACGACCAGCACGGTCTCCGAGCCCGAGGGCCCGGGCGCCTCCGGACGCGCGGCCCCTTCGGCTGGCGCCGCCACCTGGGGCAGCGTGACGGTGAACGTGGTGCCCTGGCCCGGCGTGCTCTCGACCTCGATGTCGCCGCCGCTCTGCTTCACGACGCCGTAGACGGTCGCGAGACCGAGCCCGCTGTTCTGCCCGAGCGCCTTCGTGGTGAAGAAGGGCTCGAAGATCCGCTGTCGCGTGGCCTCGTCGAATCCCGCACCGGTGTCGGAGACGCGGAGCAGCACGCGCGCCCCCCGCCGCGCGTCGGGGCCACCCTCGCGGAGCGCGATCTCCGTGCCGATCGTCAGGTGCCCGCCGTCCGGCATCGCCTCGACGGCGTTCACGACGAGGTTCATCACCACCTGCTCCACCTGCGCGCGATCGGCCATGACGAAGGCGGCCCCCCGCGCGAGCATCCAGCGCATCTCGACGCTCTCGGGCACCAGCCGGCGCAGCATCCCCGTCATCCCGCGCATCAGGTCGTTGAGGTCCACCGGCGCCGGCGTCAGCACCTGCCGACGGCTGAAGGCCAGCAACTGGTGCGTGAGCGCCGCGGCGCGCTCGCTCGTCCGCACGATTTCCTCGAGGTCGCCCTGGACCGAGCCGCCCGTCCGCTCGGCGTGCAGCGCCCCTTCGGCCGCGGCCATGATCACCGTGAGCAGGTTGTTGAAGTCATGCGCGACGCCACCGGCCAGCCGCCCGATGCTCTCCAGCTTCTGCGAGCGCAGCAGCCGCGCCTCGAGCTCCACGCGCTCGGTCACGTCCACGGTCGCCCCTTCGAGGCGCGTCGCGCGACCGTCGGTGTCCACGCGCCGCGACCCGCGCACCAGCAGGTGCCGCCACGACCCGTCGCGGTGTCGCACGCGGTGCGCGAACTCGTAGTCCACCAGCTCCCCGCGGAGCCAGGCGCGAAGGTCGTGCCGCACGCGCGCGAGGTCGTCGGGGTGCACGCGCTCCATCCACACGCGCAACGAGTCGCCGATCTCGTCCTCCGCGAACCCGAGGCTTCGCTTGGCCTCGGCCGACACGTGCAGCCGGTGCGTGGCGACGTCGAGGTCCCACAGCCCGACGTGACCGGCCTGGATCGCCTGGTCGAGCCGCGTGCGCGCCTCGCGCAGGTCGCGCTCGATCTGCCGCCGCTCCGTGATGTCCACGAAGGTGCAGATCACCTCGGTCGCCTCGCCGGCGTCCGTCACCTGCGGATCCGCGTTCACGAGCAGCCAGACGCGATCCCGGTGCTTCGGCCGCCACACGCCCATGACGACGTCGTGCACGGGGCGACCCGTCGCGAGCGCCACCGGCACCGGATGTGTCTCGCCAGGAAACGGGGTCCCGTCCTCGTGAATCACGTTCCAGCTCGGGTCGAGAGAGCTCGCCCCCATCAGCTGCGCCTCGGTGAGCCCGAGCAGGTCGTAGGCGGCCGGGTTGCACGCGAGCACCTCCGACCGGCGCCCCTGCACGAGGATCCCCACGCGGACGTTCGCCATCAGCCACTGCAGGCGCGCCGTGTGGGCCTGCGTCGCCCGCTCCACGCGCTCCACCGCCTCGGCCTCGCGCAGCCGGTTGAGGCGCGCCTTCACCTCCGTCACGTCCACCACGTGCGCCACGAAGCCGCGCACCACGCCATCCACGACGTCCGGGGTGTAGGTCGCGAGCGAATCGCGCACCGTGCCGTCGGCGATCGGGATGCGTCGCTCGAACTCCTGGGGTTCCCCGCGCAGCGCGCCCTTGATGTGGCGCTCGTTGAGCGCATACAGCGGGCCGAGCAACTCGCGGAGCGTGACCCCGTCCATCTCCTCCGGGGTGCGGCGGAACCAGGCGAGGTACGCATCGTTCGCGTACCGGCAGCGCTCCTGCTCGTCCCAATACGCGAGCATGGCCGGCATGTGCGTCGCTGAACGAACGGCGACGTCGGCCGCGTGCACGGGCAGGCTACGGGACGGCATCGGAGAATCCGGGAGTGGCCGCGGACGCGCGTGGACGTGCGGGCGCGTCCCGTGGAATCTCGTCGCCCCCGGCAGGCGGGACAACGTGTCGCAGCGAGCACGCGTCAGCGGAACCCCCACAGCGCGGCCGCATGTCCGCGTGGAGCGACGGCTACCCCGCCCGCGCCGGAATCATTCGTACCCTCCGCGCACGCGCCGGGATCATGCGCACCCTCCGCGCACGCGCCGGGATCATGCGCACCTTCCGCGCACGCGCCCGGATCACGCGCACCCTCCGCGCACCCGCCGGCGCGCGCCTACCAGCGGTAGCTCGAGCCGCTCCCCGTGTTGAACACCACCACCTCCGCGTCGGGCGCGATCACGCCACCCTTCACGAGGGCGCGCGTCACGTGCAGCGCACAGCCGCCCTCCGGCGCGGCGTCGATCCCCGACGACGACGCGAGCTCGAACGTCGCGGCCTTCATCTGCTCCTCGTTCGCCGTCGCGGCCGCGCCCTCGCTCTGGCGCAACGTGCGCAGCACGAGGCGGTCGCCCAGCGGGCCCGGTACGCGCAGTCCCGCCGCGTACGTGACCGGTCCCTCCCAGGCGGTCGCATGGTCCTGCCCCGCCGCGAACGCGCGCACGAGCGGCGCGCATCCTTCGGCCTGCGCGATCACCATCTTCGGCCGGCGCGTGCCGACCGGGAGCCAGCCCCAGCCGATCATCTCGTCGATCGCCTTCCAGATCCCGATCGTGCCTTCGCCACCGCCGGTCGGGTACACGATGACGTCGGGCAGCCGCCACCCCAGCTGCTCGGCCACCTCTAATCCCATCGTCTTCATCCCCTCGACGCGGTACGGCTCGCGCACGGTGGCGATGTTGAACCAGCCTTCGTCCTTCGCGAACTGCATCGCGGCCTTGCCCGCGTCGCCGATGTGTCCATCCACGAGCACGAGGTCGGCGCCCATGGCGCGCACCGTGTTGAGGATGGGGGGCGGCGTGGTGGCAGGCGCCCAGATGCGCACGGGCACCTGTGCCGCGGCCGCGTAGGCCGCGAGCGCGGCGCCGGCGTTCCCCGCCGTGGGGACCACGAGCCCCTTCACGCCCAGCGCCTTGGCACGCGTCACCGCCGCGGCCATGCCGCGCGCCTTGAAGCTGCCGGTGGGGTTCACCCCCTCGTCCTTCACCCACAGCCGCCGCACGCCGACCGACTTGGCCAGCGCGGGGACGTCGAGCATCGGCGTCATCCCTTCGCCGAGCGTCACCGGCTTCTCGCCCTCGGCCAGCGGCATCGCGTCGGCGTAGCGCCAGAGGCTCCACGACGACTTGAGCCCGTCGCGCTTGGGCGGCGCGGACGTGAGGCGCACCACGAGGGGCTGCGAGCAGTTGGGGCAGAGCGAGGCGAGCCGGTCGCCCGGCGCGGTGTACTCGCAGTTCGAGCAGTGGAGCGTCCAGGTGCTCATGGCGTTGGTCGGGGAGAGGCCGGGGGCGCCGCATCGCCCGTCGCGAGCGGCGGCGCATCGGGCGCCAACAAATCTCGCGGAGGGACCGTCGCGGCGGAGGGGGCGTCGCGGCGTCCTGCCGGGGTGGCGGCCGACGCGCTGGCGTCGGGTGACGACGCGCCCGGATCGGCCGCGACGACGGCTTGTGCGTCGACGCCCGTCGTTGTCGCGTCGGCATGCATCGCTTGGGCCGGTCCATCCGCGCGCGTCGGCGCGCTCGCCGCCAGCGCCTCGAGCAGCCGACGCGCCCCGGCCACGCTGAACCCCGGCAGCTCGGCGATCGCCTCAGGCGTCGCGGCGCGCACGGCGTCGATCGAGCCGAACTTGTGCAGCAGCGACCGCCGCTTGGTGGGGCCGATCCCGGGGATGTCGAGCAGCGCCGAGGTGACCGTGCGCTTCGTGCGCTGCTGCCGCTGGAAGGTGATCGCGAACCGGTGCGCCTCGTCGCGCGCCTGCTGCAGCATGCGGAGCGCGCGTGAGCGCCGCGAGAGCTGCACCCCCTCAGCGCGGCCGAGCATGAACACCAGCTCGTCGCGCTTGGCGAGGGAGATGAGCGGCATCGCGCCCAGCCCCGCGCTCACGAGCGCATCATGCGCGGCGCCCAGCTGGCCCTTGCCGCCGTCGATGAGGATGAGGTCCGGCAGCGGCCGCCCCTCCTCCTGCCGCCGCGCCACGTAGCGCCCCACCACCTCGCGCATGCTCGCGAAGTCGTCGATCCCCTCGACCGTCTTGACCTTGAACTTGCGGTACTCGCTCCGGCGCGGCCGCCCGTTCTCGAACCACACCGCGCTCGCCACCGTGTCGGTCCCCTGCGCGTGCGAGATGTCGAAGCAGGTGATGGCGCGCGGCACCGTCTGCAACCCGAGCTCGCGCTGCAGCTCGTACACCGGGTCGGCGGCGCGCTCGTCGGCCTCGTCGGCCGCGAGCTTGAACTCCTCGAGCAGGTGCCGCGCGTTCCGGTCGGCGAGCTCGAGCATCTCGCGCTTGGAGCCGCGCTGCGGCGCAAGGATGCGGAGCCCGGGCACCGCGGCCTGCAGCAACTCGCGGTCGGCGAACTCGAACGGCACCAGCAGCTCGCTCGCCCGCTCCTCCGCCGCGGGCCACGCGCCCGCGAGGTAGGCGCCCAGCACGTCGCCGTCGGCCTCGTCCTCGACGTTGGCGAGCAGCCGGTGGTCGCGGGCGAGCAGCTTCCCGTCGCGGATGCGCAGCACCGCCACGCAGGCGTCGTCGCCGTCGCGGGCGTAGCCGATCACGTCGCGGTCGCCGCCATCGGTGGCCGCGATCGCCACGGGCTCCTCCATCTTGTCGAGGTGCTTGAGCGCGTCGCGCAGCTCGGCCGCGCGCTCGAAGTCGAGCGCCTCCGAGGCCTGCAGCATGCGCTCGCGCACGAGGCGCACCACGTCGCCGGTGCGGCCGTCGAGGAAGAGCAGCACCTCGGCGATCATCGCGCCGTAGTCCGCCTGCGTCTGGAGCCCCACGCACGGCGCCTTGCACCGCCCGATGTGCCAGTCGAGGCAGGCGCGCTCGGGCGCCTCGCGCATGAGGTCCCACGAGCAGGACCGCACCGTGTAGAGCCGCTTCACCACGTTGAGCGCATGGCGCATCGCGCCCACGTCGGTGTAGGGCCCGAAGTACCGCGCGCCGTCGTCGAGGACCCGCCGCGTCACGAACACGCGCGGGAACGGCTCCTGCGCCGTGACCTTGATGAACGGATACGACTTGTCGTCGCGGAGCAGGATGTTGTAGCGCGGCTTGTGCTCCTTGATGAGGTTGGCCTCGAGCACCAGCGCCTCGGACTCCGTCGCGACGACGATCGTGTCGAGGTCGCGCACGGCCAGCATCAGGCGGCGCGTCTTGGAGGGCGTGGTGGCGTCGGACGACAGGTACGACCGCACGCGCGCGCGGAGCCGCTTCGCCTTGCCGACGTACAGCACCGTCCCCTCGGCATCCTTCCAGAGGTAGACGCCGGGGGATTCGGGCAGCTGGGCGACCTTGAGCGCCAGCGCGTCGGGAGACTCGGGGAGCGTGGCCACGACCCCCGAAAGTTAGCGGGCGCGCGAGCGCACCGTCGCGCCCTGCCGCCCTACCGCGCCCGTCGCCCCGGCAGCCGCGCGAGGACCGCCGCGACCTCGCGCACCCCCGCCACGCGCGCGAGCGCCACGTACGTCACGGCGTACACCAGCAGCCCCGCGAGCGACACCACGAGCGCCGGCACGGTGCCCGAGGCGAAGCGCAGCACCCCGCCCGCCACGGCGCTGACGATCGCCAGTCCCCACAGCGTGGCCAGGAACGGCCGCGGCGTGCCCACCGGGCCGATGCGCCGGCGCAACGCGGCGCGCAGCAGGCCGTACTCGATCCAGCCGCCGAGTCCCGAGCCCAGCGTGAGACCGGCCACCCCCCAGCGCACGTCCACGCCGAACAGCTGCGGCCCGAAGAGCGCGAGGCCCGCGCCCAGCACGATCGACAGCACGACGCGCAGGATCGCGATCCGCATCGGCGTCTGCGTGTCGCGCAGTGCGTAGAACGCGCTCGCGTACAGCCGCCCGAACACGCTCGCGAGCAGCCCCGCCGACGACCCCGCGAGGATTCCCCAGACCCAGAGCGTGTCGGCCGCCATGAACTTGCCGCCCTGGTAGATCGCGCCCACGAGGAAGTCGCCGAGCCCCACGAACGCCACCGCCGACGGGATCACGAGGAACGCCACGCGCCTCAGCGCGCCGTCGAGCCGCTCGCGCAGCTTGCGCGCCACCTCGTCGTCGGCGCCGAGCTCGCTCGACATCGCCGGCAGCTCGGCCGCCGACACCGACGCGCCGAAGAGCGAGATCGGCAGCATGCTGATGAGCTGCGCGTACG
>JACQES010000048.1 GCA_016200495.1 Gemmatimonadota bacterium
GCGCGCGGGGCGGGGCGGGGGAGAGAAGGCCAGCGCCTGAACGGGGACGGGCCCCGCACGGCGATCGTGCGGGGCCCGTCCCGATCAGGCGGCGCGCCTCCCGCTCACCCGAAGTTCGTCCCCTGCGGCGGCGAGTTCCCCCGCACGCGCAGCGTCGTCGCGTTCACGTTCGTCACCTCGAGCAGCACCAGGCTCGCGGCCGTCGGCACCTCGGGATGCTCGTCGGCATCCTTGAGCTTCTGCCCGTAGACGTCGAACTCCGCGTGGTGCTCGTCGCACTTCCAGTGCCCGAGCTGCGTGTTGAAGGTGAGGTACTTGCCCATGTGCCCGCACGCCGCGCCGTACGCGACGTAGCCGTGGAGCGGCGTGTTGTACACGATGATCCGCGTCGTCACCGAGTTGGTGCCGGGAATCACCCGCGTGAACGCCTCCCACCCGCCCACGTTCGCGAGCCTGGGGTGCACCGTCAGGTCGATCGTGAAGTCCTGCTGCACCGCGGGCGCCGCGTCGGCGTTGACCGAGATGATGTTGGTCGCCGGGTCGTACGTGGACGGAATGAGCGTCAGGTTCCCCGTGCTCTGCCCGCCCGTCCACACGCCGTTCGGGTTCCACGTCGCGCCATGGCCCGTGCACTTGAACCCGCCCGCCACCGGATCCACCTGGTGCGACTGGTGCGGGCACACCATGCTCCAGATCGCGAACGCGCCGTTGCCCGTGTGCCCCACCGCGATCGGGAACCCCTGCACGCTCACCGTCGCGATCCCGCCCACGGCGGCGAGCGCCGGGTAGTCGCCCACGTTGATCTGGAACGACGTGCCCGATGGCAGCGCGATGAACGGCAGCGGCTGGACGCCGAACACGCCGTCACCGCACGCGGCCATCATCGCGCCCAGCGCGGCAATCGCCGAGCGTTCCATGAAGAGCCGGCGGCTCACCGCCTCGCCAATCGGGCACCGGGCCTGGCAGGCGTGCGGGGCGTCGTCGTGCGCGTGGTGCTCGGTCATGGGCTCCTCCCGTCAGACGGTGACGACCGCGGCGGCCCACGCCGCGGCATGGCTGTCGCTCGGGATCACGGTGTCGGGATCGACCACGAGCTCGGCCCCCTCCTTCCGGATCGGCAGCCGGTCCATGTTGCGCGTCGCCTTTCCCTCGATGAACGCGCCGTCCGGCTGGTACTTGGACTCGTGCTTCGGGCACTGGAACCGGTCGTCGCCCTTCATCCACCGCAGCTTGACGACCTCCTTGTGCGGACAGGTGGCCACGAACGCCCACACGTTCGCGCCACGCCGCACGAGGATGAGCGCGTTCGCCTCGTCGAAGGTCACGCTGTCGCCGGCGGGCACCGGGTAGCGCACCGTTCCGCGCGCCCCCCGCGTCCCGCGCGCGAGCCGCACCGGGATCGCCATCGCCGCCTCGGCGTCGAGTCCGAGGATCGCGAGCGCGCCGAGCGCCGCGCCGGCGCCGCGGAGAAAGGCGCGACGCTCGGGATCGCGTTCGCGCGTGAACACGCAATCGTGGTCGGCCGCGTCGTGGCCGTCGGGTGGAGCAGCATGCATGGTCATCCTCCTGGCGTCAGTCCTTCCAGAGCAGCATCATCGCCCAGCTCGCGACGGAGATGCCGATCGACGTGAGTTCCACCGTGCGGTGCAGCTCGCGCGCGTCCTGCCCCTCGACCTGCGCGCGCTGCGCGAGCGTGGCGCCGTACACGAACCCCGCGTCGGCGGTCACGAACAGCGCCGCGTGCACCCACTTCTTGAGCCGCTGCGACGGATCGTGGCGTCCTTCCCAGAGGTTCATGAGGCCGGTCACCGTGTTCGCCGTGTAGATCCCGGCCGTCATCGTCGCGATCGAGCGGTGCGCCACCTTGGTCAGGTCCGACGCGCCCCGCTGGTCGGCCATCAGCTGTTCGCCGAAGTAGTACTGGGCCGCGAACAGCGGCACGATCGGGTACGAGAGCCACCGGTGCCACGTGAGCCGCGTGCCGTAGGCGTCGCTGTACTCCACCACCAAGCGCCGCCGCCGCACGGGCAGCGTGTCGGCCGCCTGCGCGCGGGCCTCGGCCTGCGCGAGCGTGGGCGTCGCGGCGGGCTCGGCGACGCGCGTGGTGTCGCGACGCAGCGTGTCGGCGCGAACGCGTCCGGTCGTGTCGGCCGTGCGCACCGTGTCGGTGGCGGCGTGAACCGCCGCGTCGGCGCGCGGACGCAGCGTCGTGTCGGAAGCGGTGACCAGGACGAGCGCGACGAGCAGGTACACGGGAACCTCGCACGAGCAACGCGCGCCGGCGTCGTTGCCGACGCGCATGGTGCACGGTAGTGCGCACCGTGCACGCGCGCTGTCACGTGAAAGGCGGACATCCTCACGCGGCGCGCGCGGCGTGTCGGGGGTTTGCCGCAAGCGCGCCGCCCATGGTGAGGCGGCGCACGCTTGACGTCAGGGCGCGCCGGTCGCGCGCCGTATCAGCGGTGCGCCGAGTCCGTCCGGCACCCCCGGCGCGAACGCGAACTCGAGCGCGGTGTCGGCGGGCAGCGGATGCCACGCCGCCTCGATCGCCATCGCCGCCGCGCGCACGCGCGTGAGCATCGCGTCGTCGAGCGCCAGCACGTCGGCGTGCGGCCCGCGCACCGCCGCCTCCACCATCGCGAGCCCCGCCTTGCGCGGCGCCACCGCCTCGGCGTCGAGCAGCCCCGCGAAGCGGAGCGACCATCCCAGCGGGCCGGCGTCGTCGGCGCGCTCCGGGCGCAGCAGCTCGAGCAGCTCCGCCCCCGCCGCCACCTGCGCGAACACGCCGCCCTGGAGCGCGAGCGTCCCCTCGAGCGCGAGCAGCGCGCGGTCGCGCCGCGGCATCCCGTGCGGGCGCCGCACCCAGCTCGTCGTGCCGTCGGCGCGCACGCACACGAGCAGGTCGCGCCCGTCGCGCCCGCGCTGCAGGCGCACCGTGAGCACGGGGCGCGCGACCTTGGCCGGTGCGTTCGGCGCCGGGCCGCGGCGGTCGCGCACGTGGCGCACCATCACCCGGTCGTTCTGCGGGTCGTTGCCGTACATGAACACGGTCGTGCCCGCCTCGCGGAAGCCGCGCCGTTCGTAGAAGCGGATCGCGCGCGCGTTCTTCTCCCAGACCGCGAGCCAGAGCGCCTCGACTCCCGCCTGCGCCGTGTGCTCGAGGATCGCGTCCATCATCGCGTCGGCCAGCCCGCGCCCATGCCAGCGGCTGTCCACGTAGATGCGCTCGAGCTCGCCCACGCGCCCGGTCACGCCGGTCACGGGGGCGGGGGAGTCCACGTGCACGAGCGCGTACGACGCCAGCTCCCCGTCCACCTCCGCCAGGAGCATCACGCGCCCCGGATCCGTGATCTCCGCGAGCTGCCGCTCGGGGGTGAAGGTGCGCGCGAGGTGCGCCGCCGTGTGCGCCGGATCGTTGTCGTGTTCGTACGTGGCCGCGAACGTGCGCGCGCCGAACGCCGCGAGCGCGGCCGCGTCGGCCGGCACGGCCACGCGCACCGTCACCCCCGCATGCAAGGCCGCGCTCACGGCGACAGGCGGTGGCGCGTCCAGGCGCCGTGCGAATCGCGCAGGTACTGCACCCGGTCGTGCAGCCGGCTCGCGCGCCCCTGCCAGAACTCGATCTCGTGCGGCGCCACGCGGTAGCCGCCCCAGTGCTCGGGAAGCGGCGGGTCGTCCCCGAGCGACGCCGTCATCTCGCGCACGCGCTGCTCGAGCGCGTCGCGCGACGGCAGCGGCGCCGACTGGTGCGACGCGTGCGCGCCGATGCGCGAGCCCAGCGGCCGCGTCCGGAAGTAGCGGGCGCTCTCCTCGCTCGAGATCCGCGCCACGTGACCCACCACGCGCACCTGCCGCTCGAGTTCGGCCCAGAAGAAGCAGAGCGCCGCCTGTCGCGTCGTCTCCAGCTCGTGCGCCTGGCGGCTCCGGTAGTCGGTGTAGAACGCGAACCCCTCGGGGCCGACGTCCTTGAGCAGCACGATGCGCACCGACGGCTGGCCGGCCGGCGTCGTCGTGCCGAGCGCCATCGCGTTCGGCTCGCGGACGTCGGCGGCCTGCGCCTCCTGGAACCAGGTGGCGAACTGCACGAGCGGGTCCGGGTGCGCGTCCGCCTCGGAGAACGAGGCGCGCGCGTATTCCTGGCGAAGGTCGGCGAGGTTCATGGGCACTCCTCCGTGATCGCGGCCCGCGCTCATGCGTCCGCCCCCGCGCGCAGCGCGCCGAGGTCGGCGGTGAGCGCCTCGGCCGCACGATCGGCCAGCGCCATCACGGTCAGGTACGGGTTCACGTCCGACGAATCGGGAAAGAGGGCCGAGTCGGCGACGCGGAGCCATGGCAGCCCGTGCGCGCGCCCCCACGCATCCGTCACCGACGTGCGCGCGTCGGCGCCCATGCCGCAGCCCCCCATCATGTGGGCCGACGAGACGGAGATGCGGTGCGTGAGGAAGTGGCGGGCGTGCACGCGGGTGTCGAGGTGGGGCAGGTCGTCGCGCGTGAGGAGCGGCGGGTCGGCCGACGGGGCGTGCACGCGCACCGCGCCCGCACCGAAGAAGATACGCGCCGAGAGCCGCGTTGCACGCACGAGCGCCTCCCGGACCGCCGGGGTGAAGGTGTAGTGGACGACCGGACGGCCCGCGGTGTCGATCGTGATCCGGTTGCCGGGCACCGGACGGTCGTGCGCCATCACGAGGATCATCTGGAGCCGCGGGAAGGCGTCGAGGAACCGCTGGTGGTCGGCGCCGAACCCCGTGAGGTTCTTGGCCGTGATGAACGGGAAGTACATGCACGTCTCGAGGATGAACCCCTCGTCCGGCCGGTCGAGGAAGTAGCTCTTGGGGAACCCGACGTCGTTCACGATCGGCTGCGCGTGCTCGGCCACGAGGATGTGAGCCGGGTGGCAGGTGTAGCGCTCGCCCAGCTGCGGCAGCGCACGCGCGAGCCCCGACCGCAGCAGCAGCGCGGTGCTCCCCATGCTGCCGCCGCAGCTCACCACCGCCGCCGCACGAACGACGTACTCCCCCGGCGCCCACGTCGATTCGCGCCCCTTGGCTCCCGGTGGCCGCGCGCTCACGCGCACCGTCACCTCGCGCTCGCCCACGCGCAGCACCTCCGCACGCGTCACCACTTCCACGCCCGCCGTCTCCGCCGCGGGCAGCTGCACCCGGTGCGTTCCCTGCTTGGCCGCGTTCGGGCACCCCAGGTTGCACAGCCCCGACCCGCGGCAGCCGCGCGTGTTGACCGGAAAGCGCCCCGCCTCGAGCCCCACCGCGCGGCAGCCGTCGGCGAAGCGCGCGTTGTTCTCGTTGATCTCGTCGTCGCGCAGGAAGTGGACACCGTTCTCGGTCGCGTAGCGCGCGGCGCGAGCCGTCACGTCGGCATGCGTGAGCGTCGGGATCGCCCACCGCTCGAACACGTGCGCGTCGGGCACGAGCGACGTGCCCGTGTACGTGACCGTGCTCCCGCCGTACGCACGGCCGAACGCGAGCGTCATCGCGCCGTCGGCGGTGAGCACGCCGCCCCCGTCCTCGAACAGCGCGTTCGCCATCTCGAGCTCGCGTCCCGTGAACTCGGCGTCGTCGAGCTGCGCGCCCTGCTCGAACAGGGTGACGCGGAGCCCCGCGCGCACGAGCGGCGCGAGCGCCTGCGCCACGGTGCCGCCGGCCGCGCCCGACCCGATGATCACGACGTCGCGCGTGAGCGTCATGCTGAGGGCTTCCTCGCGCCCGCGATGGAGTCGACCTCGGGATCGACGGCCGTCGGGTTCACTGTGCGTCGCACCTCAGGTTGCACCTCACGTCGCACCTCAGGTCGCGCCTCCGGTCGCGCCTCCGGTCGCGCCTCCGGTCGCGCCTCCCACCCGCGCGCGTCGCCGCGCCATCCGCTCGCCGCCACCACCTCGGGGCGCGTGTAGTGGCCGAGGAAGAGGAGCGTGCGCAGCCCCCACGTGCCGCGCCGCAGCAGCGCCACCGGTGCGCGTTCCAGGCGGTGCAGCACGCGTTCACGCTGCGCCGGCGCCAACGACACCAGCGTGCCGCCGCCGAGCGGCACCGCGAGCAGGTTCGCGAGCCGCACGAAGGTGAGCAGCTGTCGCTGCAGCGCCGCCGGGCGCTGCGCGAGCGCCCCCTCGACGCCGGCCTCGAACGCCGCCCAGTCGGCCGCCGCGTAGCGCTGCGTGGCCGGCACCATCGCCTCGGCGACCGCGCGCACGATCGGGCGCACGGGGGCGAGGAGGCTCACGGCGCGCCCAGGTCGGCGCGTTCTGCAGCCACGCGCCAGCGCCTCGCGAGACGATCGCGCGCTCCACCGCGCGTGGGCATCACTCGAACCGCAGCGTCAACCCCGCCGTCAGCGTGCGTGGCGGGGCAGGGTAGTAGAAGCGCCCGTTGCTCGCGTTGATCGTGATGTTCGACGCCGTGCGCACGTTCCCGAGGTTCTCCACCGCGGCGAACCACGTCGTCGGGCCCACCTGCCACGTCACGTTCGCGTGCGCGAGGATCGCGCCGCGCACCGCCTGGAACGGCACCTGGCGCCCGGCGGGGGGCGCGCTCGCCGCCGACGTGCGCTGGTAGACGATCCCGCTCCCCGCGTTGGTGCTCTCGACGAACAGCGCCGACTGCCCCTCGGTCATGAGCGCCACGCTGAGTCCGCGGGGCAGCGTGGCGCGCAGCTCGGCGGTGCCGCGATGGAGTGGCAGTCCCGGCACGCGGCTTCCGCTCGCGTCGAGCGGAACGGTGGTGTACGCCGGCCCCGTCACGGTGGTGAGGTACTTCGCGAACACGTTCTCGCTGTACGCGTAGCTCCCGCGCGCGTCGAGCCAGTCGGTGACGCGCAGCGTGCCCGCGATCTCGACCCCCTTCCGGTCGGTCGTGCCCGCGTTCTCGAAGATCGAACGCGGCACCGGCACGCCGGGGATCGACACCGTGCGGCTCACGAAGTCGCCGTCCACCCGCGCCGTGTACACCGCCACGTCGAACGTGATGCGCGCGCCGAGCGTGCCGCGCGCACCCACTTCGGTCATCCACGTGGACGACGAGCCGAGCGCGTCGTTGAACGGTCGGATCGTGTCGGGCGACGTGGAGAGTTCCGTGGCCGTCGGCACCTCGAAGCCGCGCGCGAGCGACACCCACGTGCGCAGCGTCGGCAGCGCCTGCCAGCTGAGCGCGACCTTGGGGCTCACCTGCGCGAACGTCTTGGCCAGCCCCTGGTTCGGCCGGATCTCGTTCGCGATCGCATAGCGGATCTCGTCGTAGCGCACGCCGGCCGTCAGCGCGAACGGCCCCCTCGACGCCTCCGCCTGAGTGAACGCCCCGATCGACGTCGCCTGCGCGAACTGGATCACGCACGCCGGGTTGAACACGCCGTTGGTGCGGTCGTTGGTGCAGAGGGGCGTCGTGATCGGCACGCCGGCCCCGTTGGTGAAGTTGTTCTGCGGCCCCTCCGTGCGGTCCCACTCGAGCCCCGCCACCACGCGCGGCGCGAACGGCAGGGCGTTCCAGCCGCGCGCCCACTGCGAGCCCACCTGCAGCCGCTTCACCGACTGCGAGATGTACTGGAAGATCGCCTGCGTGTTGTCGCGGCCCGACACCACCGTCCACAGGTCGAGGGTGCCGCCCAGCGCCGGTTGCGCCGCGCGCACGCCGGCGCGCCACCGCTCCTCGAAGCGCCGGAACCGGTTGGCGACGTTCGTGCTCTCCGCCGACTCCATCCGCGCGTCCCATTCCGCCTGAGTCAGCGCGCCGGGGATGCGCTGGTCGAGCAGGCTCCACGCGAAGTCGAGCGTCCAGCGGCGCTCGGCCGCGTCGCCCACGTGCGCGAGCACGCGCGCGCGCCGGTTGGTCCCCTGCGACACGTCGCGGTACCCCTCGAGCCCCGAGTAGCTCGCGGCCACGAGCAGGTCGTTCGCGCCATCCACCGCGCCGTACTCCACGTCGCCCCGCTGCGTGCCGAACTGCCCCGCGAGCATCCGCACCAGCCACCCCGGCTGGTCCGCGCCGGTGCGCGAGATCAGGTTGACCGCGCCGCCGCCCGCGGCGCCGCCGTAGAGTGCCGACACGGGCCCGCGCACCACTTCGATGCGCTCCGCGGTGCCCAGTTCGACCAGGTCGAGTCGCCCCTGGCCGTCGGGCTCGGTGAGCGGGATGCCGTCGAGCAGGACCGCCACGCCGCGCACGCCGAACCCCGAGCGCACCCCCGCGCCGCGCGCGGTGATCTTCACGTCCTCGGTGCCATAGAGCGACCCGGCCGTCACGCCGGGAACCGCGCGCAGCGCGTCGCCGATGTTCACGAGCCGCGTGCGCGTCAGCGCCGTCGAGTCCACGAGGCTCACCGCGGCCGGCACGCTGGCGAGCGAGCGCGCCTCGCGCGAGGCGGTGACCACCACGCCACGTACCGCGCGCGCGCGCCGCGCCCGCGCGATCGAGTCGGCGCGCTGCGCGCTGTCGCGGGCGGCGCCGCCCGCCTGCTGCGCCCCCGCGGGCGTCGCGAGGAGCAGCGTGCCGATCACGATGCTCGACACGGCGCCGAGCGCCGCGCGACGCACGGCGCCGCGCGAGTGCCACGGGGCGCCCCCTCTCCCCAGTTGGTGCGATGGCCGCGGGGCAGGCGCTGTATCGACGTTAAGGAACGGGCCGGTGCGCCGACGGGGGAGGGAACCGACTCCCCGCCGCGCGCGCGCCACCCCAACTTCCCCACGAGTCTTCCGTCCGGAGTCCCGCATGCGTCGTTCCCTCGCGCTCCTCGCCCTCGTGTTTCCGCCGTCGCTCGTGGGAGCGCAGGCGCCACGCGAGCCTGCCTTCGACACCGTGGCGACGGTGCTCGGCACCCCCACCGCGCTGCAGGGGGGCTACCGGCGCTACAACCTACCACGGCGCGACCTCGCGGTCAGGGTTGGCGACGTGACCATCGCCCCTGCGCTCGCCCTCGGCGGCTGGGTCGGGTTCGACGGCCCCGCCGACCACGCGCTCATGATGGGCGACCTGGTGGTCACCGCCGACGAACTCGCCGAAGTCGAGCGGGCGCTCGTCGCGGGCGGCATCGACATCGCGGCGGTGCACAATCATCTGGTTGGCGAGGAGCCGGCCGTGGTCTACCTGCACCTGCACGGCCACGGCGACGCCGTCGTGCTGGCCCGCGCGGTGGATGCGGCGATCTCGCGCACCGGGCTGGTCCGGCCCGTCACCACCCCTGCCGCGCCGCTCACCGCCGACACAGCGAAGTTCTTCGCGGCGATGGGCGCGCGCGGCCGAGGCACCGGCGCGGTGGCGAGCGTGTCACTCGAACTCGTCCCCGTGCCCGTGCGCATGGATGGCATGGACGTGAAGCCCGCCTTCGGCGTCGCGTCGCCGGTCAACATGCAGTGGGTCACGCCGCGCCGCGCCGTCACCACCGGCGACTTCGCCGTGCTCGAGGGACAGCTTGGCCCGCTCGTGCGCACCCTCGTGAGCGGCGGCATCTCCGTCACGGCGCTGCACTCGCACCTGGTCGGCGAGTCGCCGCACGTGCTCTACGTCCACTTCTGGGGCGACGGCGACCCGGCCGTGCTCGCTGCCACCCTGCGTGCGGCGGCGGACGCGGCGCGCGCGGCGAAGTAGCGATCGCCCGTCGCCGCGCAGTAGCACTCGCCCGTCGCCGCGCGGCGTCCGCCGCCGCGCGATGTCCGCCGCGCCGCGCCCTACGCGCGCGGCGGTCGCGACGCGTCCTTGTCCGGCAGCGTGGTGCCGTTGAGCACCAGCCGCGTCGTGATCCGGATCGCCGGGTCGAGCGACTCGCGCACCGTGCAGTACTTGTTCACCGCGAGGTCGATCGCGTGCTCGGCCGCGGTCTCGGTGATCTCCGGCCCGTCGAGGTGGTACTCGAGCGTGATCGCCACGAAGCGCGCCGGCACGCCGTTGAACCGCTCGCCCGTCGTGCGGCACTCGAGCCGCGTCGCCGGCGTCCGCTTCTTGCGGAGGATCTCGATGATGTCCACCGCCGTGCACGACGCGAGGGCCGACAGCAGCGCCTCGGGCGGCGACTGCCCCTCCTTCGAGTGGCCGTCGAGCATCACGGCCCGGTCGTGCACCGCGTTGCTCACGAACACGATGTCGTGCGACCAGCGGGTGGAGATCTTCACGGGCGGCCGCTCGCCTTGGGCGACCACCACGGTGGAGGGACGATGGGGCGCGGTCATGCTCAGGCTCCCTTTTCGATCGGTGCCCGCACCGCGTTCCCCCACTCGGTCCAGCTGCCGTCGTAGTTGCGCACGCGGCCGTAGCCGAGCAGGTAGGTGAGGACGAACCAGGTGTGCGAGCTGCGCTCGCCGATCCGGCAGTACGCGACGACGTCGTCGGTCGGCTTGAGGCCGGCTTCCCCCTCGTAGATCGCCCGCAGCTCCTCGGCGGTCTTGAAGGTGCCATCAGGGTTGGCCGCGCGCGCCCACGGCACGCTCTTCGCGCCCGGGATGTGCCCGCCGCGCAGCGTCCCCTCCTGCGGATAATCCGGCATGTGCGTGCGCTCCCCCGTGAACTCCTGCGGCGAGCGCACGTCCACCATCGGCTTCTTCGAGGCCATGTGCGCGAGCACCTCCGCGAAGAACGCGCGGATCCGCGTGTCGTCCCGGCGGCGCACCGTCACGGCCGACGCGGGGACGGTGCGCCGGGTCGTCACCATCGGCCGGCCTTCGGCCTCCCACTTCATCCGGCCGCCGTCGAGCACGCGGCAGTTGGCGAACCCGAACAGCTGGAAGACCCAGAACGCGTAGCAGGCCCACCAGTTGTTCTTGTCGCCGTAGAACACCACCGTCGTCTCGGCCGTGATCCCGAGCCGGCGCACCAGCGCCTCGAACTGCGCGGGCGCGAGGTAGTCGCGCACCACGGGATCGTTCAGGTCCTCGTGCCAGTCGATCTTGAGGGCGTTCGGGATGTGCCCCGAGTCGTACAGCAGCACGTCCTCGTCGCTCTCGAGGATGCGCACGTGCGGGTCGTCGAGGTGCTCGGCCAGCCACTCGGTCGAGACGAGCACGCCGGGGTGCACGTACCCCTTGGGGACGATCCGCGCGTCGGCGGGCAGGGTCTGCGAGGCCATGGGGGCTCCGGCGTCGAATGGGGGGATCAGCCGAGGCGACGAAGGGACGCCGGGTCGCCCGGGGGCCGACGATCGCGCGCCGGACGCCACGCGGCGGGGCACGGACGTGCGGCGGGGAACGGGAGCGTCCGACCGACCGTTCCCATCCTGATGTCACGCGCGCCGCTGTCCCGCATCGTGGGCATGATCCGCAATCTAGCGCACCCCGCGTGGACGGGTTGCGTCGGGTGGATCGCCGACTAGCATCCGCCCACCCATGCGCCTTGGTGACGCTCCCCCCGAGATGGCCCCGTACGCCCACCACGTCCTGGTGTGCGTCGGCAGCTACTGCTCCCCCGACCGGCGCGGCCGGGGTCTCTATGCGCAGCTCGCCCAGCTGCTCCAGCGCGAGGGGCTGCTGTTCGGCCCCAATCGGGTCAAGCGCGGCGAGACGCCATGCCTCGGCGTCTGCGAAGGCGGGCCCATCGTGGTGGTCTATCCCGAGGGGGTCTGGTACGCCAACGTCACCCCGGCGCTGCTCGAACGGATCGTGACCGAGCACCTGCGCGACGGGCGCGTGGTCGAGGAGGCCGTGTTCCACCGCGCCCTGCAGGGGGATCGGGCCGAGGGACCCCGCCGCTAGCCCTTGCCCGGGGCCCTGCGCCCCGGCCAAGATTGCGGGGCCATGGACACGTCCGAAACCGCCATCCTCTACACCCGGGTCATGGCCCATGGGCCGCTGGTGCGCATCCGTCGCACGAGTGGCACGGGGGCGCAGCCCGTCGTGGCCGTGCTCGAGGTGGACCGCCGCTCCACGACCCCGCGTGGGTCGCGCGGCGGGGCGCCGCCGCCGCTCATGATCGTGGAGGGCAAGAGCGACGTGGACGTGCTCGCGCAGCTCAAGCCGCAGGCCGACGACGACATCGGCATCGCGCGGCTCATGCAGGGCAAGGGGCTGCGGTAGCCCCCACCATGTCGATCATTCCCCCCGATTCCCGCCGTCGGCTCCTCGGTGCCGCCACCAAGTACCTGCTGGAGCCCAATCGGGACCTGCCGGTGCCCGGTGACGACGGGCCGCCGCGCCTCACTTCCCGCTTTCTCGAGAGTCTCCGCATGTCCCGTTCCCGCGAACGTATCCTGGCCAACCTCGACGAGATGTACCGGGAGGCCTTCGAACGCGCGAAGGCCACTGGCGACGACTCGCAGATGGCGACGCTCGACTTCGCCTACCGGCGCGAGCAGCTCTACTTCGAGATCCTGCTCGACGTGCGCGACGCCATGGAGCGCCGGTAGATGGGCTCGATGACGCCCGCCGGGGGCGTGCCGCCGTTCCGCCCCACGGGATCGATCAGCGGCCCGACCCTGGTGATCGTCAACGCGCGCGTGAAGACGAGCCACGCCGGCCACCTTCATGGTCGTGGACCGTGAGCCGCCCGCCGACTCGAGCTGGGCCAACCCCGGCTACAAGGTCTTCATGCGGGTGGTGCGGGGGATGGTGCTCGAGGATTCGCTGTAGCCTCGGGTTCACCACAGAGGCACGGGGGCACGGAGGACGGCGAGGGCGGTGGCGCGTTGAGCAGAGTGTCGGTGCTTCGACTGGAGCGGCGAAGCCTCGACCAGAACGACAAGAGCATTTGCCACCGAGCACACCGGGCACACCGAGACTCAATCGGAGGGGCGCTGGCGTCGGATCATGACGCAGCGCCCCTTTTTCTTTTCCTCGGTGCCGCAGTTCCTCAGTGTGCCCAGTGTGCTCGGTGGTTCAACGCCTTGGCAGTTCCCGAGCGAGCACCGCCCACCATCGAACCCCGCGCCCCGATCAGGCGCCGTCACGGTGCGTGACAGGACCGCATCGCTCACCTCGATCGCGCGCCCTCACGGCGCGTGATACGACACCCTCCACCGCACCTCACCTCCACGCTCACTCAGCAACCGCACCACGCGCACGCCCCCCTCGATCCGGCTCCCAACCACCGTCGCTCCCTCCGCCTCGGTCCCCTCGAAGCGCCACCCCGCGGGCTCGGTGAGGTACACGTCGTACGGGTCTCCGGCCACCAGCTGGCTGCGACCGCGCAGCGTGAGGCCCGTCCACAGCAGGCTCACCAGCTCCACGCCGCCGCACGTGATGTGCCGGCTCGTCGCGAGCAGCTGCGGCCGCGACTCCTGCGCGCGCAGGCACACCACCTGCACGCCGTTCGGCGCGACCGGCGGCAGCACGATCCGTCCCGTCTGCGCGCCGAGGAACCGCTTCGACCAGAACTCGAACGCGAGCATCGGCGCGTCGGTCGGCAGCCCCAGCTCCGCGAAGCGCACCGTGTCGCTCCCGCCCGTGCGTGCGAGCACGCTCCACGTGCCGAACGGCCGCGCGATGTCGAGCAGCGTCAGCGGCACCACGAGCGCGCGGTCGGCGTCGAACGGCCGCGAGCCCGACCCGCTCAGCTCGGTGTTGGCGCCGGCAATGAGGCGCGACCGCGACGGATCCACGTCGTAACCCTGCTCGGGCACCGTGAACAGCACCGGCGTCACGCGCCGCGCCGCGTCGAGCAAGGCACCCGTGTAGGCCTCGGGCGGGTCGGTGAGCATCAGAAGCGACCCCGTGAGCGACGCGAGCGTCGCCGCGCGGATCCCGTCCGGCTTGGCGAGCTCGACGTGGTCGGGATCGTTGCGCCACACCACGTTGTTCCACGAGTTGTACTGCGCGAACCCGCCGTAGCCGAAGCCGTCGGTCCCGACGCGCACCGCGTCCACGAGCCCCGCGAGTTCCGGCCGGATCCCCCAGCACGCGAGCAGGTACGCGTCGAGGCCGATCTCGCCGCGCACCGCGGCCACCACGTCGCGGAACGCCTGCTCGCGATCCACGCCGCGCCTGCCGAAGCTCGCCGCGAGACTGTTGTACCCCTCGTACCGCAGGTGCCGGAGCGCGTCGAGCTTGAAGTAGGTGAACCCCTCCGCCTTGAGCCCGCGGTAGATGGGGCGCACCAGCGTGTCGAGCGCGCCGCGGTGTGATCCGTCGAGCGAGAACCCCACCCAGTTGCCGTATGCCGGCCGGCCGTCGTCGCCCGCCACGAACAGCGCGGGATGCGCGCGCACGAACGCCGTGTCCTCGAACGCGACGTTGGTCCAGATGCCGGGCTCGAGCCCGGCGCCGGTCATGAGCGCACGGATGCCGCGCACGCCGCCCGGGAACTTGGCGTTGGTGCCCAGCCAGTTGGCCACGGGCCCGAGCGGTAGCCGCTGGTAGCCGTCGTCGAGCTGCATCACCGTGTAGCCCCACGGTGCGAGGTCGCGGCCCAGCACGGCGGCGGTGCGCGCCACGTGCGCCTCGCGCACGGTGTCGAGGAACGCGAACCAGCTCGTCCATCCCGCGACGGAGCGCGTCGTGACCGGCGCCTTCCACGGTTCGAAGCGCGCGAGGCCGCGATGGTGGCCGAACCACCGTGGGCGGAAGCGCAGCGCGACCTCGAACCCGCTCGCGTCGAGCGTGAACCGCGTGCTGTCGCCCCCCGCACCAGGCGACACGCGCACGCGCGCCTGCGCATCCACCGAGAGCATCCAGTCGCGCCGCCGGTCGTACACGCCGCGATGAAGCGCGTTCGTCGCGCGCCCGCTCGCCACGCGCACCACCGGCAGCGCGTCCGTGCGCGGCTCGGCCTCGACCGCGAACCCCTCCACGCTCGCGGTCACCACGCCCGCCAGCGTCACGCGCGCGCCGTCGCCAAAGGCCGTGAGCTTGACCACCTGCGTGATCGCGGCGCCGCCGGCGGTGTCCACGAGGCTGCGCACGTCGAGCCGGCCCTTCGCCTCCACGCGGGCGGACAGGATCGTGTCGCCGTCGTACACGAGCACGAGGCGGTCGGCGCTGCGCACCACGCGCGCAGCGGCGTTGGCGGGCACCCGCGGCGCGCGCGCATCAGCGCGTGGAGGCCGCGCATCAGCACGGGTCACCTGCGCGTCCGCTCGCGATGCCAGCGCCACGAGCACCACCGCACCCACCACCGCGACGCGCCCCAGTCGCCGGATGGACCAGATCCCCACCACCGGCCCCACCGCCAGGAACGCCAGCGCCCACCGCCATCCGATCGCCTGCGCCACCGGCGGCACCAGCTGGATGCTCACCATCGTCAGCAGGAACCCCAGCGACGTCTGGATCGACAGCGCCGTCCCCACCGCGTGCGCATCCACGCTCTCCGTCACCATCACCGAGAACTGCGGGCTGTCGGCCACGATGCTCGCGCCCCACACGATCGCCACGGGCAGCACGAGCCACCAGCCCAGCCCGAATGTGACGCCGATCAGCGCCGCGCACGCCCCGCTCGTCGCCATCGCCGCCGTCACCAGCCACGCGCGCCCCTTCCGGTCGGCGAGCCGCCCGCCCCACACGCACCCCACGCTCCCCGCCGCGATCGCCACGAATGCCGCGAGGGGCGCCGCCACGCGCGCCTCGTCGCCGCGCGCCGTCGCGCTCGCCGCCATCCACGTCGCGAGCCACGTCCACGCGCTGTAGAGCTCGAACATGTGCCCGAGGTAGCCGCCCGTAGCCAATCGCCACCGCCGGTTGCGGAACACCTCCGCCACCAGCCCCCAGTGGAACGGCCGCGGAGCGAATGGATACGGGCCGTCGTGGTACGTCGTCGCCACCAGCAGCGCCGCGAGCAGCGCCGCCGCGCTCGCGCTCCACACCACGAGCGAGGCATCGGTGCCCGGCGCCAGCGCGCGCACCAGCCACGTCGCGAACAGCCACCGCGCCGGCACCAGGTCGCCGATGTTGAGCACCGCCACCAGCGCCGTGCCCAGCACGAACCCCAGCTGCACCGCGCTCGTGAGCCACGCCACCTGCGTGGCCGCGAGCCCCCAGCGCGCCGCCAGCGGCGGCGCCGCCACGCTCCCCGTGAACCAGAGCGACATCCCGCACAGCTCGGCCACCGCGAGCAGCGCGAGCATGCGCCAGCGGCGCGGGTCCGAGTCGGGGGACGCGGCGTTCACGCCCCCAAGATACGCCGCGCGCTACGACCCGCGTGGACTCGACACGCTCGTTGACGTCGACCCGGGCGCGGCCGGCCCGCGCGGCTTGTCCACCAGCGTCACCTCGTGCCCGAAGTCCCACTGCGAGTGCTCGCGCTCGCGCATCGGGGTCATCAGCATCCCCTTGAGCAGCGGCAGCAGCTCGCGCTGCCCCGCGTTGATCAGCGAGTCCGCCTTCTCGGGCTGCTGCCAGAACACCTTCCAGTACGCCTTCTCGGTCGCCAGCACCGAGTCGAGCGCCTGCTTGGTCGGCCCCGCGTCGCCGATCTCCGCCAGGTAGCGCCCCAGCGGCACGAACACCGCGCGCACCTGCGCGGTGAAGGCCGAGTCGGCCTTCTGGATCTCGGCCATCTGCTGCTTCCCGAGGAAGAGCGAGTCCGACTCCTCGAGCATCACCTTGTAGATGCTCGACGTGCGCCGCAGGTAGAAGGTCGTCAGCGAGTCTGCCGTGCGCTTCTCCCACCCGTTCGGCCGCTTCACCGGCTCGAGCGCGCGCTCCAGCTGCTGCAGGTCGAAGTCCTTGTGGAACCGGAACACGAAGTCGAGCGTGATCCGGAACGGCGCGCGGTCGAGCGTCAGCGCCGGCCGCGTCTCGCCGAACCGCGGGTTCACCGCGTAGCGGAACGCCTTGCCCGTCGAGTCGAAGCCGCGCGGCACGAGCAGCACCGGATCGGGGTTCACCGGTCCGCCCCACCCGCGCAGGTTCTCCGCGCCGTGCACCCACTGGTCCACCGCGCCCAGCACGTTCTCGAAGTACAGGTTGGCCACGAACCGCCGCTGGATCGGGCCCGGCAGCGGCAGCCGCCACTGCAGGTTCATCGTCGCGCTCCACGGCGTGCGGCACTGCCCCCGGTCCGCCACGCGCCCCAGCGACCCGGCGAGGCACTCGCGCGCCGTCGGTGAGCCGTTGGCCAGCAGCGAGCGCAGCTGCCGCGCCAGCGACGTGTCCGCCGTCGTCGCCGGGTCCGGAATGAACGCGCGATCGCCGAACCGTCCGTCGCCGTTCACGTCGCCCGACACGAGCGGCGTGTACGGCAGCCCCGACTGCGCCCGCGCGAAGAACGTCACCGCGCCGATGTAGTCGCCGAAGAATCCGCCCTGCAGCAGGAAGATGTGCCGCGCGTCGCTCGGGCTCGGCCCCCACTCCACGAGGCGCGGGTCGCCGAACGCCGCGCCGTCGAAGCCGCGGTATTGCCGCTCCGAGCGCTGCAGCGTGTACGACAGCGACACGAAGGGCGACAGCGGCACGCGGCGCATCTTGAACACGTCGGGCGAGATCGTGAACGTCACCTGCTCGCCGTGCCCGCGCAGGTCACCCGTGCGCACCCCCACCTGCCCGTATCCGCTCGCGCGCCGCGACTGCGTGCTCGACAGCGCCCCCGACGCGGTGTCGATCGCGTTCACCGGCACGAACACCGGCCGGTTCCCCTCGCCCGCCAGTGCGAACCGCCCCGTCCCCGCGAAGTTCGCGTCGATCGTCGAGCCGAGCCCGAGGTTCATCGCGCCCATCGCGCTCACCTTGAGGAGCCAGACGCCGACGTTCTGGCTCCAGTCGAGCGTGGCGCGCCAGGTGCGTGGCACCTCATAGCCACCGTCAATGAGCGTGGCCGGCGGTGCCAGATCGGTGAAGATGCCGCCGCCTCCCACGCACGACGACGGCGTCGGCGTCGTGCCCGCGGCGAACCCCGTCCAGTCGGGCGCCGGCACCGCGCTCCCCACGCAGGCGAGCGTCGTCGCGCTTCCCGCGAGCCCCGTGCGCGCCGAGGCGTCGGCGAGCACATCGGGGCGGAGCAGGTCGCGGAACTCGCCGATCCCGCCGCGGATCACCCCGGTCGGGTTGCGGAAGAAGGTGCCCGACGGGCCGGTGTTCTGCCCGTTGCCGTTCTCCTTGTCGCGGCTGTACAGCCAGGTGAACCCCCAGCGCGGGCTCACGTGCAGCAGCACCGGCGTCGCGCCCGTCGTCACGCCGAGCGCGGTCTCGAGCGCCGGGTTGCGCGCGGGCGCGGCACCGAATCCGTTCGCCTCGACGCGCGCGCCGTAGATCATGCTGAACGTGCGCGACGGCGCCCACTGGTGCGTGAACGCCGCCGCCGCGTTCCACGCCATCCCCGAGCGGTCCGGCTGCGACAGCGTGCGCGTGAAGCTCACGGGCTTGCCGGCCTGGAGGGCCGCGATCGAGTTGAACGCGTACTGCCCGTTGCCGTTCGCGAGCCCGTGCTGCTCGAGCCCGTCCGCGCGCAGCCACGCGATCGTCTTGAACAGGTGCCGGCGTCCGCCCGCGGTCCACGCGAGTTCATCGCTCGCTTCGGCGGTCCACCGCGTGTCGCGCTGGCTCGGGAGGTTGCTCCCGCCCACGCCCAGCGTCGTGAGCCCGCTGCCGTCCGTCGCCACCGAGTTCACCAGCACGCTCGCCGCCGGCAGCGCGAGGTAGGGCGTCGTCTCGCCGATCGTCTGCCCCACGTTCACGCGCACCCGGTTGAGCGTGCGCCGCCCCTCGCCGAAGTAGTCGGCCACCTGCACCTGTGCGCCGAGCGCGCGGTCGGTGCGCTCCCCCGCGCCACCGGGGCTCGAGCGCGGCGCGAACGCGAGCGCGCCGCTCCGCAGGTACGACACGTACGTCGTCAGCGACCGCTCGTCGAGCGTGTCGCGCGTGTCGTCGAGCCGGCCGAGCCAGGTGAGTCCGCTCCGCTCGCGGCTCGCCGGCACCCCCGCGCCCGACAGCGGAATCCCGAGTCCCCCCGCCACGGTGCGGAGCCGCGCCACCGAGTCGGGCGACACGCCGGCCCGCACGAACGTCGCGCTGTCGGCGTTGAGCAGCGTCGCCGGGTCGCTCGTGCCGCTCGTTCCCTCGAGCGACACGTTGTACGTGAGCGCGCGCCGGATCAGCTCGCCGTCGAGTCCCACGCTCCCCTTCACGCTGCCGCCGCGGAGCCCGAGCGCGCGGCCGGTCGCGTCGGTGTACTGGAGCCCCGCGGGGTCGAGCGTCAGGTACGCCGTGCGTCGCATGAAGTCGCGGCTCCCCGGCCCCAGCTGCGCGTCGATGTTCGCCCCCGAGAAGCCGCCGCGCGTCGCGTCGTACGTGGCCCCGGTGACGCGCGTGTTCGCGCGCGCCGCGCGCGGCAGCGCACCCCCCGGCAGCGCCATGCCGTTGAGCGTCGTCAGGTTCGACTCGCTCCCCGAGCCGAGCAGCGACGGGCCGTTCGGTCCACTCGTGATCCCGGGAATCGTCGCCGCCAGCGCGTTCAGGTCGCCCTGCGTGCCCGGCGGCAGCTGTCCCGACACGCCATCGGCGAACTTCTCGTTCGCCCCCGTCTCCTGGTTGAACGGACTCACCGAGATGTTCGCGCGCTGCGGCTTGTCGGCCACGACCTTGACCGCCGCCAGCATGCTCTGGTCGCGCGAGAGCGTGTAGTCCACCGTGAACGAGTGCGGTCCCGGGCCATCCTCCTGCACGCGCCGCCGCGCGGTCAGGTAGCCCAGCGCGCGCACCGCCACGAGGTAGTCGCCCGTCCCGTCCTCGAACGTCACCGACCAGCGTCCCGCCGTGTCGGTCGTCGTCTGCTTCATCAGCCGGTCGGGGCCGCGCGTCACGAACACCGTCGCCCCCACGATCGCCTGCGCCGAGTCGTTGATCACGCGGCCGCGCAGCCGGTCGGCCGGGGACTGGGCCGCGAGCGCGCCGGGGAGGAGCACGAGCGCGGCGAGGGCGAACGAAAGGCGAAGCGGTCGCATGACGGGGGGCGGAATGGTGCGGAAGCGCGCGGCCGGCGGCTGTCCCGGCTTGGACAAGACAACGGGACGGAGCGTTGCTCCGGTTTCACCGTCGCCCGACAGGCGGGCGGTGCACCGTGCGGGCTACCTTTCGCCCGGGAGATGCGTCGCGCGCGTCCGACCCGGCCTCCTCCTCGCGGCCCGCATCCTGTCGCCCGCAGCCCGCACGTTGCCACCCACCTTGTGAGCACCCCCACCCTGCGCACCGACGGCAGCGCCGTCGTCTACCGCCTCTACGACGTCGGCGACGAGGTGCACCTGGACGCGGTGCTCGACCTCCTCGCCACCAGCGCACCGGAACGGATCCGCCTCGTGCGCGGCGAGGCCCAGGCCCTCCAGATCGTCAACCCGCCCGTCTCCGCGGTGCTCGGCACCGAGCGGGCCGAACTGGCCGGCGAGGCCCGCGACGTCGAGATCGGCGTCCGCCTCTACGCCTTCGGCGTCGCCGCCCTCCGCATGGAGGTGCGCGCTCCGCCGGACCTCGCGTGGGACGACTTCGTCCGCTTCGGCATGGCCGTGCAGGGCGACCGCGGCAACGTGCCCGTGCTCGACCACCACGTGCAGCGCCTGCTCGAACGCATCGGCCCCGCCATCGTGCGGCCGCAGCTCGCGCGCGTCACCGAGGACTACACCGTCTTCCGGCTCCGCGCGCTGCGCGACGCCGAGGGGCGCCCCGTTCCGGCGAGCGCCCTCGCCGACGCGGTCGTCGCGCCCCTCCTGCTCGGCGAGACGCGCCCGCTCGCGGACGCGGCGCTCCGCGAGCTCCTCCCGCGTCGCTTCTCGTACTACGCCGACGACCTCGCCGTGCTCGCGTGGGACGCTGCCCTCGTCGTCGAGGACACCCCCGGCGAGAGCGACGTGCAGCTCATCGTGGAATTCGCCAACGCGCAGCTCCTCGAGCTCCGCTGGTTCGACTCGCTGCTCGACGGCGAGGTGCGGCGCATGTACGAGCGCATGGACTCGATGCGCGGCGGCGCGCGCTTCACGCGCCGCTACGCGCCGCTCCTCCGCGACCTGCAGCGCACCGTCGCCGACGCGACCGAGCTGGTCGAGCGCGTCGAGAACGCGCTCAAGGTCACCGACGACGTCTTCCTCGCCCGCGTGTACCAGGCCGCGCTCGACCTCTTCCGCGAGCGCGCGTGGCGCGCGGGCATCGAGCGCAAGCTCGGCATCGTGCGGGAGACGTACGCGATGCTCAACGCCGAGGCGCAGAGTGCGCGCATGGAGGCGCTCGAGCTGGTGATCGTGGCGCTGATCGCCGTGGAGCTCGTCGTGCCGTTCCTCCGCTAGCGGTCGCTACGGGACGCGTGGCGCCCCGGCGGCGGGGCCCGGGTGTGGCCGATCGTGGCGCAGCGCGACCAGCGCCGCGAGTGCCAGCGCGGTCAACACCACGAACGTGGTCACCGGCACGAGCGGGCTGGTCGACCCGGCGAACGCCTTGATGCGCACGAACACGGCGTAGTTGCTCCACGCGTGCGCGTAGATCGCCAGCAAGGTGCTGCGGCCCGACCGGAGGTACAGCCACGTCAGGATCAGCGAGAGGGCGATGCAGGAGTACAGAAACCGTGCCTGACTGAGTGCATCCTCGAGCTTGTGGTCGGCGGCGTACAGGGGCACGTGCCACAGGTACCAGATGACGCCCACGATGAGCGCCGCCCCGATCGCGCCGTGGCGACCGAGCAGGGCGGGCAGGAGCGTGCCGCGCCAGCCGACTTCC
Source organism: Gemmatimonadota bacterium (assembly GCA_016200495.1). GTDB lineage: Bacteria > Gemmatimonadota > Gemmatimonadetes > Gemmatimonadales > Gemmatimonadaceae > JACPPC01. The sequence continues at coordinate 21,548 of JACQES010000048.1, forward strand.
TCGCCCAGGGGTCCGTCCAGCACGAACATCGCGAAGAAGAAGACGACGAACTTCGCGGCGTTGACCGGCACGGCATGCAGCTCCCCCACCATTGCCATGACCGCCAACGCGGCCCCCTGGATGACGATGCCGAACATCGCCGCCAGGTACAGGGTGGGCCGAATGCGCCAGCGCGCGACGCTCCGTCCCAGGTCGCGCACCGCGCCCGAACCCTGCACGATCCACAGGGCCGTCACGCCCGCGAGGGCCGGGCCGAAGCCGCGCAGGACGAACCACAGCACGGCGCCGGGGATGGAGTCGGGCATGATGCCGGATTGCTCCATCGAGAACCCCAGCACCCCGGCGCGGGACAGGTACACCACGACGCCGTACAGGCACGCCGCCCCGAGCGAGAGCGCGGTGAAGACGATGGCGATGTCGCGGGAGGCCTTGTCGGACATGAGAGGACCACCGGGTGGCGGGGGCACGCGGACCTGACGCAACGTGCTCCGCTCGCCCGGCGACGGCTTCCATGCGGTTGCCCATTGGCGTCACGGTGCGGGCGCGACGACGATCGTGCCCGCATCCGCACGACGCCGCGGCCCGCTCCACACCGCACCGCGCACCGCGCTCCTCGGGGGCCGCGCCCCTCACCCGGCTTCTCATCGCCGTCGCGAACGAGCGCACCACCGCCTGCTCGAGCCCGACGCCGACCGCGCCATCGCGGCGCGGGCGGCCGAACCTAGTACCGGACGATCTCCTCCACCGCCCGCACGAAGCTCTCCGCCTGCGGCAGGATCGCGTCCTCCAGCTGCGGCGCGTACCCCACGAAGGTGTCCGTGCTCGCCACGCGCTTGACCGGCGCATCGAGGTACGCGAAGCACTCGTTCGCGATCCACGCCGCGATCTCCGCGCCGTACCCCCACGAGATCGAGTCCTCGTAGCCCACGATCACGCGGTTGGTCTTCTTCACGCTCGCCGCCACCGCCTCCTGGTCCCACGGCGACAGCGACCGCAGGTCGATCACTTCGACGCTCGTCCCCTGCTCGGCCAGCGCGCTCGCCGCCTGCAGCGCGCGCTGCACCGTCGCGCCGTAGGTCACGATCGTCGCGTCGGTGCCCGCGCGCACCA
>JACQES010000235.1 GCA_016200495.1 Gemmatimonadota bacterium
CAGGACCGCGTGCCGCTCACCTTCGAGTACGGCGTCACGCGCAAGGTCACGCTCACGCTGAGCATTCCGCTCGTGCTGTCGTACGTCGGCGCGGCGTACGACATCAACCGGCTCGACCCGTCGCCGGCGAACATCGCCTTCAACCCCGGCTTCAACACGCCCGCGGTCGCCGCCAACGCCACCACGGTGCAGCAGCAGGCGGCCGCGGCCGTGCAGGCCCTGCAGGCCGCGTATCCGTCGTGCTTCGGCGCGTCGCCCGGCGGGGCCTGCGCCTCGACGATCGCGCTCGCGCAGAACACCACGGCGCTCGGGGCCGGCGTGCTCGCCGTGTTCGGCGCCACCGGCCGGTTCGCGCCGGTGGCCGGTTCCCCGCTCCACACGGCGTTGCTCGCGCGCTTTACCGCGCTCAACGCCCAGCTGCGCACGGCGCTCGGCGTCCCCGTGGGCGGCGCCGATCCGATCACGGCGCGTCCGGCGGCGGCGCCCGTGCGCATGGGGCTGCAGGACTTCAACACGCTCCTGCTCACGAGCCCCTATGGGGTGAACGGCGACACGCTCACCGTGCTCGAGCGCTCCGCCCTGGGCGACGTCCAACTGGGAGCGCGTTGGCAGTGGCTCAACACCGTCGAGGGGGCGGAGCGCGACACGGGTCGCGCGAACCCGTCGGGGCTCAGGCTCCGCAGCGTCGCCGGCATCGTCGCGCACCTGCCGACCGCCGCCAAGCCGTACCTCGGCCAGCTGCTCGACGTCGGCGTGGACAACGCCGCCACGGGAATCGAGCTGCGGTCCACGACCGACATCATCGCCGGCGACCACTTCTGGACGTCGGTGACGGGCCGCTACACGCACATGCTCGCCGGCACGGTCGATCGGCGCATCCCGCTGTCGGCGGCGGAGGCGCTCGTGCCCGCCTACCGGCGCGCCTCGGTCACGCGGCAGGTGGGCGACTGGGCGGAGCTCGAGGTCTCGCCGCGCTGGATGTTCAACGACTACTTCGCGGTGTCGGGCGACTACCAGCTCTTCCTGCAGCGCGCGACCACGTTCCGTGGTGGGCCGATCACGGTGACCGACCCATTCTCGGGCTCGCCACAGGTGCTCGATCCGTCCGTGCTCGACCAGCCGCACCAGCTCGCGCACCGCGCCGGCTTCGGCATCGCTTACTCGACCGTCGCGGCCGCGGCGCGCGGCAAGACGCGCATTCCGCTCGACATCCGCTGGCAACGCATCATGACGGTGGCCGGCGAGTCCACGCCGTTCGTCATGCAGGACCGGCTCGAGGTGCGCGTCATCACCTCGCTCTTCGGGCACAAGTAGTCTCCCTCCGCGACCGGAGTATCCCATGCCCTGCTTCGCCGTCGTCCTCGCGCTCGCCTTTCCGCGGCTCGTGCTCGCCTGCCTGTGGCTCTTCACGGGCTGGCTGGCCGGCGTCTTCACGGCGCCCGTCTGGCCGGTGCTCGGCTTCTTCTTCCTGCCGACGACCACACTCTGGTACGCGGGGGTGCATCACTGGTACGGCGGCCAGTGGACCACGTGGCCGATCGCCGGCCTCGTGATCGCGCTGCTCCTCGACGGCGCGCCCAGCATGCTGGGGCGCATCTTCAAGTCGAAGGAGCGCGCGTAGTCGCGTTCGCCACGGGCGGAGGTCCTCGGGCACGTCTCGCGACGACCTCCACGATCCGGCGTGCTACATGCTCGCGCGCTTGAGGAGCCGGTCGCCGATCCGGTTCTCGAGCTCGCCGGTCGTGCTGCAGTGGGTCGTCGAACCGCCGTTGCCCGTGCCCTCGCCGGTGGCGACGAGCGCGCTCTGCACGATCGTGTTGCTGCCCGCGCTCACGAGGATCGTCTCGACCTTGAGCGTGATGAAGTAGCTGTCGGCGTTGGGACCCATGGCCGTCCGGCCGCAATCCAGGAAGCGCGACAGGCTGACGCCGCCGAGCTGGCGGCGGATGCGCATGTTGCCGGTCACGAGGCGATGCTCGCTCGACGAGATCCCCTCGGCGCTCAACCCGAGTGCCGTCCAGATCTCGGGGAGCACCCCCCACACCTGGTCGATCGGCTTGCCGATGGTGGTCGCGGAGACGAAGCGCTGCCGCGCCACCGTCATGTCCACGACCATTTCCTGCTTGCCCACCACGTCGACCCTCGTTCGGTCGTACACGGTTGAACCGCTGGTCGCCGGGCCGCGGCCGGCACCTGTGGTGGCGGCGCCGTCCGCCGCGGGATCCGGCGTGGCCCCGCTGGGTGTCGTGGCGGGCTGGGAGCCGCCCGACGCACAGGCGGCGAGCAGCACGGAGGCGGCAAGGGCTAGGAGGCGCATCGTCATCGGGGCTGGGGGAATGGCGGATGATACTGTACCGCCGCCCGCCGGCCGGCGTTCCCTCACCTACCGCTTGCGGGGGTGGCGGCCGGGCTCGGCCGTCGCGCCGCGGCCTGTCGTTGGCGGGGGGCCGGCCTCGCTCGCGTGCGCCAGCAGCTCGCGGGCGTGCGCCTGGCTCACGCTGCTCTCGTCGTCGCCCCCGAGCATGCGCGCCACCTCGCGGACGCGGTCCTCGCCCGCGAGCACGGTCACGTCGGCGGTGGTGACCCCGCCCTTGGCGCCCTTCTGCACGCGGATGTGGTGGTGCGCGCGCGCGGCCAGCTGCGGCAGGTGCGAGATGGCAAACACCTGGTGGTGGGCCGCCACCCGGCGCATCGCGTCACCCACCTGCAGCCCGACCTTGCCACCGATCCCCGCGTCCACCTCGTCGAACACGAGCGTCGGCACGTGGTCGAGGCGTGCGAGGATGGTCTTGAGCGCGAGCATGACGCGCGACAGCTCGCCGCCGGAGGCGACGCGCGCGATCGGACGCGCCTCGTGCCCGACATTGAGCGCCACGCGGAACTCCACCGTCTCCGCGCCATGCGTCCCGGGCTCGCTGAGCGCGACCAGCGCCGCCGCAAAGCGGCCGTCCGGCAGCCCGAGCGTGGGGAGAATCGCGTCCACCTCGCGCGCCAGCCGCGCCGCGGCGGCCGTGCGTCGCTTGGTGAGCCGCGCGGCCGCCTCGCGCAGCGCCTGCTCGGACGCGGCCACCTGCGCCTCGAGCGCCGCGAGCCCGCTCCACGCGCCGTCCAGCGACTCCTGCAGCGGAGCGAGCTGCGGGTCGATGCGGATGAGCGACGCGAGCGAGCGCTGCAGCCCGCCGAGGCGCGTGAGCGTCGCCTCCTCGTCGCCCTCGAGCGCCTCGCTCAGGCCGGAGGCGAGCGACCGGAGTTCGTCGGCGTGCTCGAGGCGCCGCGCCTCCTCGTCGAGGCGCACGTCCTCGCCCGCGGCCAGCTTGGCCTCGCCGATCTCGTGCGCCACGTGCCGCAGCCAGTCGGCGCGGCGCTCGGCCTCCGCCGTCCGCGCCCGCAGTTCGGCGATGGCGCGTCGCGCTTCGGCCACCGCGTGCGCGGCTCCCTCGACGGCGCGCACCTCGGCCCCCGCCTCCGCGAACGCGTCGAGGATCGCGCGCTGCGACGGCTCGTCGAGCAGCGCCTGCGACTCGTGCTGGCCGTGGACGCTCACGAGCGCGCGGCCCAGCTCGGCGAGAACCGCCGCGGTCACGGTGGTGCCGTTGACCCACGCGCGGGCGCGGCCGTTGGCGGCCACCTCGCGCTTGAGGAGGAGCATCCCGTCCTCCGCCTCGAGCCCGCGCTCGTCGAGCAGCGCGCGCAGCCCGGCGTGCGCGCCGACCTCGAAGTCGCCTTCCACCACGGCCTTCTCGGCCCCCGTGCGCACCGCGTCGGACGAGGCGCGCTCGCCCAGCAGGAGGCCCAGCGCGCCGACGATGATGGACTTGCCGGCGCCGGTCTCGCCCGTGAGCACGTTGAACCCGGGGGCGAGCGGCAGGGTCAGCTGTTCGATGATCGCGAGGTTCTTGATCCGGAGCTCGGTCAGCATCAGGTGGTTTCGTCGCGCTCGGCGAGGCCGCCCCATCCCATCTTCTGGCGCAACACCGAGAAGAAGGAGCTCCCGTCGAAGCGGATGATCCGCACCGACGTCGGGGCCCGGCGAATCACCAGCGTATGTCCGCCGCTGAAGGTGGTGCCGACCTGCCCGTCCACGGTAACCAAAAGCTCCTCGGGCCCATCTTCCGCACGCACCCGCACCTCGGATGTCGGCGCAAGCACCAGCGGCCGCACCGCCAGCGTGTGCGGCGAGACCGGCGTGAGCACGATCGACTCGACCGTGGGGTACACCACCGGGCCGCCCGCCGAGAGCGAGTACGCGGTGCTGCCGGTCGGCGTGCTCACCACCACGCCGTCGCCCGAGTAGGCGCCCACCGAGTCGCCGTCGATCATGACGCTGAAGCGCAGCACGCGGGCGAAGCCGCCCTTGTGGAGCACGATGTCGTTGAGCGCGCGCAGGGGCGTCGCCACGTCGCTGTTGCCGTTGATCGTGTGCGCCTCGAGTCCCATGCGGGGCTCCGCCGTGTACGCGCCCCGGGCGAACCGGCGCAGCGCATCCTCCGCCTCCGAGCCTGAGCAACTCGTGAGGAACCCGAGTCGGCCGAGGTTGACTCCCAGGAGCGGCACGGAATGCTGGCCGAGCCAGCGCGCACCGCGCAGCAGCGTGCCGTCGCCGCCGAGGGTGACGACGCAGTCGAGGCCCTCGGGCGACGTGAGCAGCTAGCTCCGGGGGGTGAGCTCGTGCAGGTCGTGCTCGAAGGCCAGCGACAGCCCGAGCGCGGGGGCGAGGGCCGTGAGCCGCTCGAGGATCGCCTCGAGGTCGTCGTAGCCGCGGTGCCCGACGACGCCGATGCGCTTCACCCGGCGACGGCCTCGCTCTCGTGCAGCGCGCGCACCTTGTCGGCGATTCCCGCGGCGTCGAGCCCGCACTGCGCGAGCTGGCGCGCGCGGGCCGCGGCGTAGATGATCCGGTCCGGCACGCCGTGCGGGATCACGCGCACCGTCGGGTCCATCGCGTCCACGATCCCCGCGAGGTACGCCCCGAAGCCGTTGACCACGGTGCCCTCCTCCACGACGAGCAGGTGCTTGTGGTCGCTGAGGAGCGCGGCGAGCGTGAGCGCGTCGTACGGCTTCATGAAGCGGCAGTTCACGACGGTCACGTCGAGCCCCTCGGCCGCGAGCGTCTCCGCCGCCTTGAGGGAGAGGTTGACCATCGTGCCGACGGCGAGGATCGCGACGTCGTGGCCCTTGCGCACGACGTCCCAGGTGCCGAACGGCACGGCGGCGATCTCGCTCGAGTGCGGCGGCGTGTCGGGGGCGGTGTCGCGCGGGTAGCGCACGGCGAACGGTCCCGGGTGCGCGAGCCCCGTCTTGAGCAGGCCGAGCAGTTCGGCGCCGTCGCGCGGAGCGGTGACCGTCATGCCGGGCACGGCGAGCATGTACGCGATGTCGTAGAGGCCGGCGTGCGTCTCGCCGTCCTCGCCCACGAGCCCGGCGCGGTCCATCGCGAACACCACCGGCAGGTTCTGGATCGCGACGTCGTGGATGATGTTGTCGTAGCCGCGCTGGAGGAACGTCGAGTAGATCGCGACGACGGGGCGCGCCCCGGTGGTCGCGAGGCCGCCGGCGAAGGTGACGCCGTGTCCCTCGGCGATCCCCACGTCGAAGACGCGCTTCGGGTGCGCCTTGGCGATCGTTCCCGTGCCGGTGCCGCTCGGCATCGCCGCGGTGATCGCGACGACCTCCGGCTTCTCCGTCATGATCTCCGCCAGCCCATTGCCGAAGACCGCGGTGTAGTTCGGGTTGCCGCCCGCGGCCGCCTTGACCTGCTTGCCGGTGGCCGGGTCGTGACCGGGGGGCAGCGCGTGCCACTTCTCCCCGTGCTCGCCCGCCGGGAACCCCTTCCCCTTCTGCGTGATCACGTGGACGAGGCGTGGCCCCTTCATGTCGCGCACGTCCCTGAGCGTGTCGATCAGCTCGTTGGTGTCGTGGCCGTCGATGGGGCCGAAGTAGCGGAACCCCAGCTCCTCGAAGAGCACCCCCGGCGTGAGGAACGACTTGACGCTCTCCTCCCACTTGCGGACGATGCCGCCGATCATCGGCTGCTGGTCCACGAGCTCGCCGATCTTGGAGCGCAGCCGATTGTAGATCGGGTTGCGCTGCACCTGGGTGAGGTACTTGTGCATGGCGCCCACGTTGGGCGCGATCGACATCTCGTTGTCGTTGAGGATCACGACGATATCCGAGTCGCTCGCCCCCGCGTTGTTGAGCCCCTCGTACGCCAGCCCGCTGCCCAGCGAGCCGTCGCCGATGATGGCGACGACCTTGTTCGTGCCCCCCTTGAGGTCGCGGCCGAACGCCATGCCCACCGCCGCCGAGATGGACGTGGCGGCATGCCCGGCGCCGAAGGTGTCGTACGGGCTCTCCGAGCGCTTGAGGAACCCCGAGATCCCGTCCTCCTGGCGCAGCGTGTCGAACCGGTCGCGCCGCCCGGTGAGCACCTTGTGCGGGTAGCCCTGGTGGCCGACGTCCCACACGAGCTGGTCGGTCGGCGTGTCGAACACGTAGTGCAGCGCGATCGTCAGCTCGACGACCCCCAGCCCCGCGCCGATGTGGCCGCCGGTGACGGCGCAGGTCTGGATGAGGAAATCCCGGAGCTCCTGCGCGAGCTGGGGCAGTTGCTCGCGGGAAAGCTGCCGGAGTCCGTCGGGAGTCTGCGCGCGATCGAGCAGGGACATGGATCGGGTGGTTGGGGAGCCCCGGCGGCCTGCGTCGGCGCCGGTCTTTCCTGCCTGCAAGTTACGACGAACGGCGAACCATGAAACGGGCGAGGTACTCGAGGTCCGGGGTCAGCAACCCCTCGCCGTCGAGCGCCGCGCACGCGTCCTCCACCAGCGACTCCGCGCGCGTCCGCGCTCCCTCGATCCCGAGAAGCGCGGGGTACGTGCTCTTGTGCAGCTCGAGGTCCCGGCCGGCCACCTTGCCCAGCTGGTCGGTGGTGGCCGTGACGTCGAGCACGTCGTCGGCGATCTGGAACGCCAGGCCGATGGCCGCACCGTAGCGTTCGAACGCCGCCATCGCCGCCGGGGAGGCCCCGGCCGCCATGGCCCCGAGCAGGACCGACGCCTCGATCAGCGCCCCGGTCTTGGCCCGGTGTATCCGTTCCAACTGCTCGAGCGACAGCGCTGTTCCTTCGCCCTCGAGGTCGAGCAGCTGGCCTCCGATCATCCCGCCGGCGCCAGAGGCCACCATGAGCGTACGGACGATGTTGGCCCGGGTTCCGGGGGCGAGCCCGAGGGCGTCGGCCGCCCGGTCCGCGGCCTTGGCCGCCAGTGGCACCATCGCGAGGCCGGCGGCGGTCGCAGCCGGGACCCCGTACACCTTGTGGACCGTCGCCCGCCCCCGCCGCATGTCGTCGTCATCCATGCAGGGCAGGTCATCGTGCACGAGCGAGTACGCATGCACGACCTCCACCGCGGCCGCCAGTTCCACCACCGGTTCGGTGCCGCCGGCGGCGCGGTGCGCGGCCATCACGAGGATGCCGCGGAGCCGCTTTCCCTCGCCCAGCAGCGAGTAGCGGATCGCGTCCGCGACCCGGGGGGCCAGGCTGCTCAGGTACCGGTCGCAGAACGAGGCGAGCGCGCGATCGATCTCCGCGCGCTCGATCCCGAACGACCGCTCACTCGCCACGCCGTTCAAGGTCGTTCAGGGCAAAGGTTCCGTCGGCCTGCTCCACCAGCACCTTGAGGGTCGCCTCGGCCTCGGCCAGCGCGGTCTGCGCGGCCTTGAGCTCGCGCACCCCCTCCTCGAACAGGGTAAGGGCGCGGTCGAGGGGCACCTCCTCGTCGTCGA
>JACQES010000243.1 GCA_016200495.1 Gemmatimonadota bacterium
CTACGAACTGGTGAAGGCCCAGCCGCACACCGCCACCGTGGACTCGGCCCTGCAGGCGCACCAGCGCCAGCTCGCGACCTCGCTCACGCAGGCGCGCCGGCTCCGCTATCTCGTCGAGCAGGGGTTGCCGGTGATCGTGGTGCTGAGCGTGCTCGGCCTCGCGGCCCTCGCGATGCTCATCTCGAACGTGGCCGGCCACCTGTCGCGGCAGCTTTCGCGCCCGGTGGACGAACTGGTGAAGTGGACGGAGCGGATCGCGCGCGGCGAGCCGCTGCCGCAGGAGCCGCCCGCCAAGGGGGCGCCGGAATTCGAGCAGCTGCGAGGCTCGATGCGCAGCATGGCGAGCGAACTGGAGGCCGGGCGCGCGCGGTTGGTGGAGCAGGAGCGGCTGCGGTCGTTCCGCGAGACGGCGCGGCAGGTGGCGCACGAGCTCAAGAACCCGCTCACCCCCATCCGATTTGCCGTGAGTCGGCTCCAGCGCGAGGCGCCCGCCTCGCTCAAGGAGCCGATCGAGGTGCTGGCCACCGAGACGCAGCGCCTCGACGACCTGGCCCGCGCCTTCTCGCAATTCGGCCGGTTGCCCGAGGGCCCGCCATCGGAAGTGGACCTGGCCGAGCTCGCCCGGTACACGGCCCGCTCCACGGTGCCCGAGGGGATGCCGGTGGAGGTGGACGTGGCCGCCGACGCGCCGGTCGTGGTGCACGGGCACTACGACGCCCTCGCCCGTGCGCTCTCAAACGTGGTGCTCAACGCGGTGGACGCCTGCCGCGGCTCCGGTCAGGGGCTCCGGCTCGTGGTCGCGAGCGGCAATGGCGCGCTCGGGGGGCGGCCGGCGGTGCGGATCGCAGTGGAAGATCGCGGCACCGGGATCGCGCCGGAGAAACTCCCGCACATATGGGACCCGTATGTGACTCACAAGCCTGGCGGCACCGGGCTCGGACTTGCGATCGTGCGCCAGACCGTCCTCGCCCATGGCGGGGTGGTCGGCGCGACCTCCGAACCCGGGCGTGGCACCACCATCACGATCACCCTGCCGGTGCAGCCGTTGCCCGAATCCGAGAGAGCATCCTGATGGAGGACATCATCATCCCGATCGCGGGGATCATGTTCATTCCCACCTGCCTCGCCGTCTGGTTCTGGGGCAAGGGCTACCTGCGCAAGATCGAGCAGCGCGACCGACAGCCGTCCATCAGCCCCGACATTCTCCTGCGCCTCGAGCGCATGGAACAGGGGATCGACGCGATCGCCGTCGAGGTCGAACGGATCTCCGAAGGCCAGCGCTTCACGACCAGGCTCCTGTCCGAGCGCGGCACCCCCGCCGCGCTGCCCTCATCCCGGGAAGGTGGCGCATGACCACCGCATCGTTGGTTCCCGCCGTGCCCGCGCTCGCGCGGGTGGCTGATCGCCCGGCTGCGGCCCCCGTCGCGCAGGCCACCGAACTGCCCGCGCCGCCCGCCCCGCCGCGGCAGGGCAAGGTGGTCATCAAGACCCCCAAGGGCGACGTGATCGTGAATCCCGACGCGGCGCCCGCCGCGCCCGGCACCCCGGGTCAGGTCGGCAATCCCGATGCGCTCCCGATCGACCCGCAGATGATCGCGCAGAAGGTCGAGAACATCGCCGTCGCGCTCTTCACCTCCGTCGCGGTGATCGCCATCGGCGTGCCGTTCGCGCGCGCCTTCGCGCGCTGGCTCGACCGCCGCGGCGCGGCGCCCGTGAACACGCTGCCCCCCGACCTCACCGACCGCCTCACGCGCATCGAGCAGGCCGTCGAGGCGATGTCGATCGAGGTCGAGCGAATTTCCGAAGGCCAACGGTTCACCACCAAGCTGCTGAGCGAGCGCGCCGCCGAGCCGGCCGCACTGCCCGGCCGGGAGCTCCGCTGATGCTGCAGGCCACCCAGACGGCCCCGAAGGCCCCCGCCGCCAAGACCGGCACCCAGGACGGCGGCAACCAGACCACGACGATCCAGACGACTCCCGACGGCAAGGTCATCATCAAGACCGATGAGCTGCCGCAGCCGGTGGTCGCGCCGGAGGCCGGGGTGGTCGTGCCGCCCCCCATTCCGTACAACCCGAACGACGTGCCCGAGGGCGCGGTGGTCATCTCGGTCGCGTTCTTCGTGTGCACGGCGGCGACGATCATCTTCTTCCCCCTCGCCCGCGCGCTCGCGCGCAAGATGGACCGGGCCAACGCGCTCCCCGCGCGCGCCGGCCAGGATCCCGACGCGGCCCAGCGCCTCCAGCGCATCGAGCACGCCGTGGACTCGATCGCCCTCGAAGTCGAGCGCATCTCCGAGGGCCAGCGCTTCACCACCAAGCTGCTGGCCGAACGCCCCGAGTCGATCGGCGCCGAGCGGCGCCTCGGCAACGGCTGATTCCGACGTCCATGCCGACTGTCCTGATCATCGACGACGAGCCGAACATCCGCCGCATGGTGGGCGCGGTTCTGTCCGCCGAGGGCTACGAGGTCCGCGAGGCCCCCGATGGCCCCGCGGGGATCGCCGCCGCGCGCGACCAGGAGCCCGACGCCATCCTGCTCGACCTGATGATGCCGGGCGAACCGTCGGGGCTGGGGGTGCTGCAGGCGCTCAAGGCCGGCGCCCCCGACGTCCCCGTCGTCATGATGAGCGGCAAGGCCGGCCTCACCGACGCCGTGCAGGCCACGCGCCTGGGCGCGGTGAACTTCCTCGAGAAGCCGCTCTCCCCCGAGGCGGTGCTGCTCTCGCTCTCGACGGCCATGGAGCTCCGCGCCGCGCGGCGCGAGGCGCGCTCGCTCCGCGCCGACCTCGGGCTCGACGGCACGATGGTCGGCGACTCGGCCGCGATGCGCGAGCTGCGCGCGCTGATCGCGCAGGTCGCGCCCACCGACGCGCGCGTGCTCATCACCGGCGAGTCGGGCACGGGCAAGGAGCTCGTGGCCGCGGCGCTGCACGCGGCGAGCCCGCGCCGCGACCGGCCGTTCGTGCGCGTCAACTGCGCCGCGATCCCGCGCGACCTCGTCGAGAGCGAGATGTTCGGCCACGAAAAGGGGGCGTTCACCGGCGC
>JACQES010000244.1 GCA_016200495.1 Gemmatimonadota bacterium
CCGCGCCGATCGCGCCGCCGATGATCGTGCTCTTCGGGTTCCTGCCGATGACCTGGCCCACCGCGGCGCCGATGGCGGTGCCGGCGCCGACGCGGAGCGCCTCGTCCGACGTGACGCCGCGCCCGACCATCGTGTGCGCGATCGGATCGAGCTTGGCCGTCACCGGCTCGGCCTTGCCGTGCACGGTGACGGAATTGACGACGAGCCAGAGACGGCCCTCCGGACGGATCTGGTCGCTGCCGGGCTCGAGCTTGTCGATCGTGAGCTGGACCTTGGAGCCCTGCGGGATCAGCACGGTGCCGTCGGGGTCGGTGACGTCGTAGCTGACGGTGGCGCTGATCGCCTCGCCGGACTTGTTGACGCGCGAGGAGAGCGCCTGGTCGAGGGTGGCGTGGACCTTGGTGCCGGCGGCCACGCGATGCGAGGTGATGACGGCGTTGCGGGCGCGGTCGATGAACGACACGTCCCTGGCGGCGCCGTTGGGCAGTTCCTTCGCGTCGCCGGTGGTGCAGGCGGCGAGGACGACGGTGAGCAGCAGCGCGGGGGCGAGGGGGCGCATGGTCGGGCTCCACTGTGGGGGGGAGGGGAGTCCGCGCGGCCCACGAGGCGGGCGCACGCAGGGTTCCACTCCATCCGACGCGCCCGAGCCGGGTGCGTTAATTCCGTGATGTGCGCCAGATCACACGATTTTTCCGACCGTGGGACCCCGCCGCCCCCCTCTCCCACGGACGCGATCAGCGCGCGCGAGATCCTCGCCGCGCCGCCACCGCACGCGCTACCGCGCGCGCTACCGGCCGAGCACGAGCACCGTGAACGAGCCCGGAATCGGCGCGCCCACCGGGGGCCGGCCATTGACCGGCGGCGTGTTGGGCGCCGGGCCGCGCTCGACGCTCATCGTCAGGATGTGGCCGGTGCGGCTGTCGAAGGTGAGCGTGCGCGCGCCGGGCATCGTCTCGAGGTTCTGCGTGACCTCGAACTGCGTCGGACTCCGCTCCTTCACCACGGTCATCGTGCCGTTGGACGCCGTGCTGAACGCCTCCATCGTCACCGGATTGAAGGCGGCGCCGTCGGACGAGCCGCCCAGCGGAAGCGTGGTGATGACGTGCCCGTCGGTGGCGCTCAGCACGACCATGACCGGCACGGCCGGCTGCACGCTCGCCGGCCCCGACGCGTTGCACGCCGCGAAGAGGATCTTGTTGACGTCGTCGAGCGCGAGGCCGTTGCAGCGCCCCGCCTCGCCCAGCGGGAAGTGCTTCGTGGCCTTCATCGTCTTCACGTCGACGACGGTGACGGAGCCGGGCAGGTCCTGCATGACGACGTAGAGCGTCCCCTTGCCGTCGGCCACGCCCTGCTCGGGCACGCCGCCCAGGTCGATCGTGCCGACGACATCGCCCGACTTGGCGTCGATCACGATCGCATCCTTCGTGGGGTGGCTGAACACGTACACCCGTCCGTTGAACGCGTCGAAGAGGATCCCGTCCGGCTGCGCGTTCCCGACGGGAATCTCCTTGAGCTTGGTCAGCGTCCTGGTGTCGAACATCGACACCGGCTTGCTGCTCGAGAAGCCGTGGCCGCTCGCGGGATCGACCGCGACGCCGTTGCCGCCGGTATTCGGGATCTCGGCCACCGGGGCGATGGTCTCCAGGTCGAACACGGTGATGCGGCCGGCGACGGCGGGGCGCGCCGGCGAGGTGTCGGTCGCCGGGATGGCGCGCGTGCCACCGCGCGGGATGTACAGGCGGCGCCCGGACACGTCGGCGTAGATGTAGTCGGAACCGCCCTCGCCGCCCACGCGGGTGCGGCTGAGCACGCGCCACGGCGCGTCGACGGCGGGGGCGCGGGAGGTCGCGGGCGCGGCGCAACCGGCACACGCCACGAGAAGGGCAACGGCGGGAGAGCGCATCGGGACCTGGCCGACGAGGGGGAGCCCGGCGCGAGCGGCGACGGGAACCCTCAAGCAGCGACGCGGCGACGGCGCGCGCAAGGCGCGAGGTCGGGGCGTGTCAGGCAGGCGTCAGTCGTCCGAGTCGCGGAGCTCGACGGGGCGACCGCGCGACCGCGCGTGAACGGCCCACGGCTCGCGGGCAATCGTGCGTCCTCCAAGTCCACGGCACATCGCCTGACACCAGCCTCGCGAATGACCCACGCCGCGCGCCTTCGCGAGCGCCCATAGTGGAGGTGGCAACCGGCCCGCGGCGCGCGGCCGCGGCGGCCCCCTGACGCGCAGGTGCGCATGTCGCCCTCGACCGCCACTTCCTGGATCCGCCGCTTCGACGACGTCGGCATGGACGACGTGCCGCTTGTCGGCGGCAAGAACGCCTCGCTCGGCGAGATGACCCGCACGCTGTCCGCCGACGGGATCGCGGTGCCGGAGGGGTTCGCGACCACCGCCGATGCGTACCGCCTCGTGGTGGCGGAGAACGGGCTCGAGGCGCTCATCACGGCGCACATCGCGCAGTTGCGCGCAGGGCGCGAAGCGCTCGCCGAGGCGGGCGCGGCGATTCGCGCCGGCTTCCTGGCCGCGACGATGCCCGCCGAGGTGGCCGACGAGATCCGGGCCGGGTACCGCGAGCTGTGCGAGCGGACGCACGAGCCCTCGCTCGCCGTCGCCGTGCGGTCGAGCGCGACCGCCGAAGACCTCCCCACGGCCTCGTTCGCCGGGCAGCAGGAGACGTTCCTCAACGTGTCGGGCGAGGACGCCCTCCTCGACGCCTGCCGCCAGTGCCACGCGTCGCTCTTCACCGACCGCGCGATCGCCTATCGCGAACGCAACGGGTTCGGTCACCTGCAGGTCGGGCTCTCGATCGGCGTGCAGCGCATGGTGCGCTCGGATCGCGGCGCGTCGGGGGTCATGTTCACGCTCGACACCGAGAGCGGCTGTCCGTCGGTCGTGCTGATCAACGCGGCGTACGGACTGGGCGAGAACGTGGTGAAAGGAATCGTGGATCCCGACGAGGTCTGGCTGTTCAAGCCCGCGCTCGCGGACCCGGCGCGCACGCCGGTGCTGCGCGTGCGACTGGGCGAGAAGGCGGTCACGATGGTGCTCGGCACGGGGGCGCACCGCACCGTCAACGTCGCGACCCCCGAGGCGCTGCGCCGCCGCCCCGCGCTCACCGACCCGGAGTGCATCGCGCTCGGGCGGTGGGCCGTGCAGATCGAGGCGCACTATGCGGCGCGCGCGGGGCACCCCGTGCCGATGGACATCGAGTGGGCCAAGGATGGCGTGACGGGTGCGCTGTTCATCGTGCAGGCCCGACCCGAGACGGTGCGCTCACGCGAGGCGGGGGCGGGAGCGTCGGTATTCACGCTCCGCCGGACGGCCGCGGTCCTCGCGCGCGGGCGTGCGGTGGGGAGCGCGATCGCCGCGGGACCGGTGCGCGTGCTGCGCTCGCCGACGGAGCCGTTCGCGGCGGGGAGCGTGCTCGTCACCGAGATGACCGATCCGGACTGGCTGCCCGTGATGCGACAGGCGTCGGCGATCGTGACGGACCACGGTGGGCGCACCTGCCATGCCGCGATCCTGAGCCGCGAGCTCGGCATCCCGGCGGTCGTCGGCACGGGCCACGGCACCGAGACGCTGGCCGGCGCGGGCGACGTCACCGTGAGCTGCGCGCAGGGCGACGAGGGGCGCGTGTACGCGGGGCGTCTCGCGTTCGACGTGCACGAGCAGGCGCCGCCCGACGCGACGCCGACGCGCACCCACGTGATGCTCAACCTCGCCGACCCGGGGAGCGCCTTCCGCCACTGGCGCCTCGGCGCCGACGGCATCGGGCTCGCGCGCATGGAGTTCATCATCGCCAACGAGGTGCGCGTGCACCCGATGGCGCTGCTGCATCCGGAGCGGATCACCGACGCGGGGGTGCGCGCGCAGGTCGAGGCGCTGCGCGCCGGGGAGCGCGAGCCGGGCGGCTTCTTCATCGAGACGCTGGCGCGCGGCGTCGCCACGCTGGCCGCGTCGCAGTACCCGCGCCCGGTGATCGTGCGGATGAGCGACTTCAAGACCAACGAGTACGCGAACCTCCTCGGCGGCCGCGACTTCGAGCCGCACGAGGAGAACCCGATGATCGGCTTCCGCGGGGCGTCGCGGTACGCGCACCCGCGCTACCGCGAGGGATTCCGCCTCGAATGCGCGGCCATGAAGCGTGCACGCGAGGCGATCGGGCTCGACAACATCATCCTCATGATCCCCTTCTGCCGCACGCTTGGCGAGGCCGACGCGGTGCTGGCCGAGATGGCGGCGGCGGGGCTCGAGCGCGGGCGCGACGGGCTCAAGGTGTACGTGATGTGCGAGATCCCGTCGAACGTGATCCTCGCGACCGAGTTCGCGCGGCGCTTCGACGGCTTCTCGATCGGGAGCAACGACCTGACGCAGCTGACGCTCGGGATCGACCGCGACTCGGAGCTGCTGGCGGACGCGTTCGACGAGCGCGACCCGGCCGTGATGACGCTCATCCGCCAGGTGATCGAGCGCGCGCACGCGGCGGGGGTTCCGGTGGGGCTGTGCGGACAGGCGCCGAGCGACGACCCGTCGTTCGCCGAGTTCCTGGTCGAAGCCGGGATCGACTCGATCTCGCTCAACCCTGACAGCGTCGCGACCGTGCGGGCGCGGGTGCGCGCGATGGAGGCGCGCGACGGCGTAGGCACAGACGCGCGGCGCGTCGTCCAGACCCGGCTATCGCCCGGCGGACCGCACGGAAGTAATGGATGAACGCCTCGAGTCGCGTCGCCCGCGCTCATTCACGAGCCCCGGTGTCGCGGCCCCCACGCCGAGCCCGTCGCGAGGTGCGAGATGACGGACCTGCTCACGATTCCATCGCCGACGCGTAGGCCGCGGAGCGCCGGCGCCGCGATGACCGGGGGCGACGTGCCGTCGCGCCCGGTGCACGCCCTCGAGCGCGCCGCACTGGTGCAGCTGCTCCACGCCATGGGCGACCCGCCCTTCGCGTTCCGCCTCTGGACCGGCGAGGAGGTGCGGCGCTGCGAGCGCGCACCGGTGGCGCACGTGGTGCTCCACGATCCCGCCGTCATTCCGCGGCTCGTGCTCAACGCGGAGCGCACCTTCGGCGACGACTACGCCGCCGGCCGCATCGACGTGGACGGCGACCTCGAGCGGCTCCTCGAGGCCGTCTATCGTGCGGGCGCCAAGGCGCCGCCGTCGCCGGTGCTGCAGCACGTGCTGGCCTGGTTCAACCATCCGCATCCGTCCACCCCCGACGCGGCCCGCGAGAACATCCACGAGCACTACGACGTCGGCAACGACTTCTACCGGCTCTGGCTCGACGAGGACCTCGTCTACACCTGCGCGTACTATGAGCGGCCCGACCTCACGCTGCACGAGGCCCAGCGCGCGAAGATGGACCTGGTGTGCCGCAAGCTGCGATTGAAGCCGGGCGATCGCGTCGTCGAGGCGGGGTGCGGCTGGGGCACGCTCGCGCGCCACATGGCGCGGGAGTACGGCGCCACCGTCACCGCCTACAACATCTCGCACGAGCAGGTGACGTGGGCGCGCGCGCGCGCCGAGGCCGAGGGGATCGCCGATCGGGTGACGTTCGTCGAGGACGACTACCGGACGATCGCGGGCGAATACGACGCGTTCGTGTCCGTGGGGATGCTGGAGCACGTCACTCCGGACGGGTTCGACGCGCTGGGGGCGCTCATCCGGCGCGTGCTCGCGCCGCGCGGCCTGGGGCTGATCCACACCATCGGGCGCAACCATCCGATGCCGCTCAACGCGTGGATCGAGCGGCGGATCTTTCCCGGGGCGCGCCCGCCGGCGCTGTCGGAAATGATGGCGATCTTCGAGCCGCACGCGCTCTCGGTGCTGGATGTCGAGAACCTGCGGCTCCACTACGCGCGCACGCTCGCCGAGTGGCGGCATCGGTTCGAGGCGTCGGAGGAAGCCATCACGGCCATGCGGGGGCCGGCCTTCACGCGTGCCTGGCGCCTCTACCTCGCGGGCTCGGAGGCGGCGTTCACGACGGGCGAGATGCAGCTCTTCCAGGTGGTGTTCGCGCATGCGGCGAACAACGTCGTGCCCTACACGCGCGCGCACATGCTCGCGCGCCCCCACGGCCCGCGACGGACCCCATGATGGACTGCGACGCCCTCGTCGTCGGCGCGGGGCCGGCGGGAGCCACGTGCGCGCGCGCGCTCGTGGCCGAGGGACGGAGCGTGGTCGTGCTCGAGCGCCAGCGCTTCCCGCGCGACAAGACGTGCGCGGGCTGGATCACGCCCCCCGTGCTCGAGCTCGCGGGCCTCGACCCGGTGACCTACGCGGAGCGGCGCGTGCTGCAGCCCGTGACGCGCCTGCTCACCGGCCTGATCGGGGACGCGGAGGAGGACCTCGTGGAGACGGACTACGGGCGCGTCGTGAGCTGGGGGATCCGGCGGAGCGAATTCGACGACTACCTGCTCGGGCGCAGCGGAGCGACGCTCGTGTTCGGCGAGGGCCTCCTCCGCCTCGACCGCCGCGGTGACGCGTGGGTCGTGAACGATCACTGGCGCGCGCCGGTGGTGATCGGGGCCGGCGGACACTTCTGCCCGGTCGCGCGGCGCCTCGCGCGGGAGTCGTGGAGCGCGGGACGCACCGAGGCCGTCGTGGTGGCGCAGGAGGCGGAGGTGCCCGTGGCGGCCGTGCCGGGTGCGACGGACCCCGTGGTCGGCGCGCGTCCCGAGTTCTACTTCTGTCCGGACCTGGCCGGCTACGGCTGGGCGTTCCGCAAGGGACCCGTGCTCAACGTGGGGCTCGGCCGCGAGGACGCCACCGACCTGACCGCGCACCTGCACGCGTTCGTCGCGTGGCTCACGGCGATCGGTCGCGTGCCCCGGGGATTCGCGCCGCGCTTCCGCGGGCACGCCTACCTCACGCGCCAGCTGTCGCGGCGGCCGCCCGTGGGCGAGGGACTCGTGCTGGTCGGCGACGCGGCCGGACTGGCCGCACCCGAGAGCGGCGAGGGGATCCGGCCGGCCATGGAGTCGGGGCTGCTCGCGGCGCGCGCCGTGATCGCGGCGGACGGCTGCTACACCCGCGAGCGCCTCGCGCCGTACGCGCACGCGTTGCGCTCGCGCTTCGGCGCGCCGCGCGAGGTACCGACGCCGGCCCGGGCGGGGCCCCTGCGCCGTGCGATCGCGCGGAGCCTGCTCCACCAGCCCTGGTTCGTGCGACACGTGGTGCTCGATCGCTGGTTCCTGCAGCGGCAGCAGCCGGCGCTCGCGGAGGCGTCGCCGGTCGCCGCCGCGCCGCTCGCGATGGCGCGTTGATCCCGGTGGCGGACGCCGACCGCTGAGAGGCCCGGGCGTTCCCCGGGCAATGGGTACCCGACGGGCGACGACGGCCGGGCGGTCAGCGTGCGGTCGCCGGGCGAGGGCCCGCGCCGGCGCGCGGAAACGGCACGGCTGTCAGCGTGCTGTCAGGTGGCCGCGAGGGCGGACGGCATATTCCCTCGACTGCCGTCCGTCACTCCGCTGCGCCCGCCGAGGTTCCCATGTCCCGCCGACTTGTCCGCTCGATCGCCGCGCTCGCGGCGGTGGCCACGCTCCTCTCCACGACGCGCGCCGGTGCGCAGGATGCGGGTGGCTACAAGGTCACGCACAAGATTCCCGTCGGTGGCGAAGGCGGATGGGACTACATCACGGTGGCCGGCGGCCGCCTCTACGTGTCGCACGCCACCAAGCTCGTGGTGCTCGACCTGCGGACCGAGCGCGTGGTGGGCGAGGTGCCCAACACCAACGGGATCCACGGCGCGGCAATCGCGCTCGACCTCGGGAAGGGATTCACGTCGAACGGCCGCGACACCACGGTCACGATCTTCGACCTCTACACGCTCGAGACGCTCGGCACGGTGCACACGACCGGCGCCAACCCGGATGCGATCTTCTACGACGCCGTCACGCGGCGCGTCTTCACCTTCAACGGCCGCGGCGAGAACGCCACCGCGATCGACGCGGTCACCGGCGCCGTCCTCGGCACGATCCCGCTCAAGGGGAAGCCCGAGTTCGCGCAGTCGAACGGGCACGGCCTGATCTACGTCAACATCGAGACCGATCCGGGCCAGATCGCCGTGATCGACACCAAGGCGATCAAGGAAGTGAAGCGCTACCCGCTGCCGGGGTGCAAGGAGCCGTCGGGGCTCGCCTACGATGGCGCGACCGACCGCCTGTTCTCGGTGTGCGACGAGGCGACGATGGTCGTCTCCGACCCGAAGACGGGCAAGGTGGTGGCCAAGGCGAAGATCGGCGACGGCGTGGACGCGGTGTCGTTCGACCCGGCCCTCAAGCTCGTGTTCGCCTCGAACGGCGGCGACGGCACGATGACGGTCATCCGGCAGGACGGCGCGAACGCGTACACCGTGCTCGGCAACGTGACGACGCAGAAGGGCTCGCGCACCATGACGATCGACCCGGTGACGCACAAGGCGTACATGGTCGGCGTCGAGTTCGGCGAGGCGCCGGCCGCGCAGCCCGGCCAGCGTGCGGGCCGCCCGCCGATCGTGCCGGGCAGCTTCTCGATCCTCGTGCTCGAGAAGTAGCGCGGGCCGCACGCGACCGATGATGGGCACCTGGACACGCGCG
>JACQES010000237.1 GCA_016200495.1 Gemmatimonadota bacterium
AGGAGCTCGCCGCCGTTGGCGAACGCCGCGTACGCCGACGCGAGCTGGATCGGGGTGACCGCCACCTCGTAGCCCATGAGCATCGAGGCGCGCGACTGCTTGCTCCACTTGTCGGGCGCGCGCAGGCGCCCGCGCGACTCCACCGGGTACGGCACCCCCGTCGCCGTGCCGAAGCCCGCCTCGCGCAGCAGGTCGTACTCCTCCGCCGGCCGGAGGCGCTCGCCGAAGCGCACGATGCCGATGTTGGACGAGAACTTGATGACGTCGCGCAGCGAGAGCTGCGGCGCCTTGTGCACGTCGGTGATCGTGCGCCCCTCGACCTTGTAGGTGCCGTTGTACGTCGCGATCACATCGTCGGCGCGCGCGCGGCGCAGCGCGAGCAGCCGTGCGGCCACGAACGGCTTGAGCGTGGAGCCCGGCTCGTACGGCTCGGTGAAGGCCGTGACCGCCGTCGCGGGGCCGGGCCGGCGCGCCGCGAGCGCGAGCACGGCGCCGTCGTGCGGGTCGAGGACCACGATGTCGCCGCCGGTGGCGCCGGTCGTGCGCATCGCGTCGCCCAGCGCGCGCTCGGCGATGTCCTGCACGGCGCGATTGAGCGTGAGCACGACTTCGTGCCCGCGCGTGACCGGCGCGCGACCGGCATCGGCCGGGGCGAGCAGGTTGCCGCGTGCGTCGCGCGGCACGGCCGCGCTCCCCTTCACCCCGACGAGCAGCGAGTCGAGCGCGCGCTCGATCCCGTCCACGGGCCCCTCGGCGGTGGCGCGCCCGACCACGCGACGCAGTCCCTCGTTGCCGGCGTAGACGCGCTCCATGACGCGCGTGGCGTGCACGCCGCTGACGCGGGTGAGGAGGGTGTCGGGGCCGGGGCGCACCGTGGTGCGCAGTTCGACCCAGGCCCGCGCCGTGTCGGTGGCGCGGGCGACCTCGTCGGGGGTGAACCCCAGTTGCATGAGCGCGGCGCGCAGGCGCGCGATACCCTGCTTCCTGGCCACTTCGCGCGGCGCGACGTTCACGTGCACCATCTCGCGGCTCTCGGCGACCACCCCGCCCGTGGCGTCGAGGATCGTCCCGCGCGGCGCGGGCAGGTCGGCGCCCTCGTACTGCTGCACGCGCGCGGCCCGCGCCCACTTGTGCCCCTGCCACAGCTGCACGCGCGCCGCCTGGACGATGATCCCGACGGCGAAGAGCCCCAGCCCGAGGCTGAGGAGGCGAAGGCGGTCGGGGCGGGTCATGCGGCGGGACGGCGGGGAGCGGGCGGTGCGTCGGGGGCGGCGCCGAAGCCGGCCGGGGGCCGGGGTCGGGCGCTACTTGGCGGGCTTGCGCGACACCATGATGACGCCGGAGTCGGGCGGGACGTGCATGTCGAGTTCCTTCTCCACCCGGGCCCCGAGCTTCTCGCGGCTGGTGAGGTCGGCGATCTCGGCGGTGAGGCGCACCCGCCGGTCCTCGAGCGCCTTCTTGCGGCGGTCCAGGTCGGCGAGGGCGCGCGCGCCGGCATAGCCGACGCTCCGCCTCCATATGACGCCGCTGGCCACGCAGACGAAACCGAGGAGGACCAGCCCGACGACGAGGCGCCCGCGCCCCCCCGCCTTTACCCGCGCCGCTGCCATGCGCGGAGGCGCGCGCTCCGGGCGCGCGGGTTGCGGTCGGCCTCGGCCTCCGAGGCGGTCACGGCGCGGCGGGTCACCACCGTGCCCAGGGCGTGGTCGCGCCCGCAGGTGCAGACCGGCTGCCGGGGGGGACAGATGCAGTCCTCGCTCCAGGCGCGAAAGGCGTGCTTCACGAGCCGGTCTTCTCCCGAGTGGTAGGCGATCACGACCATGACGCCCCCCGGGGCCAGCCGGTCACGCAGCGCCGGCAGCGCACGTTCGAGCGCCGTGAGCTCGCCGTTGACCGCGATGCGAACGGCCTGGAAGAGGCGGGCGAAGTCGCCTGAACCGGAGCGGGCGCCGAGTGCCTCGCGGATCGCGCCCACGAGGTCGTCCGAGACGAGGAGCGGCGCGTTGGCCCGTCGCTTCTCGATCGTGCGCGCGAGGCGCATCGCCTTGCGCTCGTCGGCGTACTCCTTGAAGGCCTGCGCCATGGCCGGGACCTAGCTCGTCTCCAGCCACTCGGCCGCGGTCATCACGGCGTCGTCGCCCATGCGCATGTCGAGCGGCGCCCCCTCGCGGAAGGTGAAGCCGCGCTGCGCGTCGTCGAGCTGGTGCGAGCTGACCCCCAGGTCGAGGAGGATGCCGTCGAAGGTGCGGCCCGCGAGCGCGGGAAGCGCGTCCACCTCGGCGAAGTTGGCACGCAGCGCGGCGAATCGGCCGTCCCGCTCCGCGTCGGCGAGGCGCGCGCGTGCCGCGGCAATCGCCTGCGGATCGCGATCGAGCGCGGTCACGGTGGCCCCCGCCGCGATCAGCGCGGCGGAGTGCCCGCCTCCGCCCAGCGTACCATCGAGCACAGAATGCGCGTGGCCGAGGTGCTGGAGCACCTCGGCCACGAGAACCGGCGCATGGTACGGGGCGTCGAACGCCCCGTCCGTTACTTGCACAATTGCGTCTTGAGCTTCTCGGCGGAAGGACCGTACTGCGTGGCGTAGCCCATGAGCTGGCCCGCCTGTTCCTTGTTGACCTGGAACGCCTTCGGCACGATCAGGCTCACCATCGTGAAGTAGTCCGACGACATCTTGGCGAGGTCACAGCTCTTGGCCGGGCCAGCCTCCTGCAGGGCGGACACGGCGATGTTGGTCGCGCTGGCGGCGATCAGCATGCTCGCGCGCGCGTCCGCCACGAGCGTGTCGGAGAGCGCGGTCCAGCGGATCGCCATCAGGTAGTCGTCGCGGGACTTGCTCGCCTGCCCCTTCTTGTACCAGTTGTTGCCCTGCCCGAGCGCGAAGACGGCGAGGTTGGTGACCGTGTCGCGCACGCCGGCGCCGGCGCGGATCATCGCCATCGAAGAGTCGGGCTGGTTGAGCTCGGCGTACGAGCGCGCGAGCTGCAGGTAGATGCCCTTGGTCTTGGGGTCCACCGCGAGCGCCTTCTTGTACGTCTCCATCGCCTGCTGGTTCTGCCCGGCCTGGCGCTGCGTCTGCGCGAGGAGGAGGAGCCAGGTGGTGGAGGTCGGGAACTTCTGCGACGCCTTGGCGAACATCTCGCCGGTCTTGGCGGGCTGGCTGTCGGCCGTGAAGGCCTGGGCCATGCGGTAGAAGTACGACGAATCCATCATCGCCGTGTCGATGCGGGCGATCTCGTCGCCGACGGAGATGAAGTCCTTCCAGCTCTCGGCGCCGTAGTAGACCTTGAACGCGAGCGCGAGCAGCTGCGCGTCGCCCTGCTGCTCGGAGAGCGCGTGCTTGATGATCGGGATGGCGACCGGGAAGCGCTTGAGCTGGCCGAGCTGGTTGATGACGTCGTTGACGAGCCGGACGTTGGTCGGGTCGGCGGCGACGAGCTTGACGAGGGCGTCCACCCACCGGGTGGTGTCGCCCTTCTCGCGGTACCAGCTCGAGGTGATCTGGAGCGCCGGGCGGCTCGAGGAGTCGATGGCGAGGATCTCCTGGGCGACGGCGAGCAGCGAGTCCTTCGGCATCTTGGCCTTGTCCATCGCCTGCAGCAGGCAGACGCGGGCGAGGACGGCGCGGTTGTAGCGCTTGATCGCGTCGCGGGCCTTCTGCATCCCCTCGCGCGCCTTGTCCTGGCGCGTGTTGAGGTAGCACTCCTTTTCGTCCTCGATCTGGCGGCGCACGTCGTCGAGCGCGCGCGAGAACTTGCCGGCGATGTCGTTGAGGCGGGCGCCATCGACGGACGGCATCGGCTGCGAATACGTGTTGTCGCGCGCGAGGAAGAGGCGCGAGTCGAGCTTGAACCCCGCGGCCGTCTTGGTCACGGTGCCCTCGACGTACTCGTCGGCGCGCGCGAAGTTGGCGAGCGCCTTGGCGTCGTTCGACGCGAGCGGATCGCACTCCTGGTAGCCGGACTGCTCCAGCGCGTTCTTGAGGTCCTCGCGCGGAATGACGAACAGGATGCGCTGCGGGTTGTCGTCGGCGAGCTTCTCGCGGACGGCGGTGGCGGCCTGGCACCCGAGCGTCTTCTCACCCTGCGCGGCGTGGAAGGCGGTCACCATGATGCGCGGCGGCTGGACCGTGCGCTGCGCCATGGCGATCGCCGGAAGGGCGGCCGCCACCGCGAGTGCGGCGAGGGCGCCACGAGCAGGAGAGATGCGTTCGATCACGGTCCGTACCTCCAACAGTGTTTGTCTTGCGCTACCCCGCCGAACCCATCGGGGTCCGCCCGGGAATGATGGGCGAAGAGGGACTCGAACCCCCGACATCCTGCGTGTAA
>JACQES010000049.1 GCA_016200495.1 Gemmatimonadota bacterium
CACGAGCGCCGACAGCAGCCCGCCCACGATGACGGTCGCGAGCGGCCGCTGGATGTCGGACCCGATGCCGCTCGCGCGCGCCGCTGGAATGAGGCCGATGAGCGCTACGCTCATCATCATCAGGATGGGGCGCAGCTGCGTCACCGCGCCATCGACCACGGCGCGCCGGAGCTTCACGAGCCGCTCCTGCCGGAGGATGTTCACGTAGCTCACGAGCAGCACGCCGCTCATGACGGCCACGCCGAAGAGCGAGATGAAGCCGACGCCGGCCGACACCGAGAAGTTGATGCCGCGGATCATGAGAAACACCACGCCGCCCACCAGCGCGAACGGCACGTTCATGAGCACGACGCCGGCGTGCAGGGGGTCGGAGTCGAAGAGCACGAACAGCACGCAGAAGATGAGCACGATCGTGATCGGGATGACGAGCGTGAGCCGCTTCTTGGCGCGCGTGAGGTTCTCGAACTGCCCGCCCCACTCGATCGTGTATCCCTCGGGCAGCTTGACCTGCGCGGCGACCTTGGCCTGCGCCTCGGCCACGAAGCCGCCCTGGTCGCGGTCGCGCACGTTGGTGCGCACCCCCACCTGCCGCCGCCCGTCCTCGCGGGCGATGATCGTCTGCCCCGGCACCTCGCGGATGCGCGCCACCTGGTTGAGCGGCACCTTGGCGCCGTTGGCGTTGGGCACGAGGATGTTGCCGATCGCCTCGGGGCTCGAACGCTGGTCGCGGGTGTAGCGGAGCGCGATGTCGAAGCGGCGCTCCCCCTCGTACACGACGCTCACGGGGCGCCCCCCGATGGCGAGCTCGATGACGGAGTTCACGTCCTTGATGTTGATGCCGAACCGCGCCATCGCCTCGCGGTCGAGGTCGATGACGAGCTGGGTCTGCGGCCCCTCCTGCTCGAGCCCGCTCTCGCTCGCGCCGCGCACGCCGCGCACGACGGCGAGGATCTCGTTGGCCGTCTTGCGCAGCTGGTCGGGATCGTCGCCGCCCACGAGCACGGCCAGGTCGGCCGCCGACCCCGTGACCGCCTCGGCCACGTTGTCGAGGATGGGTTGCGAGAAGGAGAACGACGCGCCGGGGAGCCGCCGCTCGAGGTCGGACTTGAGCACGGTGAGGAGCTGCTTCTTGTTCCGGCCGCTGGTCCACGTCTCGTACGGCTTGAGCTGCACGAGCGTCTCGATGCGGCTGGGGCCGTAGGGGTCGGTGCCGTCGTCGTTCCGGCCGAGCTGCGAGATGGCGACCTTGACCTCGGGATAGCCGGCGATGGTGCGGCGGATCAGGTCGGGATAGACGCGCGCCTGCTGGAGCCCCACGCCGCTCGGCAGGATGCAGCGGATGTTGAAGCCGCCCTCGTCGAGCTCGGGGAGGAACTCGGTGCCCAGCTGCGACGCCGCCACGAGGGTGAGCAGCACGAGGGCACCGGCCCCCGCGAGCACGCGGCCGGGCCGCTTGAGCAGCCGGGTGACGAGATCGCGGTAGCGCACCTCGAGCCAGTGGAGCGCGGGGTTGTGCCACTCGCGGTAGTCGGGCCCGAGGAGGAACGAGCACGCCACCGGCACGAGGGTCAGCGCGAGCAGCAGCGACCCGGCGATGGCGTACGCGAGCGTGTACGCCATCGGCGAGAAGAGCTTGCCCTCGACGCGCTGCAGCGTGAAGAGCGGCAGGTAGGCGAGGATGATGATCGCCACCGCGAAGACGATCTGCCGCTGCACCTCGATGCCGGCGCGGAAGAGCACGCGCCTGGTCCCCTTGCGGCGCTCCTCGGGGGTGGCGTGGCTCACCGCGCGCGCGATGGACTCGACCATGACCACCGCCGCGTCGCAGATGATGCCGAAGTCGATGGCGCCGAGCGAGAGGAGGTTGGCGGGAATGCCGGTGAGCTTCATCGCCACGAAGGCGAACGCGAGCGAGAGCGGGATGGTGATGGCGACGGCGAGCGCGGTGCGGAGCGAGCCGAGAAAGAGGAGCAGCACCACGACCACGATCGACACCCCCTCGAACAGGGTGCGCCCGACGTTCCGGAGCGTCGTCTGCACGAGGTCGGTGCGGTCGTACGCGATGCGGACGCTCACTCCCTTGGGGAGCCCGCCCTTGTTGAGCTCGGCGATGCGCGCCTTGACCCCGTCGAGCACGTCGGACGGGTTCTCGCCGCGGCGCATGAGCACGATCCCCTCGACGGCGTTGTCGTCGTCGGTGCCCTTGACCGGGTCGGCGAAGCCGAGGATGCCGGAGGGGGGAAGCGCGCCGATCTCGACCGAGGCGACGTCGCGCACGTAGACGGGGGTGCCGCCCTTGGTGGCGAGCACGATGCGCTCGATGTCCTCGCGCTTGGTGATGCGCCCGACCGAGCGCACCGCGAGCTGCGACGCGCCATACGGGATGACGTTGCCGCCGGTGGACGAGTTGTTGGCGCTGATGGCGTCGGCCACCTGCTGGAGCGTGAGGCCGTAGCGGTCGAGCGAGCCCGGGTTGATGATCACCTGGAACTGCCGCACGAGGCCGCCGAAGTTGGTGATGTCGGCGACGCCGGGGGCCTGCAGCAGCTTGGGGGTCACGACCCAGTCCTGCAGCTCGCGCAGCTCCATGACCGAGTGCGAGCCGTCGCCCTGCATGATGTAGCGCAGGATCTCGCCCACCGGCGTCGAGAGCGGCCCGAGCGTGGGCTGCACGCCATCGGGGAGCGTGGCGTCCTTGAGCTTCTCGAGCACCTGCTGCCGCGCGAAGTAGTCGTCGGTACCCTCGTCGAAGCCGAGCTTGACGATCGAGAGGCCGAAGATGGTGCGCGAGCGGCGCGCGCTCACACGCGGCACGTTGTTGACCGCGCGCTCGATCGGGATGGTGACCTGCTGCTCCACCTCCTCGGCCGCGCGCCCCGGGTACGGCGTGATGACGACGACCTCGGTGTCGGCGACGTCGGGATACGCCTCGAGGCGGAGCGCGCTCCACGCCGCGCCGCCGAGCCCGACCAGGAGCACGGCGAGCGCGACCACGAGGTAGCGCTGGCGCA
The DNA here is from genome assembly GCA_016200495.1 of Gemmatimonadota bacterium. Lineage (GTDB taxonomy): Bacteria > Gemmatimonadota > Gemmatimonadetes > Gemmatimonadales > Gemmatimonadaceae > JACPPC01. The sequence goes on from JACQES010000049.1 coordinate 3,012, forward strand.
GGGCGAAGCGCAGGAGGGATTCGAGCATGTCCGGTGGGCCTCAGTACCCGAAGCTCAGGCCCTTGAGCAGGATCGTGTTGCTCGTGACCACCTGGTCGCCGGCGGCGACCCCCGAGCGGACCTGCACGTCCTTGCCGTTGTCGAGGCCGAGCACGACCTCGCGCCGCTCGAAGGTGGCCGGGCCGGTGCGCACGAAGACGAAGGTGCGCGCCTCGACCGAGATGACGGCCGTGAGCGGGATGAGGAGCGCCTGCTCCGTGCGCTCCTCGATGCTCACGCGGGCGAACATGCCGGGCTTGAGCTTCCCCTGCTGCGCGTCGAGCGTGATGGCGACGTGGATGGCGCGCGTCTGCGGGTCCACGGCGTCGGCGATGCGCGTGACCTTGCCGCTGAACGACTGCCCCGGAAAGGCGTTGAAGTCGAAGGTGGCGCGCTCGCCCATCTGCACCGCGCCGATGCGCGCCTCCGGGATGTCGCCGATGGCGAGGAGCGAGCCCGCCGGGAGCGCGAGCAGCGCCTGCGGGTCGAAGCCGATCTGTCGCAGCTTGGCCTCGGTGTCGCGGAGCGAGGCCTCGGCCGTGCGCAGGTCGGTCTCGGCGTCCACGACGTCCTTGCCGGCCACGGCATCGCGCGTGGCGAGTTCGCCCAGGCGCTTGCGCTGCAGCTCGGCGCGCGCGTAGGCGGCGCGGTTCTTGGTGAAGTCGCTCCAGAGCTGGGAGGCGTCCTGCGTCTCGAAGAGCACGAGCGGCGTGGGGAGGTCGGTCGCGGCGACGATGGCCGCGACGATGCGCGCCGGGGCGAGCAGGTTGACCTGGAAGGCGCGGACGGCCGCGGTGCTCGTGGTGAACTTGTCGGCGTCCTTGGCGCCCAGCGTGATGCGCGCGCCGCCGGGCTCGACGGTGACGGCCGAGGTGGAATCGCGGCCGCCGGTGTTGGCGGCGTCGCCGCGCGAGCAGCCGATGAGCGCGAGGACGAGGATCGGGAGCGAGAGGCGGCGCACCGCAGGCATGGGCAGGCGTGGGGCGCGTGCGTGGAGGCGCGCTGGTGGCGCGGCGCGCGGCGCGGCGATCGATACGCGGTTCATGGCCGTCCCCCCGGCACGCGCTCGAGGAGCCGCGGCGTGTCGGCGCCGGTCGCGGCGTCGACGGCGGCCACGGCCTTGTTGTAGGCGGTCACCGCGTCCACGTAGGAGCGGGTGATGTCGGCGAAGGTGCGCACGGCGTCGAGGTATTCGAGGAGCGAGATGGAACCGGAGCGGTACGCGAACTCGGTGGCGTCGAGCACGGCCTGGGCACGGGCGAGGATCCCCTCGCTGCCACCGGCGGCGAAGCGCTCGACGGCGGCGCGGCGCGTGTCCCAGTCGGCCCACGCGGCGCGGACGTCGGTGAGGGCGGCGAGCTCGGTGGCGGCCTGCGCGCGCGTCGCCTGTTCGAGCCGGGCGCGCGCCTTCTCGCGCTCGCCCTGGTTCCGGCTCCAGAACGGGAGCGGGATGTTGCCCGAGAGGCCGTACGACGTGGTCCCCTGCGACGTGACGTAGTCGGCCGACACCGTGGGGGAGATCTGCCCGTTGGCGTCCTGCAGGCGCACGTTGGCGTCGGCGGCGGTGCGCTGGGCGCGCGCGA
>JACQES010000238.1 GCA_016200495.1 Gemmatimonadota bacterium
CCCCACCCCCGTGACCCTGCTCGCCTCGCTTCGCGGCGCCCCGCTCGACCTGCGCCTCCCGCTCGCCGGGGGGGCACGCGTGCGCATCGTCGAGCGCCCGGGCGCCTGGATGGACGACGCGGGCCAGCGCGCCCTGCTCGACGACCTGCGCACCGTGGTGCGCGCCGGCGTGCCCGCGGGATCGCTCGAGTACGGTGTGTTCGCCGACCCGGCGCGCCTCGCGCGCGCGGTGGTCACGATCGTGTACGACGGCGCCACGCAGCGCCCCGTCGCCTTCAACGTCCTGCACCTGCTGGCGTGCGACGTCCACGGCCGGCACGAGGACGTGCTGCACCTGGGCCTCGTGCTCATCGACCCGGCCGTGCGCCAGCAGGGGTTGATGGGCGCGCTCTACGGCCTCACCTGCTTCCTCCGCTGCGCGCGGCAGCAGTTCCGGCCCCTCTGGGTCACGAACGTCACGCAGGTGCCGGTGGTGTTCGGCATCGTCAGCGATTTCATCGCCGACGTCTTTCCCGCGCCGTCGCCGCTCGCGCGGCGCTCGTTCACGCACGTGGCGATCGCGCGCGAGGTGATGGCGCACCACCGCGCCGCGTTCGGCGTGGGCGCCGATGCCACCTTCGACGAGCGGCGGTTCGTGATAGAGAACGCGTACACGGGCGGCTCCGACCACCTGCGGAAGTCGTTCGACGATGCCCCCAAGGCGCGCGACGAGGCGGTCAACGCCTACTGCCGCGCCCAGCTCGACTACGCGCGCGGCGACGACTTCCTGCAGGTTGGCCGCTTCACGGCCGCCGTCGCGCGCCGCTACCTCACGCGCTCGGCGCCGGTGCTCGCGCCCACCGCGCTCCTCACGCGCGCCGCGCTGCTCGCCGCCGAATCGGTGCTGGCGCCGGTGCTGCAGTGGTTCTCGCCCGATCGCGCCATGGGGCCGCTCCGCCCCGCGCACGAGCCCGGCGTGACGCCATGAGTGCGGCCGGCATGGGGGGCCCCGCCGGTATGGCCGGCACGCCAGTGGTCGCGGGAACAGACGGCATGCCCGGCCTCGTCGGACTCGACGCCACGCTCGCCACCGACATCGCCACCTCGCTCGCGGCCGGCGTCGCGTGCGTCGCGGTGATCCTGTGGATCGCGCGCACGCCGTCGCGCACCTTCCTCGAGCGGCGCACGGTGCCGCTCCTCGTCACGCTCGCCGCCGACTACCTCCTGCGCGTGCCCGCCTGGCTCGCGCCCGAAGGCCACCTGCTGCGCGTGGGCGAGGACCTGGTCGCCGCCTTCCACCCGATCGCGATGGCCCTGCTGGTGGAGGCGCTGCTCCGCCGGCACCTCCCGCTGCGGGTGAAGTGGAGTGTCGTCGCCGGCGCGGCGCTCACGCTCGCGGTGGCCCTCCTGCCCGCCTCGGCGCGCGAACCCGTGTACGCGTGGGCACAGCCCGTGGTCATGGTGTGCACGCTGGGCCTCCTGGCCACGCAGCTCTGGCGCAACCGGCGCGCGGGACTCGCCCGTGAGGAGACGCGCCTCATCGCCGGCGTCGTCGTCGCGGCGTTGCTGGCCGTTCCGCTAGTGGCCGGCGACGCGGGACCGTGGCGCGCCTTCCTGCCCAACCGGTTCGACGCGATCGCGGGCCTGCTCTTCGTGCGCGTGCTCGTGACGCCACCGGCGATGGATGGCGTGCGCGACGCGCTCTCGGGTTCGCTGCGCGCCCTGCTGCGGGCGGTCGTGATCGCCGCGGTCGTGCTCGTCCTCCTGGGCGCCGCCACGCCCACGCTGGCCGCGCACGTGGCTACCGTGCTCATGGCGCTGCTGCTCCTGTTCGAGGTGTTCGATCGGGTGCGCGGGCGCGAACGCCTGGCGCTCGAGGCACGGCTGCTCCGCTGGCTCGCCGCCGCCCCGCGCGACGACTTCGACGGCTGGCGGCGCGCCCTGCGTCACGCACCGCTCGGCGGCGACGCCCTCGTCCTCGACCACGGCGACCTGGACGACGACGATCGCGACGCCCTGGCACACGTGAGCGAGCAGCTGGGCCCGGTCCTCTCGGACGCACGCCTGCGCGAGGCCGCGCTCGCGCAGCCCCCCGAACGGCGCGCCGCCTTCGCCCACGTGCGCGACCTGCTCGCCCTGCACGACGCGACGCACGCCGGCGTGCTCGGGCTCGCGCCGGTCCGGCTGCTCCTCGCCAACGTGCCGCAGGTGGCGGGCCGCGACACCGACGTCCGCCTCGCCGCCATCGTGCGCTCCGGTCGCGAGGCCGCCGGCGCCCACGTCCGCGCCGCATGAGCACCGGGGGGATTGCGGGTCCCGCCGCGGGGGCGAGCTTCTCCCGCATGCGCTCCGCCCCGCTCGTCGGCCGCTCCGCCGAACTCACCGTGCTCGCTGCGGCGCTCGACCACGCCGCGCGCGGCGCGGGGAGCGCGCACTGCCTCGTTGGCGAAGGCGGCATCGGCAAGTCCCGCCTCGTCGCGTCGGCCATCGAGCTCGCCACGACGCGCGGCATGGCGCACGTCACCGGCCGCGCCTTCGCCGTCGAGCAGGGGATCCCGTACGCGCCCTTCGCCGACGCGTTCGTGCCGCTCCTCCGCCGCATGCCCGACTCCATGCTGCAGGTCGTCGCCCGCGGCGCGACGCCCGAGCTGCACGCGCTCTTCCCCGCGCTCGGCGTCGAGGGGCGGGCCGGCGCGGGTGCGCCAACGCAGGAGCTCAAGCCGCGCCTGCTCGACGCGTTCAGCCGTGTCGTGCAGCGGCTCGCGGCGCGCACCCCGCTGCTCGTCGTGCTGGAGAACATCCAGTGGGCCGACCCTTCCTCGCTCGAGCTGCTCCATTACCTCGCACGGAGCGTCGCGTCGCATCCGCTGGTGCTCCTCTGCACGTGGAACGATGCCGACGGCACGGGCGACACCACGCTCGCCACCACCGTGCACTCGCTCGTTGCGCTCGGCACGATGGTGGTGCACCGCCTCGCGCCGCTCTCCCCCATCGAGACCGAGGAACTCGCCGCGCGGCAGTTCGGCGTCGCACCCGACGCGCTTGGGCCCTTTGCGCGGGAGCTCCATGCGCGCACGCGCGGCAACCCGTTCTTCGTCGAGGAAACGCTCAAGGCGCTCGTGGCGCAGGGCCAGCTGCGCGAGCGCGACGGCCGGTGGAGCGGCTTCGCCGCCGGCATGGGCGAACTGCCGCGCACCATCCGCGACGTGCTGAAGCTTCGCCTCGCCCGGCTGTCCGAGCCGGCGCGCGCCCTCGCCGCGATCGCGGCCGTCGTGGGCACGCAGGCGCCGCACGCGCTGCTCGAGGCGCTCGCCGGCCTCGACCCCGAGGCGCTGCTGACCGCGATCGACGAACTGCGCCACGCGAGCGTGCTAGTCGAATTCGACCACGACGCCGAAATTGCGTACGAGTTCGCGCATCCGCTGTTGCGCGAGGTGTTGCTCGCCGACGTCTCGCGCGCCCGTGCCCGCGTGCTGCATGGCCGCATCGCCGAGGCGATCGAGCGCCTCGCCGGCGCGCGCGCGGCCGACCACGCCGAGGCGATCGCCGCGCACGTGCTGCGCGCCGAATCGCCGGAGCTCGCCGCGCGCGCACGGCCGCACCTCCTCGCCGCCGGGCGCGCCGCGCTTGCGCGCAGTGCCGCGCGCGAGGCCGCCGACCTCCTCGAGGCCGCGCTCGCACTCGCCGGCGACGACGCACCCGCCGACCTGCTCGACCTCCTCGCGCGCGCCCGCGCCAAGCTCGGTCGCCTGGCCGACGCCATCGTGCTCTGGGAACGCGCGCGGCCCCTGCTCGTCGCGGCGGGCGACGACGCCGCCGTCGCCACCCTCGCGCGCCGCATGGCCGTCGCATCGGCCCGCCTCGGGCGCTACGACGACGCCTGGCGCCACTTCGACGCGGGCCTCGACGCCGCCGCGCGCACGGGCTCGAACGCGCTCACCGCCCAACTCCGGCTCACGCGCAGCACCGTCCGCCTCGAGGTGGGCCGCGCCGCCGAGGCCGAGGAGGACATGCGCGCCGCACTCGCGCTGGCCGAGGCGCTCGGCGAGCCGCGATTGCTCGCGCGCGTGCACCAGGCGCTGCAGGCGCTCGCCATCTGGCGCGGTCCGAGCGACGAGGCGCGCCGCCATGGCGAGGCGGCCCTCGTCCACGCGCAGGCGGCACGCGACCCCGCCGCCGAATGGACCACGCGCTGGGCGCAGGCCATGCATGCCGGCCTCACGGGCGATGCCGAGGGCACCGCGCGGCATCTCGCCGAGGCAACCGCGCTCGCGGAGGCGCTGCGCTCGCCGCTGCTGCAGCTCTGGACCGACGAGATCGCGATCGAGTACCGCTCGGGAATCGGCAAGTGGGACGAGGCGCTGGTGCTCGCCGAACGCGCCATCGCCGATGCGCGCGCGCTCGGCCAGTCGGCGTTGCTTCCGCGGCTGCTCGTCTGGGCGGCGCAGATCCACCTCGGCCGCGGGGAGCACGCCATCGCCCAGCCGATGATCGAGGAGGCGTGGCGCGTCTCGGGCGCGGAGCAGGCGCGGCCGGGCGGCGCGCTCAACCTGCACGTGGTTGTGCCGGCGCACGCGGGGCGCGCGTCGTGGTTCCTCGCGCTCAAGGACTACCGCGCGGCCATCGAGGTCGGGGAGCGCGGCCTCGAGATCGCCGATCGATCGGGCTTCGACGCGTGGGCAATGCACCGCCTGCTGCCGATCATCGCGGAGTCGTCGCTCTTCCTGCAGGACTTCGACCGCGCCGCGCGCTACGGGGCAAGGCTGCGCGCCACGGCGCAGCGGCTCTCGCATCCGCTCGGGCTCGCGTGGGCCGACGCCTGCGACGCGCTGCGCCTCTTCCTCGCCGGCGATCCCGCGGGCGCCATCGTGCCGCTCGAGCGCGCCGCCACGGCGCTCGACGCCATTCCCTTCGTCGAACACGCGGCCCTGCTCCGCCGCCAGCTGGCGCTCGCGCGCATCGCCGCCGGCGACGCGGCGGGTGCCATCCGCGACCTCCGCCAGGTGCACGACCAACTCCTGCTGCTCGGCCGCCACGTCTCGCTCGATGGGGTGCGCGAGACGCTCCGGAGCCTCGGCGCCCGACCGCCGGCGCGCGTCACCCCCGTCGCCGGTGAAGGCGCGCTCACCGCGCGCGAGCTCGAGATCGCCCGCCTCGTGGCGGCGTGCAAGACCAACAAGGAGATCGGCACGGCGCTCGGCATCTCGCCCCGCACCGCCGGCACGCACCTGGCGAACATCTACGGCAAGCTCGGGGTCGACTCGCGCGGCGCGCTCACCGACCTCGTGCGGTCGGGGGCGCTCGATGCGCCGGGTGCGTAAGCGTCGCGACGCGCCTGCGCCGACGCCGCGTGGCGATCCGCGCTAGCGCAGCCGCTCGTCCAGGTACGCCGGCACCGCCGTCGCCGCGATCCGGTCCTGGGCGAGCGTGTCACGGTGCCGCACCGTCACCGTGCCGTCGCTCACCGACTGGTGGTCCACGGTGATGCAGAACGGCGTGCCCACTTCGTCGTGGCGGCGGTAGCGCTTGCCGATGCTCCCCGTCTCGTCGTAGTCCACCGTGAAGCGCGTGCGCAGGTCGTCGCGCAGCTTCCGCGCGAACTCGGGCTGGCCGTCCTTCTTGGTGAGCGCGAACACCGCCGCCTTGATCGGCGCGATGGACGGGTTGAAGCCGAGCACGACGCGCCCCTCCTCCTCGCCCGGCACCGACTCCTCGCGGTAGGCGTCCACCATCGCCGCGAGCGTCACGCGGTCGGCGCCGACGCTGGTCTCGATCACGTACGGCACGTAGCGGCGGTTCGCTACCTGGTCCACGTACTCGAGCCGCTTGCCGCTCATCGTCTGGTGCGCGCCCAGGTCGAAGTCGGAGCGGTGGTGCACCCCCTCGATCTCCTGGAAGCCGAGCGTGCCGCCGAAGTCGAACTGGATGTCGAACGCCGCGCGGGCGTAGTGCGCAAGCTCCTGCGGCGTGTGCTGGTGGAAGTGGAGCCGGCTCTCGGTGAGGCCCAGCGCGCGGTGCCACTGCATGCGCTGCTCCTTCCAGAACTCGAACCATTCCATGTCGCTCTTCTGCCCCGCCGGCGCCTGCGAGTCCACGAAGAACTGCATCTCCATCTGCTCGAACTCGCGCGTGCGGAACGTGAAGTTCCCCGGCGTGATCTCGTTGCGGAACGCCTTGCCGATCTGCGCGATGCCGAACGGCACCTTCTGGCGGCTCGCCTGCTGCACGTTCAGGAAGTTCACGAAGATCCCCTGCGCCGTCTCCGGGCGCAGGTAGACGACGGCGGCCGAATCCTCGACCGGCCCCATGAACGTCTTGAACATGAGGTTGAAGAGGCGCGGCTCCGTCAGCTGGCAGTCCGCGAACTCGCCGGGCTTCTTGCTCGGCTTCCGCGGGCAGGCGCCGTCCTCGAGCTTGTCGGCACGGAAGCGCGCCTTGCACGCCTTGCAGTCCACGAGCGGGTCGGTGAAGCCGGCCACGTGGCCGCTCGCCTCCCAGACCTTCGGGTGCATCAGGATCGCCGCATCGAGCCCCTCGATGTCGTCGCGCTGGCGCACCATCGCGTTCCACCAGCGATCCTTGATGTTCTTCTTGAGCTCGACGCCCAGCGGGCCGTAGTCCCACACCGAGCCGGTGCCGCCGTAGATCTCGGAGCTCTGGAAGATGAAGCCGCGCCGCTTGGCCAGCGACACCAGCTTCTCCATCACGTCGGGGTGGTTCGTTTCGGGGCTCATGACACGATCCGGGGGCGCTCGGCCGCTGGGTGCGGCGAGCCGGGGAACGGCAGGACGGGCGTGAACCGCGAAAGATGGCCGATGCGGGGGGGGCGGAACAAGCCGAACGGGGCGCCCGCACCGCCTGGTGCGAGCGCCCCGTGCCCGGTGCGCGTCCGCGCCTACGCCTTCCGGCGACGCGCCACCGCGATGAGGCCCGCGAGCCCCGTGCCCACGAGCGCGAACGAGCCGGGCTCGGGCACCGCGCTCACGTCCGACAGCGACACGACCACCTCCCACGGCTGGTTCTGCGTCCCCTGCGCGTTGAGCCCCTGCATGTCGAACCAGAGGTTGTCGTCATCATACGTCAGGCGCGACTGCGTGAAGCCGCCGTTCGAGAAGATCACCGTCGCCTGCTTGAAGTCGGCGGCGAATCCGGTCGGGTCGAACAGGTGCCAGCCGTTGAACGCCACTGCGCCGGGGTACGAGTTGGTGCCCCCCGTGGTGAACGTGCACGGCGCCGCGAAGTATTCGCACCAGTAGTCGAGCTTGACCTGGTTGGTCGCCGGGTTGAAGTCGAGCGTGAAATACGAGAGCGTCGAATTCACGTTGGCCCGCGGGCCGTACTCGATCCCGGCGCCCACGGTGCGCGTGCCGAAGGCGTTCCCGGCGAACAGCGTGTTCTTGTCGGGAAAGCGGTACTCGAGGCCGACCTGGGCCCCGCTCCACTGCGCGTGGGCGGTGGCGGGCGCGACGGCGAGCGAAGCGGCGAGGATCGTGCGAACGAGGGAACGACAAGGCATGATCGGTCTGGGCTGAAGGTTCGCCCGGCCCCATCGCAATCGAGATGCCAGCCTAAGTCGTTATTCTCCCGTGCGTTACTTGGCAGGTAACGCCGCGCGCGCGCGACGGTCGTTGCACCGCTGCCACAGACGCGACGCGCCGGACCGCGCGCGATCGTGCCGCTCGATCGTCACCGTGTCGTCGACGTGCGCGCCAGGTGCGCCGCGATCAGCTCCCCGTGGTCGCGCCCGTTCTCGATGAAGATCCGGTTCGCGTCGTTCCCCGACACCAGCACGCCCGCCACGTGTACCCCCGGCACGTTCGACTCCATCGTCGCCGGATCGTGTTCCGGCACGTTGGTCTCCGGGTCGAAGCGCACGCCGAGCGGCCCCGTGAGCTCCGAGCTCGGGCTGAAGCCGGTCATCAGGTAGACGTGGTCCGCGCGCACCGTCTCCGTCCCGCCCGGCCCCGTCACCTCCGCCCACGCGGGACGGATCGCCGTGACGCGCGTGTCCCACCGCATCCGGATCCGCCCGTCGGCCACGTACCCCTCGAACGCGGGCCGCACCCACGGCTTGATGGTCCGGTCGAACGTGGGTCCCAGGTGCACCACGGTCACGCGCGCGCCCACGCCCACCAGGTCGAGGGCGGTCTCGACGGCCGAGTTCCCGCCGCCCACCACGAGGGCATCGCGCTGGAACGCCTCGTGCCCCTCGCGGAAGTAGTGCGTGACGTGCGGCAGCGACTCGCCCGGCACGCCGAGCGCGCGCGGCGTCGCGAAGTACCCGGTCGCGATCACCACGGCCCGCGCCGCCGTCACGTGCGCCGCCTCGGCGGTCCGCGTGTGCACCGCGAAGCCCGTGGTCGTGCGCTCGATCCGCTCGACCTTCTCGAACGTGCGCACGGTGAGCCCGGCCTGCGCCACGACGCCGCGATAGTACGCCATCGCCTCGCGCCGCGTCGGCTTCTCCCCCGCCACGGGAAACGGGAAGTCGCCGATGCTGATCTTCTCGGCCGTCGAGAAGAAGGTGATGTACGTCGGATACTGCTCGATCGAGCTGACCACGCTCCCCCGGTCGAACACGATCGCCGACAGCCCGTGCCGCTTGGCCGCCACCGCCGCCGCGAGCCCGCAGGGCCCCGCGCCGACGATCGCCAGGTCCACCCCGGCGCTCACGCCGTCGCGGGCTCTGCCGCCAGGCCGATGATCTGGTCGCGCCGCGTCCCCACGCTCACGAACCGGATCGGCGCCTCGACGAGCGCCTCGATCCGGTCGAGGTACGCCCGGGCCGCCTTGGGGAGCGCGTCGAGCGAACGCGCGTCCGCCGTGGACTGCTTCCACCCCTCGAACCACTCGTAGCGCGGCGTGATCCGGTCCAGGTCGGTGATGTCGCCCGGGAACTCCTCGAGCACCTCGCCATCCACCTCGTAGCCGGTGCAGATCGCGAGGCGGTCGAGCGTGTCGAGCACGTCGAGCTTGGTGACCGCGAGCCCGGTGAGCCCGTTCACGCGCACGGCGTACTTGACCACCAGCGCGTCGAACCAGCCGCAGCGCCGCGGACGTCCCGTCGTCGCGCCGAATTCGTTGCCGAGGCGCCGCACTTCCTCGTGCAGCGGACTCTCGAGCTCGGTGGGCAGCGGGCCGTTGCCCACGCGCGTCGTGTACGCCTTGACCACGCCCAGCGCCGCGTCGAGCGCCATCGGCGGCAGCCCCGTCCCCGTCACCGCGCCGCCGCTCGTCGTCGAGCTCGAGGTCACGAACGGGTAGGTGCCGTGGTCCACGTCGAGCAGCGAGCCCTGCGCCCCTTCGAGCAGGATCGCGGCGCCCGTTTTCCGCGCCCGGTGGAGCGACAGCCCCACGTCGTCGGCGACGGCGAGCAGCCGCGGCGCGAGGCGCTCGAGCAGCGCCATCGTCGCGTCCACGTCGGCGCGCTTGGCGCTCCCCATCGCCGCGAGCTTCGCGTTGGCATTGGCCACGCCGGCCGTGACCAACTGCCGGAGCCGTTCCGCATGCCGCAGGTCGAGCACGCGCACGCCGCGCCGCCCCACCTTGTCCTCGTAGGCGGGCCCGATGCCGCGTCCCGTGGTGCCGATCGCCTTGGACGCCTCGCTCTCGCCGTCCATCAGCTTGTGGTACGGCAGCACGAGGTGCGCGCGGTCGCTCACGTAGAGCCGCCCCTCGACGTCCACGCCGTCGCGCACCAGCTCGTCGATCTCGGTGAACAGCGTGTCGGGGTCGAGCACCACGCCGTTGCCGATCGCGCAGCGCACGCCGGCGTTCATGATCCCGCTCGGGATCTGGTGCAGCACGAACGACCGCTCGCCGATGTGCACCGTGTGCCCCGCGTTCGCCCCGCCCTGGTACCGCACCACCCAGTCGGCGCCCTCCGCGAGCACGTCCACGAGCTTCCCCTTCCCTTCGTCGCCCCATTGGGCGCCCACCACCACGAGAGTGCGAGTCTGGCTGTCGAACATGGCGTCACGCCTGTGCTGGAGGGCCCTGCGGTCCGGTGCGCCGGACACGAAAAAACGCCCGGGAGGCATGCCCCGGGCGTTGATAAAGTCTACCGGCCGACGCGCACCGGCGCAAACGCGCGCCCGCCCCTATCGCGTCAGCGCCGCCCCGAACAGCAGCGCCGCGATCAGCGACCCGAGGATCACCTTGGCGCCCGCCGCCACCGCGCGCCCCACCACCGCGCCCCACGCCGCGCGCGCCGCCCGGTCGCGGTCACCGTGCACCGTGGCCTCGAGCACCAGCGCCCCCACGAACGCCCCCGCGAACGCGCCGATGATGCTCCCGACGATCGGTATGGGCACGCCGATGATCGCCCCCGTGAGCCCACCCAGCACCGCCCCCCACGCCGAGCGCGTCGAGCCGCCGTACTGCTTCGCGTAGCGTGCCATGAGCGACACGTCGAGCACCTCGCCCACAAGGGCGATCGCCGCGGCCACGCCGATCACCAGCCAGCCGATGTGCGCGCCCGCGCCGAGCAGGTCGAACGCCACCGCGGCCACGACCATCGCCCACGTCCCCGGCAACCCGAACGGGATGAGCAGGAGCGACAGGAAGAGCCCGAGGCCGAGCAGGATGAGGTCCATGCCGTCCCTACGGGCGACGCGATGGAGCGGTTTCCCGAACGCGGGCGGAGCGCATCGCAAGCGCGGTCCATGGATCGGCGGGGTCCGCGCGCGATATGCGGGCCGATCGCCGTCCGCCTCTGCTGGCCGGTCCCCGCGCCATCCCGCATGATTCCCCCATGCCGCTCCGTCGCCTCCTCGCGTCGCTCGCCGCGTGCACCCTCGCCGCGCCGGCCGCCGCCCAGTCCACCTCGCCCCTCGCGGGGCCCGGCGGCTCGCTCGCCCTCGCCCGCGAGCGCGCGGCCACGCTGCGTGACGTGCGCTACGCCCTCGGCCTCGACCTCACGGCGCGCGACTCCGCCGTCGGCACCGTCACGGTGCGCGTCGTGCGCACGGGCAAGCGCGACCTCCTGCTCGACTGGCGCGGCCGCCGTCTCGTGGCGCTCACGGTCAACGGGCGCGAGGCGCCCACCTCGCTCGCCAACGGCGCGCACATCGTCATCCCGGCCCGCCTGCTCGTGACGGGCGAGAACACCGTGACCGCGCGCTTCGTCACCGACATCGCCCCCACCGGCGCCTCCATCATCCGCTCGCACGACCCGGACGGCTCGGACTACCTCTACACCCTCCTCGTCCCCGCCGACGCGAACCAGCTCTTCCCCTGCTTCGACCAGCCGGACCTGAAGGCGCGCGTCACCACGACGCTCACCACGCCGCGCGCGTGGCTCGCCGTCGCCAACGGCTCCGAACGCGCCGCCGATACCACGGCCACAGCCATCACGCACCACTTCACCGAGACGCGGCCGCTCTCCACCTACCTCATCGCCTTCGCCGCCGGACCGTGGGCGCGCGTCGCCTCGACCGTCAACGGCCGCACCGTCGCGCTCTACGTCCGCACCTCGCGTCGCGCCGAGGCCGACGCCGACACCCTGCTCGCCTTCTCGCACCGCGCACTCGCGTGGATGGAGCAGTACTTCGCGCGCCCCTACCCGTTCGAGAAGTTCGACATGGTCCTCGCCCCCGCCTTCCCGTTCGGCGGCATGGAGCATCCCGGCGTGATCATGTACAACGAGAACTCGTTCATCTTCCGCGAGCGTCCCACCCTCCAGCGCCGCATCGGCCGCCAGGCCACGATCCTCCACGAGACCGCGCACCAGTGGTTCGGCGACCTCGTCACCATGCGCTGGTTCGACGACCTCTGGCTCAAGGAGGGGTTCGCCACCTACATGGCCGCCAAGGCGCAGGTCACGCTCGACTCGACCTCGGGCGCCTGGAAGACCTTCTACCAGCAGAACAAGCCAGCCGCCTACGGCGTGGACCAGACGCGCGGCACCACCCCGCTCTGGCAGGAACTCGGCAACCTCGACCAGGCCAAGTCCAACTACGGCCCCATCGTCTACAACAAGGCGCCCAGCGTTCTCAAGCAGCTCAACTATCTCGTCGGCGACGACGCCTTCCAGCGCGGCGTGCGCGCCTTCCTCGATCGCCATGCCTACGCGAACGCCACCTGGCAGCAGCTGCTGGCGTCCATCGGGCAGGCGGCCGAGCCCGCGGCCCCGCGCGACGCGCAGGGCCTCACCGCCGCCATGCGGCAGTTCGGCGCCAACTTCATGCTGCGGCGCGGCATGCCCGCGGTCGAGCAATCACTGACCGTGCGCGCCGGTCGCATCGAGCGCCTCGTTCTCGCGCAGCGCCCCGTGCGCGACCTCTCGGGACCCGCGCCGTGGCCCATGCGGGCGCAGCTCCTCCTCTGGTACGGCCCCGAGAGCGCCGCGCGCCTCCCCGTGACCCTCACCGGCCGCACCACCGACGTCACCGCCGCGCGCGGCCGCCCGGCGCCCCGGTTCGCCTTCGCCAACGCCGACGACTACGGCTACTTCCTCACCTACCTCGACTCGGCCTCCATCGGCGCGCTCGAGCAGGGCGCGATACGCGAGCTGCGCGATCCGTTCCTCCGCTCGATGCTCTGGGGCGCGCTGTGGGACCAGGTGCGCGACGCGCGCCTCGACCCGGTGCGCTACGCCCGGCTCGTCCTGCGTGAGGCACCCTTCGAGCGGGACGAGCAGCTCCTGCCCCAGCTCCTGGGCCGCCTCGCGCGCGCCACCACCGTCTACGCGCGCGACGACGCGCGCGAGCCGCTCCGCGTCGACGCCGAGCGCGTCACCTGGGCGCTCGCGTCCGATGCGTCGCGTCCCTTCGGCATCCGCCGCGCCGCGGCCGACGCGTTCATCGGCATGGCGGCGACCGCCGATGGCGTCGCCACGCTCGAGCGCCTCCTCACCGCCGACTCCCTCGCCGGCGAGCCGCTGCGCGACCCCACGCGGTGGGACGTCGTCAACCGCCTGCTCGTGCTCGGCGCGCCAACCGCCGAGCGCGCGCTCGCGGCGCAGGCCGCGCGCGACACCACCCCCGATGGTCGCCGTCGCGCCTTCACCGCCGGCGCCGCGCGCGGCGACAGCGCCACCAAGCGCGCGTACTTCACGCGCTACTTCAGCGATCGCACCCTCAACGAAGATTGGGCGTCGGGCTCGCTCGTCGCCTTCAACGCCGCCGAGCACGCCGCACAGACGCTGCCCTACCTGCGCGCCGCGCTCGACTCGCTCCCGTACATCCAGGCCAACCGTCGCATCTTCTTCCTCGGCAGCTGGTTGGGCGCGTTCGTGGGAGGCCAGCACTCCGAGGCCGCGCTCGCGATTGTCCACCGGTACCTCGCCGACCATCCGGCCCTGCCACGCGACCTCGCGTACAAGGTGCTGCAGGCGAGCGACGACCTCGAGCGCACGGTGCGCATCCGCGCTCGCAACGTCGCGATCCCGTAGGGGACCGCGGCGTCGCGATGTGCCGGGCGCACCAAGGCCGAACCGCTACTTCTTGGCGGCCTTGGACTTCCAGTACGAATCGGCCGCGCCCCACACGGCCCCCATCGTGCTGATCTCGGGGTTCACGGCGAACAGCTGCGTGTCGGCGCTGTTCTCGTACGAAATGGACATCTCGCGCAGCTTCTTCTGGCCGTCCGGGCCCCCGAGCGCCGCGATGTACGGGGCCCCGTGCGGGTCGTTGTCGAAGTCTGCCATCGCCCGCTTGGCCGCGAGCACGAGGAACGTGCCGGCCGGCGCACCGGCCGTCACCTGGTAGACCGCGAAGCCGTCGCTCGCACGCGACTGCTCGTGCGCCGCCTTGATCAGCTTGCGCGCCTCCTCGAACTCCGGGCCGTGCCCGATCTTGACCACGATCCGCTGGACCGTCATGTACCGCATCGAGGCCATCGGCACGTTGTTGCTGTAGCTCAGGTCGCCCCGGAAGCGCGCCACCATCGTGAACTGGTTGGCGAGCAGGTCCGACTCCTGCGGACGGAACCGCTCGTCGATCCCGCTGAGGGCCGGCGACGCGGCGACCGTCTCGGCCACCTTCTGGATGTCGGCCGACTTCTGGTACCCCATCAGGAACCAGACCTCGCTGGGGCCGCTCATGGAGGTCATGCCGAGCAACGCGTTCGGGTACTTCTGCGCCTCGTACGCGCGCGCCCACTCCCGCTCGAGCTTGAGATGGGCCGGTTCCTTTCCGGGCTTGATCACCTCCCGCTGGAAGGTCATCCAGGCGGGCGGCACGTCGGTCTCCTGCGCGATTGTCGGGGTGGGGGCGGCGAAGGCCGCAGTGACGGCGACGACGTTCAACCAGTGGCGCATGATGGTGGGGCTCCCATCGCTGACGCGTGGTCGGCGTCCCTCGCGGTCATCCGGATTGGTTGGCCGGGCGAAAAACGCCGACGGCACGAACGATTCGAGGCCGGGCTGTTCAGCGACCACAGCGCGGTCCATTCGCGTCACCCCCAACATCGGATCGAATCGAGACGCCCCGCAAGACCGGCGCCCCGTGTGAGCCGGGCATTGGGGGTCGAACGGGCGAATCCCAGGCGGCCCCGGGGCACCACGCGCTCACGCCACGACGGCGGCCCGGCCCGCGCACCGCCTGCTCAGCGTCGCGCCGTCGGCTCCTGCCGGGCAAGGCGCGTCCACTGCCAGAGGTCGCCCACTACCGCGCGCGGCATGCGATGACCGGCCTGCCGCGCGACCATTACCAACTGCCCCCGATGGTGCGCCTCGTGCGCCACGAAGTACGCGAGCACGTGCGGCACGTCGAGCGGGAGGTTGCGCCAGGTGTAGGCCCTCGTCGCCGGCACCGTCCCCCCCGACGCGACGCCGAAGGCGAGCAGCGCCTCCATGCTCGCGCCACTCCGCTTGAGCGCCGCGACGAGCTGCGCGCGCGTCACCGTCCGGAAGTTCACGCGAGCCGGCACCGCGATGCCGTGCGGCGCCGCCAGCACCCGGAGCCAGCTGCAGCGCGCGTTGTGGAGGTGCACCGCGAGCTGTCTGACCGTCCGGCGTGACTCGTCGGGCAGTGGCGTGCCCCAGATCGCCGCAGGCAGGTTGGCCACGAGATAGCGCGTCACCCGGTCGTTGGTGCGCCACGCGCGCACCACATCGGCCCCTGTCGACGGCGCACGTGGCGCCGCGCCGCTCGCCCCCCCGGAGCCTCGGCGTGAGCGCGCCGCCACGGCGCGGCTACGCGCCCGCGCCGGCGAGGAGTCCCGCCTCGGCGAGCAGCGCCTCGACGCGCGACACCCCCGCGGCATCGAGCGGCAGCAACGGCCCGCGTGGCGCCCCGCCGTGCAGCCCCACCTTGTCGAGCGCCACCTTGATCGCCGGCACCCCCATGACGCCGACGATCTCCTTCGCCATCGGGAAGAGCGTCGCCTGCGTCGCGGCCGCGGCCGCGCGGTCGCCGCGCACCATGTGGTCGTGCGTGGCGACGGCCAGCGCCCCTGCGAACAACGACACCGCAAGGATCCCGCCGCGCGCGCCGGCCTCCATCCCCTCCGCCAGCAGGTGTCCGGCGCCCGTCAGCACCGTGAACCGGTCCGACTGGTGCACGAGGTACTGCTTGAGCAGCTCGAGGTCGCCGCTCGAATCCTTCATCCCGATCACGTTGCGGTGCGTCGCCAGTTCGCCGATCAGCGCCGGCGGAAAGACGAAGTGCGTGTACTTGGGGATGTTGTACACCAGGATCGGCAGCGGCGCCGCGTCGGCCACCGCGCGGTAGTGCGCGCGCAGCACGTCGATCGTCATGCTCGGCGTGTAGTAGTGCGGCGACACCACGAGCGCCGCGTCGGCGCCGAGCCGGGCGGCGTCCGCGTTGCGCGCGAGCACCTGTCGCGTGCTCTCGGCGCCCGTCGCGATGATCAGCCACCTGTCCTTGGGCACCTCCGCGCGGGCGGCCTCGACGAGGGCGCGACGCTCCGCGTCATCCACGAGCGGGTTCTCGCCGGTGGATCCGCACAGCACCACGCCATTGAGCCCCGCCGCGAGGTGCGCCCGGATGTTCGCGCGGAAGGCCGCGAGGTCGAGCGCGCCGTCGGGGCCGAACGTGGTCACCACGGGAGCCAGCACGCCACCAAGTCGCTTCGTCATCGGTCCGTCTCGTGAAGGGAACCGCGCGCGGGCGCGCGGCGTCGTGGATCGGTCAGGGGTCGCGCGTCGAACGGCCGCGGGGCGCGCTCACCCCTCCGGGAGCTGGTCGTCGAGGAAGGCCGGCGTCCCCGCGGGCGGGGTGACGGCGCGCGTGCCGAGCGGCGTGCGCGTGCGCAGGTGCCCGATCGTGCCCTCGAGTTCGCCCGGGCGCGACGCCGCCGCGATCGCCGCGTCGGCCGTGATCACGTTCGCGCCGACGAGCTCGAGCAGGTGCTGGTCGAAGGTCTGCATCCCCCACTGGTCGTGCGCCTGCGCGATCAGGTCGCGCAGCTCGCCGATCCGCGCCCCCTCGACCAGCACGTTGCGGATCATCGGCGTGACGAGCATCAGCTCCACCGCGTTCGCGCGCCCGTGCCCGTCGGGGCGCGGCACCGCGCGGAGTCCCACCACCGCCTGGAGCGCCTCGGCCAGGCGCACGCGCGCGTGGTCCTGGTCCTCCGCGGGGAAGAGCGCGATCGCCCGCTGCAGCGCCGACGGCACGTCGTTCGCGTCGAGGCAGGTGATCACGCGGTAGCCCGTCTCCACGGCCTTGAGCGCCGTGTCCATCGACTCGGCGTCGCTCATGTCGCCGATCACGATCACGTCGGGGTCCTGGCGCAGCGCCGCGCGCATCCCCTCGCGGAATGACGCCGTGTCCACCCCCACCTCGCGCTGCGTCACGCTCGACTGCAGGTCGCGGTGCAGGAACTCGATCGGGCTCTCGAGCGTGACGATGTGCCGGTTCACGCTCTGGTTGATGTGATGCAGCAGCGCCGCCACCGTGCTCGACTTTCCGGAGCCCCGGCGGCCGGTCACGATCACCAGCCCGCGCTCGGCCAAGGCCACCTCGCCCAGCATCGGCGGCAGCCCCAGCTTCTCGATCGACGGCACGTCGAACGGGATCACGCGCAGCACGATCATGAAGCTCGACCGCTGCCGGAGGATGTTCACCCGGAACCGCCCGATCCCGCTCGCGCCCCACGAGCAGTCGTAGTCGAGCACGCGGTCGATGCGCGCGCGGTCTTCCTCGTTCGAGATCAGCCGGAGCGCGATCGCCTTGGTCTGGTCCGGCGTCAGCGCCTGCTTGGTCAGCGGCACCAGCTGCCCGTTGATGCGCGCACGGAACACGTCGCCGGCCTTGATGTGCAGGTCGGTCGCCCCGCGGTCCACCGCCGCCTTGATGATCCGTTCCATGGTCCCGGGAAGTTATCCGATGCGGGCCGAGAGCACATCGGGACGGCTGCGCAGCAGCTGCTCGACGATGTCGATCTGCGACGCCGGTCCCGCGATCACCATCTCGAACACCCGGTCCATCGGGTGGTCGTACGTGCGCACCTTCCGGACCTTCACCCCGTAGCTCTCGAGCGGCTGCGTCAGCGCCTCGAGCGGCGTGCCGGGCTGCGCGCGGATCGTCGCCGGCACCACGCGCGTCGCGCGCAGCAGCGAGTGCTCCACCGGCCCCAGCGCCGCGAGCGTCAGCAGCACGATCACGGCCGTCCCCGCCGCCTCGAGGCGATGCCCCGCCCCGAGCGCGATTCCCATCGCCGCCACGATCCAGATCGTCGCGGCCGAGGTGAGCCCGAGCACCGTGCCGCCCTCCTTCATGATCGTGCCCGCGCCCAGGAACCCGATCCCGCTCATCACCTGCGCCGCCAGCATCGACGGGCTCGGGCCCGCGCGCCCCGGCGCCGCGCCCATCCGGATCGACAGGTCGCCCAGGAGCGTCGCCCCCACGCAGATCAGGATGTTCGTGCGCAGCCCGGCCGGCTTCCCCGCCAGCTGCCGCTCCATCCCGATCGCGCCGCCGATGATCACGGCGATGATGAGCGAAAGCGTCAGGTCGAGACGCAGGATCTCGACCATCTCGCCCATCACGCGCGTCATCTCCTGCGGCATGTCGATCACCGACCTACGCGAACCCCATCGCGTCGCGCACCTGCCGCATCGTCTCGGCCGCCGCCGTCCGCGCCTTGGCCGCGCCGTCGCCCAGTGCGTCGCGCAATCCCTCGGGCTTCGCCGACATCTCCTGCGCGCGCGCCTGGATCGGCGCGAGCTCGGCCGTCATGTTCGCGTGCAGCACCTTCTTGCAGTCGATGCACCCCCACCCCGCGCTCCGGCACTGGCGATCCACCTCCGCCACCGTCGCCTCGGGCGAGAACGCCTTGTGCAGCTGGAAGATGTTGCAGACGTCCGGGTTCCCCGGATCCGTCTTCTTCACGCGCGCCGGATCGGTGACGGCGGGGCGGAGCTTGGCCCACGTCTGCTCGGGCGTCTCCATCAGCCCGATCGTGTTGCCGAGCGACTTGGACATCTTCGCCTGCCCGTCGAGCCCCATGATCCGCCGCGTCGGCGTGAGCAGCGGCTTGGGCTCCGGGAAGAAGTTCGCGCCGAACCGCGCGTTCCAGTTCCGCGCCACCACGCGGGAGAGCTCCAGGTGCTGCACCTGGTCCTCGCCCACCGGCACCACGTCGGCCCGGTAGAGCAGGATGTCCGCCGCCTGCAGCACGGGGTAGTTGAGGATCCCGGCCATCACCTGTTCCTGCCGGGCCGCCTTCTCCTTGAACTGCGTCTGCCGCTCCAGTTCGCCCAGCGGCGTCACCGAGTTGAAGATCCACTGCAGCTCGGTATGTTCCCGCACCGCGCTCTGCACGAACACCGACGTGCGCGCGGGATCGAGCCCCGCGGCGAACAGCGTCAGCGCCATCGCCTGCGTGCGCTCGCGCAGCACCGCCGGCTCGTACGGCACCGTGATGGCGTGCAGGTCCACGATGCAGAAGAAGCTCTCGTGGAGCGACTGGATCTGCACCCAGTTCTTGACCGCCCCGAGGTAATTCCCGATGTGCAGCTCGCCGGACGGCTGGATGCCGCTGAAGATGCGTGGCATGGGCGCAAGGTAGGGAGCGCGTCTCCATGGAGCAAGCAAACACGGGCACCACGCGCAACCCGAATCGCGCCCTCCTCGCGAGCGCCGTCGCCGCGGCCACGCGCGCCGCCGAACTGCTGCGCGAACACGCCGCGCGCCGCCACGAACTCGTCATCGAGACCAAGGGCCCGAGCGACTTCGTCAGCGCCGCCGACCGCGCCGCCGAGGCCTCCATCCGCGCCCTGCTCGACGAGCGGCATCCCGGCGCCGTCGTCATCGGCGAGGAGCACTCCCCCGACACCGCCATCCCGGCGCAGGGGGTCTGCTTCGTGGTGGACCCGCTCGACGGCACCACCAACTTCCTGCACGGCTTCCCCTGGTTCGCCGTCTCGATCGGGGCGCTCATGGACGGTGCGCCCGCGGCCGGCGTCGTCCTCAACGTCGCCACCGGTGAGCTCTTCACCGCGACGGCCGGTGGGGGCGCGCGCCGCAACGGGCAGCCCATCCACGTCACCACCGAAGCCACGCCGTCGCGCGCCCTCCTCGGCACCGGGTTTCCCTTCAAGCACCCGCAGTTCATCGAGCGCTACGTCGCGCGGCTTCCCGGCATCTTCGCCACCACCGCGGGCGTGCGCCGCGCCGGCTCCGCCGCCCTCGACCTGGCCGATGTCGCCTGCGGCCGCTACGACGGCTTCTGGGAACTGATGCTCGCCCCCTGGGACATCGCCGCCGGACTGCTCATCGTCCGCGAGGCGGGTGGGCGCGTCACCACGCCCGCCGGCGACGAATGTCCCGTCGCGCACACGGGCGTTGTCGCCAGCAATGGCGTGTTGCACGACTGGCTGCTCGACGCGGTGCGGCCTTAGCTTTCCCGCATGAAGCTCATCGAGTGCGTCCCCAATTTCTCCGAGGGGCGCCGCCCCGAGGTCATTGCCGCCATCCGTGACGCGATCGCGGCCGTCCCCTCCGTGGTCGTGCTCGACGTCTCGAGCGACCCGAGCCACAACCGCACCGTCGTCACCTTCGTGGCCGGCGCGGAGCACGCCGTGACCGCGGCGTTCGCCGGCATCGCCAAGGCGCGAGACCTGATCGACCTCACCACGCACCAGGGCGAGCACCCGCGCCTGGGTGCCACCGACGTCGTGCCGTTCATCCCCCTCGAGGGCGCGACGATGGACGATTGCGTCGCCCTCGCCCGCGCGCTCGGCGAGAAGGTCGGCGCGGAGCTCGGCATTCCCGTCTTCCTGTACGAGCGCGCCGCCACGCGCCCCGATCGCGAGAACCTCGCCGACATCCGTCGCGGCGAGTTCGAGGCCGCACGCACGGAGATCGGCACCAATCCGAATCGCGTCCCCGACTTCGGCCCCAACAGGATCCACCCGACCGCCGGCGCCACCGTCATCGGCGCCCGCCCGTTCCTCGTCGCCTTCAACGTCTACCTGGGCGACGCGAAGAACCTCCCGGTCGCCAAGGAGGTCGCCAAGGCCGTGCGCGGTTCGAGCGGCGGGCTCCGCTACGTGAAGGGGCTCGGCCTCGAGGTGGACGGCCAGGCGCAGGTCTCCATGAACCTGGTGGACACCGAAAAGACCCCCGTCCATCGCGCCTTCGACATGGTCAAGATGGAGGCCGAAGCGCGCGGCGTATCGCCCACGTGGAGCGAGATCGTGGGTCTCGTGCCCGAGAAGGCGCTCTTCGACGCGGCCGCTCGTCACCTGCAGCTCACGCAGTTCACGGCCGAGCAGGTACTCGACCGCAAGGTGCGCGAGGCCGTGAGCGGTGGCGTGAGCGTCAGCGGCTTCCTCGGCAGCATCGCCGGGCCGGCCCCCGTGCCGGGCGGCGGCTCCGTGAGCGCGCACGCCGGCGCGCTCGCCGCCGCGCTCG
>JACQES010000239.1 GCA_016200495.1 Gemmatimonadota bacterium
GATCGCGCCGCGCATCCGGCACCCGCGCGCCGAGGAGCGCGCGCTGCTCGACGCCCTCGCGACGGCGCACCCACGCCTCCTCGATGACGAGGAGATCGGCGCCAACGCGCTCATCGTCCTGTTCGGCGGCATCGAGACCACCGAGGGGCTGATCGCCAACGCGCTCTGGGCGCTCCTGTCGCATCCGGAGGCGCTGCGGCGCGCGCGGAGCGGCCCCGCGGACCTCGCCCGCGCGATCGACGAATCGCTGCGCTGGGAGCCCGCCGTGCAGACCGTCACGCGCTACGCCGCGCACGACGCCCGCGTGGGCGACACCACGATTCCGCGCGGCGCGGTGGTGCAGTGCATGCTCGGGGCGCTCAACCGCGACCCCGCGCACGTCCGCGAGCCCGACCGCTTCGACCCGTGGCGCGAGGGGACCGCCGCGCACCTCGCCTTCGGCGCCGGTCGCCACGTCTGCCTCGGCGCCGCGCTCGCGCGCCTCGAGGGACAGGTCGCGCTCGGGCGGCTCCTTGAGGCGCATCCGCGACTCGCCCTCGATGCCGAACGCACGCGGGGCCCGCGCGGGCGCGAGTTCCGGAAGGTCGAGGCGCTGGTCGTCCGCCTCGAGGGATAGCGCGCGGCTCGCGCGCCTACGCCGCCAGCTTGTTCGCCGCGTTGAGCGCCGCGACCTTGTAGCACTCCGCCAGCGTCGGGTAGTTGAACACGTTGGTCAGGAAGTAGTCGAGCCCGCCGCCGTGCGCGATCACCGCCTGGCCGATGTGCAGCAGCTCCGTCGCCTGCGTGCCGATGATGTGCACGCCGAGGAGCCGCCGGTCGTCGCGGTGGAAGATCATCTTGAAGAAGCCCGAGTCGTCGCCCAGGATCTGGCCCCGCGCGATCTCGCAGTAGCGCGCCACGCCGACCTCGTACGGCACCTTGGCGCGCGTGAGCGTCCCCTCGGTGGCCCCCACCATCGAGATCTCGGGCACCGCGTAGATCCCGATCGGGAAGTGCGCCGCCATCGCCGGCGCAGCCGCGCCCAGCGCATGACACGCCGCGAGGCGCCCCTGCTCGCTCGACGTCGCGGCCAGGCTCGGGTAGCCGATCACGTCGCCCGCGGCGTAGATGTGCGGCACGTTGGTGCGGAACTGGCCGTCCACGCTCACGCGGCCGCGGTCGTCCACCGTGACCCCCGCCCGGTCGAGGCCCAGGTGCGCCGTCGCCCCGATGCGCCCGACCGAGAAGAGCGCCATGTCGGTCACGATCTTCTTCCCCGACTCGAGCCACAGGGTCGCGCGACGCGCGCGGTCGGCCGTCACCTCGAGCCGCTCGACCGCCTCGCCGAAGCGGAAGCTCACGTGGCGGCGCCGCATCTGGTGCAGCAGCTCGTCGACGATCTCGCCGTCCACGAACTCGAGCGGGCGCGCGCGGCGATCGACGAGCGTGACGGCGACGCCGAGCGACGCGAACATCGACGCGTACTCGATGCCGATCACCCCGGCGCCGATCACCGTGAGCGAGCGCGGCAGCGAGGGCAGCGTGCCGACGTGGTCCGACGTGAGCACGACCTCGCCGTCGGGATGGATCCCCGGCAGTGGCGCGGCCTCGGTGCCCGTCGCCACGAGGATCCGCTCCGCCGTCACCTCACGCCGACCGTGCGCGCCGGTGATCGCGAGCCGGTGCGGATCGAGGAACTCGGCCGCGCCGCACAGCACCTCGACGCCGTTGCGCTCGAGCTGGTCGGTGATCACGTCCACCTCGTTCGCGACCACCTCGCCCACGCGCTCCACCAGCTGCGCGGCGGTCGGGCGCGGACCGCGCAGCCGACCGGTGCGCGCCACCGGGCCCGTGAGGCGCACGATCGCCTCGCGCAGCGTCTTCGAGGGAATGGTGCCCACCTCGAGGCAGGCCCCGCCGACCACCGTGCGCCGTTCGACGATCGCGACGCGGCGGCCGAGCTTGGCGCCCTGGACGGCGCCACGCTGGCCCGCGGGGCCGGATCCGAGGCAGAGGAGGTCGTAATCGAACGACATGGCCAGAGGGCGGGGGAAACGCGGACGTCGCAGGGAGTTGGAGCGCTCCGGGAGTATCGGCCGGAACCGCGCGTGGGGGCGACGAGTTCCCCCGCGGCGTCCCGGCCGGCGGGCGCGCTGTTGGCGGCCGCGAGGCGGTGGTGTTTCGGCTTTCCTTCGGTCGACGAGAGCAAGAGACGGGCCGCGGCGCAACCCCTCCCGTTGCTTTCGCTTACCGACTGGCTATGTTCCAAAGCTCCCCGAACTCCGCCCCCGAACCTGTGGGCGGACATGGGTTGGCGTCGCTCACGTAGCTCAGTTGGTAGAGCACACCCTTGGTAAGGGTGAGGTCATCGGTTCAATCCCGATCGTGAGCTCTGCAGGACCCGTTGTTCGTGGCAGGACCCGGTGGGCGTGAGGCCGAGCCGGCATCAACTCAAGACTCCAACCGTCGCGATCCGTCGCGCAGGGTGCTCGTATGGCGAAGGCGAAGTTCGAGCGGACGAAGCCGCA
>JACQES010000240.1 GCA_016200495.1 Gemmatimonadota bacterium
CGTGGATGGTCCAGGCCCGCACTTCCACCTCGCCCGCGGTGAAATAGGTGCGGAGGCCGAGCAGGTGGTACCCGGCGCGGATGAGCCGGTCGAGGCCCGCGCTCTCGAGGCCGAGCGACTGCAGGAACTCGGCCCGATCGCCGGGCGGCAGCTCCGCGAGTTCGGCCTCGATCTTGGCCGAGAACGGCACGACTTCCGCGTGCTCGCCCGCCGCGGTGATCGCCGCGCGCAGTGCCTTGAGGTGCGGCCCCTCGTCGCCGGTCAGCTCGGCATCCGTCACGTTGGCCGCGTAGAGCACCGGCTTGGTGGTGAGGAGCTGGAGTGGCGCGAGGATCGCGAGGTCGTCGGCGCCGAGCGCGGCGTGCCAGAGCCCGCGTCCCTCGGAGAGGACCGCCAGCGCCTTCTCGAGCACCGGGAGCTCCGCAGCGGCCTCCTTCTCGCCGACGCGCGCCGCGCGCTTCGTCTTGTCGAGCCGCTTCTCGACCTGGCCCAGGTCGGACAGCGCGAGCTCGAACTCGATCACCTCGCGGTCGCGCGCCGGGTCGACGCCGCCCATGACGTGGGTGACGTCGGGATCCTCGAAGCATCGCACGACGTGCACGATCGCGTCGGTCTCGCGGATGTTGGTGAGGAACTTGTTGCCCAGCCCCTCGCCCTGCGCGGCGCCCTTCACGAGCCCGGCGATGTCCACGAACTGCACGACGGCGGGCACCGTCTTCTTCGGCTGCACGATCTCCGCGAGCTTCTCGAGCCGGGGATCGGGGACTTCGACCATGCCGACGTTCGGCTCGACCGTGCAGAAGGGGTAGTTGGCCGCCTCGGCCTTGGCGGCCGTGAGCGCATTGAACAGGGTCGACTTCCCCACGTTGGGGAGGCCGACGATGCCGAGCTTGAGCATGGCAGGAACGTCGGGTGGCGTAGAGCCGGCCGGGGCCGGTTTGGGGGGCGCGGTGGCGCCGGGCGGGTCGAGCATGCCGGGCGACGGCGGGAACCCGCGCGCACGGCTTGAAGTATAGCCACGCGAAGGGTCGATCGGCGCGCATCTCGTGCGTGCTCAAGCGGATGCACCACCGTGCCGATCACCCTGAAGGCTGCTCCGTGTTGCGCGGTCCTGACACCCGTCGTCACCTCTGGTTCGCCACGCCCCTCCTGGAGGCCCCATGGTCGCACGCCACCCGCACCCGCACGCGCGCTCCGCGCCGGCGCGCCGCACGACGGGCCGGTGGATTCTCGCCGCCGTCCTGCTGCTCGCGGCCCAGGCGGTGATGGTCCTGCTGTTCGAGTAGTTGCCCGAGCTCCACGTGCGCACGAGGCCCCGCGGTTCGCGGGGCCTCGTGCGTTTCAGCCCGTCCGATCTGGCGAGGCCGGCGGGGGTGGCGCTGCGGGCCCGGCCGACGACGTGTTCTCGGGACGTGTGGGGGGCGTGACCACCACGCCGTTGAACCGGTTCATCGCCGCCAGCACGCCGTCCGTCGCCCACGTCCGGCACGCGCCCTCGAGGGCCGGCCGCAGTTGCGCGATGAGCGCACGCTCCTCGCTCGGCATCTCATCGAGCACGTAGTCGGCGAGCCCGTGCACCACGACGCCCGGCTCGCGCGGCCCCACGCCGACGCGGAGCCGGGCATAGTGCGCGTGCCCCACCACGCGCTCGACATCCTTGAGGCCATTGTGGCCGCCGTGCGAGCCCAGCGCGCGCGTGCGCAGCCGGCCAACGGGAATCGCGGCCTCGTCCACGACGACGAGCAGGTCCACGCGCGGGTCGAAGCCGGGCTCGGCGATGGTGGCCGTCAGCGCGCGCCCGCTGAGGTTCATGAAGGTCTGCGGCTTGACCAGCTGCACCGTCACCGCCGCGGCCCCGAGTTCGGGGGCTGCGAGCTCGGCGGCCGCGGAGCCGGGCGGGGCAAGGGCGGCCGTCGCCGCGGGACCGGTCGAGGAGGCGCTCCCCGGGACGCTCGCCGCTCCGCCCGCAGCGCTCGCGATGACTCCCGTCGTGACGAGCGCCTCGCCCTCGGCGCGCCAGGGTGGGAAACGCCAAACGTCGGCGAGGTGGTCGAGAACCCACCAGCCGACGTTGTGTCGCGTGAACTCGTAGCGCGGGCCCGGGTTGCCGAGGCCGACGATGCGCTTCATGCGGGCGGATCAGGCGGCCAGGGGCCGCCCTACTTCTTCTCCTCGGCCTCGTCCTCGGCCTTGGCCTTGCGGATGAGCTCCGGCTCGGCCGGGGCGTCAGCCGCTGCGGCTTCGGGCTTGACCTCTTCGGCCGCCGCCTTCGGGGCCGCGCAGACGCAGACCGTCGCATCGGCATCGGTGAGGACCTCGATGCCCTCGGCGAGCTTGAGCTCGCCGACGTGGATCGAGTTGCCGATGTTGAGCTTGGTGATGTCCACGTCGATGTGGCTCGGGATGATCGCCGGGTCGCAGCGGATCTCGAGTTCGCGGAGCGGCTGGTCCATGATGCCGCCCGAGAGGCGGACGCCGTCCGACGTGCCGACGAGGCTGATCGGGATGCGCACCGTGACCTTCTCGCCGGCGACCAGTTCCTGGAAGTCGACGTGGAGGATCTGCTTCTTGAACGGGTGGCGCTGGATCTCGCGGATCAGCGTGCGCGACATCGTGCCGTCGATGGAGAGCTCGATGACCGTGGCCTCGGCGGCGATGCGCTCGAGGAGGCGGCCGAGCTCGCGCGCATTGAGCGCGAGGCCCTGGGGCTGGCGGGCGTGGCCGTAGATCACGGCCGGCACCTGGCCGGCGGCGCGAAGGACGCGCGCGGGACCCTTGCCAGTGGCAGGGCGGGAGGAAGCGGAGAGCGTAGCGGTCGCCATGAGAAGCTCGTGATGCGAAGGTGATGCCGGACTAGTCGAACAGCGCGCTGACCGACTGGTCGCTATGCGTGTAGCGGATGGCCTTGGCGAGCAGTTCGCCCACCGAGAGGATGACCAGCGAGGGGAAGCGGCGTTCCGAGGCGATCCGCATCGTGTCCGTCACCGCGACTTCGGTGATGGGCGCCGACGAGAGCCGCTCGACCGCAGGGCCGGAAAAGAGCGCGTGCGTGCAGCACGCGTAGACGTCGGCGGCGCCCAGCTGCTTGAGCGCCTTCGCCGCCTCCGAGATGGTCCCCGCGGTGTCGATCATGTCATCGACGAGGAGACAATCCCGGCCCTCGACCTCACCGACGACGTTCAGCACCTCCGCGACGTTCGCGGCGGGCCGGCGCTTGTCGATGATCGCCAGCGTGCCGTTGAGCCGCTTGGCGAACCCCCTCGCCATCTTGGCCGACCCGACATCGGGGGCCACGACGACGAGATCCCGCAATTGCTTCTTGCGATAGTGCGCGACGAGGACCGGCGCCGCGTAGAGGTGGTCGACGGGGACGTCGAAGAACCCCTGCAGCTGGTGCTGGTGGAAATCGAGTCCCAGCACCCGGTCCGCCCCGGCCGTCTCGATCAGGTTGGCCACGAGCTTGGCTCCGATCGCGACGCGCGGCTGGTCCTTGCGGTCCTGCCGCGCATAGCCGTAGTACGGCATCACGCACGTGATGCGCGCCGCCGACGCCCGCCGGGCCGCGTCGATCAGGAGCAGGAGCTCCATCACGTTGTCGGCCGGTGGATTGGTCGGCTGCACGATGAACACATCCGCACCGCGGATGTTCTCATCGATCCGGACGAAGATCTCTCCGTCGGCGAACCGGGTCACCGTGCACTTCGCGAGTTCCACCCCAAGGTGGCCCGCGATCTCCTCCGCGAGCGGCTGGTTGGCCGTTCCCGAGAGCAGCTTGAACCCGGCGCCAGGCGAATGATTTCCGTCCATGAGCGCAGCCTTGAAACGTAACGTGGACAAGGAGTTCGGTCAATCGCCCCGCGCCGGTCGCGTGACGATTGCCCCTGGTGGACTCGAACCACCATTCGCGGATCCAAAGTCCGCTGTCCTGCCATTGGACGAAGGGGCAGCGAGCCCGAGCAACCTACGCGACGACGTCCACGGCGGCAACGCGATCGGCCGTTTGCGTCACGATCACGCGCTCCCCCGCGCTCGTGGTGATGCCGGGAGCGCCTGGATCCTGTTCGGGGAGGCAGAACACCGTCGCGCCGGACCCGGACATCAGCGCGATCGTCCGGGCGCCCACCTGCGACTTGAACGCGGGCGCCCGCAGCGCCTTGAGGTGGGCCGCGATGTCGGGACGCCGCTTGAGCACCACCGCCTCGAAGTCGTTCGCGGCCAGCTGCGACACCTGGCCCCAGCTCTTGATCGTCACCGGGATCGCGGCGCTCCGATGGAAGCCGATCGGCGTCTGCCGCGACTCGTCCAGCCACCGATAGGCGTCCGCCGTCGGCACCCCCTGCTCGAACGCGATCAACCAACAGGTGCGGGGGGGCAGCGGGGGGACCGCACGCAGCTGCTCACCGTAGCCCCAGGCGAGGGCCAGCGGGTCGGAGCCCGTCAGGAAGGGCACGTCGGCCCCGAGGGTCGCCGCCAGCTCGTGCAGCTTCTCGCGGCCGAGCGGCCTTGGCGAAATGGCGTCGAGTGCGCGCAGGACCGCCCCCGCATCGGCGCTGCCGCCCCCCAGGCCGCCGCCGACGGGAATGGCCTTCACCAGCTCGATCGCGAACCCGCCGGGCCAGCGCGCCGCGTCGGCATAGGCCGCCGCGGCGCGCCACGCGAGGTTCCGCTCCACCGGGCCCAGGCCGCCGGCCGGGATCGTACCAGTCACGTCGAGCGACCGTGGGCCGTCGGTCGAGCGCACCGTCACCGTGTCGGCCAGCGCGAGCCGGCAGAACAGCGTGTCGAGGCGGTGGAACCCGTCCGCCTCGCGGTCGTGGACCTGGAGGAAGAGGTTGAGCTTGGCCTGCGCGGCCACGCGCGCGGCGCGGCTCACGACTCGGTCTCCGCCGCCTTGGCGAGTTCGCCGAGCGAGACGCCCAGCCGCGCGAAGTAGAGGATGCCCATAGTCGTGACGGGAATGTACGACACGATATGGAATCCGATGGCCCATGTCACGGCCTGTGCCCCGGGGACGCCGTACAGCGCAAGGCCGGCCTTGCCGAGCGCCTCGAAAACGCCGAAGAAGCCGGGCGCGGCCGGGACCGCGACGCCGATCGAGATGAGTCCCTGCAGGAAAAATCCGGCGGTGAGCGGCGCCTGGATGCCGACGGCCTTGAACGCGATCCAGAAGGCCACCGCGTTCATGACCCAGTGCAGGATCGTCCAGATGAGCGCCTCGATCGCGCGCCCGGGGTGCCGGAGCACGCCGAGGCCTGCGGTGAAGGCGCGGATGAACGCGACCCCCTTC
>JACQES010000241.1 GCA_016200495.1 Gemmatimonadota bacterium
GGTGGCGTCGCACGCGGCGGAGTATGCGCGGCTCGTCGACGCGATGGGCGAGCGGCCGGGGAGCGCGATGCGCTACGTGGTGCGCGTGGCGGGCGGGGCCGCGTCGCTCGGCGACGCGCGCGATGACGACGCCCGCGCGCTCGCCGCGGAGCTCGAGCAGGCGCGCGCGCGCGACCTGCGCACGGGGATGACGCACGCGGGACCGCACCGCGACGACCTCGCGCTCACGCTCGGCGCACACGACCTGCGCCGCTTCGGTTCGGCGGGACAGCAGCGGTCGGCGGCGCTGGCGTTGCGGCTGCTCGAGCTCGCGACGCTGCGCGCGACGACGGGGGGCGCGCCGCTCCTGCTGCTCGACGACCCGTTCGCGGAGCTCGACGAGCGGCGCGCGACGCGCGTGCTCGCGCTGCTGGGCGAGGCGCACGTGGCGCAGGTGGTGCTGGCGGTGCCGCGCGCGAGCGAGATTCCGCGCGACTTCACGCGGCTCGCGCGCTTCACGATCGCCGATGGCGCGGTGACTGCGGCATGAGCGAGAACGCGAAGAAGCCGGGACCGGTCAAGCTGGGTGACGTGCTCGCGGGATTCCTCCAGTCGAAGGGGATCACGGAGCGCATCGAGCCGTTGCGCGTGCTCGAGGAGTGGCCCGTCGCGGTGGGGCCGACGGTCGCGGCGGTGACGCGCGCGCTGCAACTCGACCAGCAGGGCACGCTCATCGTGGACGTGCGCACGCATGCGTGGATGAACGAGTTGTCGTTGCTCGAACCGGAGTTGCTGCGCGCGCTGCGCACGCGTCCGGGCGGCGACAAGGTGCGGCAGATCCGGTGGCGGCTGGCGCGGTCCTGGTAGGGGTGGTTGGGCCCCCAGCCTAAACGGCTGGCGTTCCGCGACTTACGGCCCCAAACGGGCGTTGATTCGCCCGGGCGGATGTGGTAGATTTTCGGGTCGCTCCGAGCACATCGTTTTCGGTGTGTCTTCGGGTAGAGTTTTTCGCCTCCAAACCCCCTCGTTGACACATGGCGAAGACCGCCGAGCAGCCCGTGGAATCGTACGGCGCAGACAGCATCACGGTCCTCAAGGGCCTCGAAGCCGTCCGGAAGCGTCCGGGCATGTACATCGGCAGCACGTCGAGTCGCGGGTTGCATCACCTGGTCTACGAGGTGGTGGACAACTCGATCGACGAGGCGATGGCGGGGTTCGCGACCGAGGTGACGGTCACGATCCATCCGGACGACTCGATCACGGTGGAGGACGACGGGCGCGGCATCCCCGTGGACATCCACCCGACGGAGAAGATGCCGGGGGTGGAGGTGGCGCTCACCGTGCTGCACGCGGGCGGCAAGTTCGACAAGAACAGCTACAAGGTGTCGGGCGGTCTCCACGGCGTCGGCGTGAGCGTGGTGAACGCGCTCTCCGAGCAGCTCAAGATCTGGGTCAAGCGCGACGGCAAGGAGCACTACATGTCGTTCGTGCGGGGCGTGACGGTGCAGAAGCTCACCGTGATGGGCAACGTCAAGCCGAAGGACACGGGGTGCAAGGTGTGGTTCAAGCCGGACCACCAGATCTTCACCGTGCTGCGCTACGACCGGAGCATCCTCGCCGAGCGGCTGCGCGAGCTGTCGTTCCTCAACAAGGGGGTCCGCATCACCCTCGTGGACATGCGCGAGGGCGAGACGCCGGAAGAGGTGTTCTTCGCGAAGGGCGGCCTGGTCGAGTTCGTGCAGCACCTCAACCGCAAGGCCAAGCCGATCCACGACAAGATCGTGGCGATCGAGACGACCAAGGACGACATCGAGATCGAGCTCGCGCTCCAGTACAACGACGGGTACGCCGAGACGGTCTTCTCGTTCGTGAACAACATCAACACGCACGAGGGCGGCACGCACCTCACCGGCTTCAAGTCGGCGCTCACGAGCGTGATCAACAAGCACCTGGGCAAGTCGTCGTTCTCGGCCAAGGACAAGGAGACCAAGTTCTCCGGCGACGACGTGCGCGAGGGACTGACGGCGGTGCTCTCGGTCAAGGTCAAGGAGCCGCAGTTCGAGGGGCAGACCAAGACCAAGCTCGGCAACTCCGAGGCGGAGAGCGCGGTCAAGACGGTCGTGAACGACCTGCTCGCGAGCTACCTCGAGGAGACCCCGCGCGTCGCCAACGCGATCCTCGACAAGGCGCTCTCGGCCGCTCGGGCGCGCGAGGCGGCGCGCAAGGCGCGCGACCTGATCCGGAAGAAGTCGGCGCTCGACGTCGGCAACCTCCCGGGCAAGCTCGCCGACTGCACCTACTCTGATCCCGCGCTCTGCGAGCTCTACCTCGTCGAGGGCGACTCGGCCGGCGGCTCGGCCAAGCAGGGGCGCAAGCGCGAGTTCCAGGCCATCCTGCCGCTCCGCGGGAAGATCCTCAACGTCGAGCGGGCCCGCGTGGACAAGATCCTGTCCAACGAGGAGATCCGCACGATGATCACGGCCATCGGCGCGGGCTACAAGGACGACTTCGCGCTCGACAGCGTGCGCTACCACAAGGTCATCCTCATGACCGACGCCGACGTGGACGGCGCGCACATCCGCACGCTGCTGCTCACGTTCTTCTTCCGGCAGATGCCGGACCTGATCGACGCGGGCTACATCTACATCGCGCAGCCGCCCCTCTTCCGCGTGGCCAAGGGGAAGGAGGAGGCGTACGCCTACGACCTCAAGGAGCGCGACGCGCTCGTGGCGCGGATGGGCGGCGACAAGGCGAACGCCAACGTCAGCATCCAGCGCTACAAGGGCCTGGGCGAGATGAACCCGGCGCAGCTCTGGGAGACGACGATGGACCCGGAGAAGCGGACGATGCTCCGCGTGACGATGGAGGACGCCGTGCTCGCCAACGAGATCTTCCAGACCCTGATGGGCGACGAGGTCGAGCCGCGGCGCGTGTTCATCGAGGCCAACGCGCGCTTCGCGAGCAACCTCGACATCTGACGGCGGACGCGGCAGCTTGCGGGATGGCCCCCGCTGCCGCGCCTCCCAAGCTCGCCGACATCATCCGGCGGCTGGCCGCGTCCCTCGGCCCGCCGCCGGTGCCGTTTCCGGCCGAGCCATTCGCGCTCGTGCTCTGGGAGCAGGTGGCCTACCTCGCCGACGATGCCACGCGCCTGACGGCGTTCCGCCGGCTGGAGCGGGAGGTGGGCCTCGCGCCCGAGGACATCGTGCACGCGAAGCCCCAGCTGCTCACGGCCATCGCGCGCGCGGGCGGCGCGATCGCCGCGCCGGACCGCGCGCGGCGCATGGTCGAGTCGGCCGAGATCGTGCTGCGCGACTTCGCGGGCGACCTGGGTCGCGCGCTCGCGCTCCCGACCGCCGACGCGCGCAAGGCGCTCTCGCGGTTCCGCATGATCGGCGAACCGGGCGCCGACGCGATCCTCGCGCGGTGCGGCGCGGCGCGCCTCGTGCCGCTCGACTCGAACGCGCTGCGCGTCGTGACGCGCCTCGGCTTCGTCGCCCAGCAGAAGGACTACCGGCGGTGGTATCGCGCGGCGCGCGAGGTGGTGACGGTGCCGCGCGGGCAGGGCGCGGCGTGGGGCGCCCGCGCCGGCGCCCTCCTCCGCCGGCACGGGCAGCAGACTTGCCGCGCGCGCCCCGACTGCGATGCGTGCGTGCTGCGCGCGCGGTGCCCGTCGGCGCGGCCACCGGGTCACTAGCGCACGATCACCTTCCCGGTCATGGTCGGGTGCAGCGAGCAGAAGTACGGGTGCTCGCCCGCGGCCTTGAGCACCACCGTGTGCGACTGGCCCGTGTCGAGCACCGGCGACGGAGCGAAGCTCCCGTCGGTGCTCACGACGCGGTGCGGCACGTCGTCGCGGTTGAGCCAGGTGATCGCGGTGCCGGCCTTCGCGGTCGCGACCTTAGGGGCGAACTGGAAATTGTCGATGCCGATCGTGCCGGGCGGCAGCGCACCTTCACGCCGCGTGGCGGGCGCGGCGCCGTGCTCGGCCGCCATCGCCCCCGCCATCGCGTGGGCGCCATCGAGCGTCTGGTCCACGATGGCCAGCGCGTGACGCCCCGGCACCGACGTGACGGAGGTGACGCCCAGTACCTGGTGCAAGCGGCCCGGCTCGACGGTCAGCGGACCGGGCGATGGCGCAGTGCCGGGCGCCGGCTGCGGGAAGGCGGTCGAGAACGCGGTGTGGAACTGCACGTTCCCCTCGACCTTCTGCATGACCTGGTGGATGTGGCCGTTGAGCACGGTCACCGAGCCGAAGCGCTTGAGCAGCGCGAGGGCCTGAGCCGCGTCGTCGGTGCCCCAGCCCCACTCGGGATAGACCGTCCACAGCGGGATGTGCGCGAAGACGACGACCGGCGTGCTCGCCTTGAGCGAGCGCAGGTCGCGCGCGAGCCACGCGAGCTGCTCGGCGCCGAGGTTGCCCAGGCCACCCGGCTTCAGGTCCATCACGTTCACGAGGCCGATGAAGTGGACCCCGGAGTGATCGAAGGCGTACCAGCCATTCGGCGCGCCGGCGCGATAGCGGCGCAGGTACTGCTGGCCGTTGTCCCCCAGAACGTCGTGCTCCCCCGGCACGTAACAGATGCGTCCGGTCTTGATGCCACCCAGGAGCTGGTCAGCCGTGTCGAACTCCGCGTCCTTGGAGAGCTGCGTGATGTCGCCCGTGTGGAGCACGAGGGCCGGAGGCGTGGGCAGCGCGTTGAGGCGGTCCACCGCGAGCTGCAGCGTGCCGGTCACGTCGGGGTTGGCGCCCTTGCTGAAGCCGATGTGGCTGTCGCTCACCTGCGCGAACAGGAGCGACGGCGCCGCGCCGGCGAGATCCCGCGGGATCGCGTCGAGCGCGAAGGCGCGGGGCACGCCGCCGCTCACCCCCCAGATGACGCCCGTGCCGGCCCAGGCCATGCAGCGCAGGAAGCCGCGGCGGTCGACGCCGTCGGGGGAGGGGGAGTGATCGTCGTGGTCGTGCATCGGGGGCGTCCTCGCGCTGGCGTCGTGGGCGCGCCGCGCCGCGCATCGGTGCGCGGCGCCGGCGTCGCCCGGCACGCGAGGCTGTACCGCGGCGCGACGCCGCGTATTCCCGCCGATCGCCGACGAGAGCTGGCCAGGGGGCGCCAGGAATATTTCGCGGACCCGGGCGGTAGAGCCTCGTGGACCCCGTGATCGCCCCGCTTCGCGCCTCGCCTCGCTTCCGCCGCGCGCACGTCCCGCGTGCGCGGCTCGCCGGGGCGCGCGCACGATGATGGATGCGACCGCGGCCGCGCGCTTCGAGCGCGCCATCCTTCCCCACCTCGACTCCGCGACGACGCTCGCGCGCTACCTCATGGGCAACACCGCGGACGCCGAGGATGTCGTGCAGGACGCGTGCATGCGGGCGATCCGCTACTTCGCGAGCTTCGAGGGCGACGACGGCCGCGCCTGGCTGCTGGCGATCACGCGGCGCGTGGCCTTCGACGCGCTGCGCACGCGGCGCGACGCCTCGCTCGTGTCGCTCGACGACGAGGCCGCCGAGGCGGTCGCACCCGAAGCGGCCGCGACGCACGACGGCGACGCGACGCTCGACTGGGTGGCGCTGGAGGGCGCGATGGCGCAGCTCCCGCCCGCCTGGCGCGAGGTGATCGTGCTGCGCGAGCTCGACGACCTCACGTACGCGCAGATCGCCGCGGTGACGGGCGCGCCCATCGGCACCGTGATGTCGCGCCTCGCGCGCGCACGGCAGCGCCTGCGCGCGCTGCTGGCCACCCCTTCAACCGGGAGCCGCGCATGACCTGCGACGACGCGCGCGCGCTGATTCCCCTGCTGCTCGACGGCGAACTCGCGCCGGAGCGCGTGGCGCTCGTGCAGGCGCACGTGCACGGGTGCGCGGCGTGCGCGTCCGACCTCGATCGGCAGCGTGCGCTCGCCACGGGACTCCGTGCGCAGCTCGTGCGCACGCCGGCCAGCGACCTGCTGCGGCAACGGGTGCGCGATGCGCTGCGTGCCGACGTCGCGACGCACGACCGCATCGCCGAGAGCGCGGCGCGCGCCGGTGGCGCCGCTCGGACCACGAGCGGCGGCGGCTCCGAGCCGGCCGCGCCCCGACCCTCCCGGGACACCGCGACGGAGGCTGCAGCAGCGCCGTTCCCGTCAGCTCCGCGCGTCGCGCGCGGCTGGCGCACGGCGGCAATCGCGGCGTCGTTGCTCCTCGCCGTGGCGGTCGGTCGCGAGGCGTGGCGCCCGCGCGTGACGAGCGACGACACCAGCGCGCTCGCGCAGGAAGTGACCGCGAGCCACGTGCGCGCGCTCATGCCCGGTCACCTGGTCGATGTCGCGTCCACGGACCGGCACACGGTGAAGCCGTGGTTCGAGGGAAAGCTCGACTTCGCACCACCTGTGTTCGACCTCGCGACCGACGGCTATCCGCTCGTGGGCGGCCGGCTCGACTACATCGCGGGCCAGCGGGCGGCCGCGCTCGTGTACCGAGCCGGCGCGCACCTCGTGAACCTGTTCGTGTGGCCCGCCGCGGGTGGTGATGCACAGATCCGCACGGTGCCCTCGGCCGGGCATGCGGTCGCCTGCTGGCGCCGCGGTTCCCTTGCCTTCTGCGCGGTGTCCACAGCGACGCCGGCCGCGCTCACGCGCCTGGCCGAGCTGTACGCGGCGCGCGCCGCCGAGGAGGCGCCGCGCCGCTGAGGCGCGCTCAGCCGCGCGCCTTCTCCCGCTTCGCCTCGGCCGACAGCTGCTGCATGAACACGAACGACGCCCAGCCGATCAGGAAGGCGGGGACGAACGATCCGATCATGATGAGGGTGCTGACCGTCGGCTCGACGCCACCCGTGGGCACCACGCGCGCGAGGAAGACCATGATCCCGAAGAGCGCGACGCAGGCGCCGACGGACCCGGCGGCCATGAGGACCTTGAGCGGCGTGGGGATGTTCATCGTCTCGAAGCGGTGCGGGAAGGGACGCGGGGCGCGGATCGCGCCGGCCAGGAGAATCAACGCAGGAGGCGCCCGGGGTTCCGGGACGCCCGGTGACGCGCCGGGAATCCTAGCCGGGCCCGGGGTGCGCGCCAAGCACCTCGACCCCCGCGGCGGTCACGCGGTGCGACACGAGCGGGAGCGGCGCCGGCGCCCCGTCGGCGATCGTGATGGCGGTACGCAACGTCGCCATCCCGAGCTCGATGCCGGCCGCATCGCGCGCGAAGACGGTCGCGAGCGGCTCGTTGGCGCCCACGCGCTCGCCCGGACGCGCGGAGATGACGAAGCCCACCGTCGGGTCCACGAGGTCTTCCATCGTGCGGCGCCCGCCCCCGAGGGCGATGATCCCCTCGCCGATGGCGCGCGGCTCGACGCGCGCGACGACCCCCGCGCGCGGCGCGACGAACAGCTCGCACGCGCGCGCCTGCGGCAGCGCGGCCGGATCCTCGACGACGCCCGGGTTGCCGCCCTGCGCCTCGATGATGCGCTCGAACCGCTCCGCGGCCGCGCCGCTCCGGATGGCCTGCTGCATGGCGATGTGCGCGGCCTCGCGGCTCCGCGCGACGCCGGCGAGCATCAGCATCTCGGCGCCGAGGGCGAAGGTGACCTCGAGCAGGTCGGCGGGCCCCTCGCCCTTGAGCGTGTGGATCGCCTCCTCGACCTCGAGCGCGTTGCCGCACGCGCGTCCGAGCGGTCGGTCCATCGCGGTGACCAGCGCGGTGACCGGCACGTCGTGCGCGGCGCCCAGGCCGACCATGACGCGCGCGAGCTCGAGGCCGCGCTCGAGTTCGGGCAGGAAGGCGCCCGAGCCCTGCTTGACGTCGAGCACGAGGCCCGTGAGTCCCTCGGCGAGCTTCTTGCTCATGATGCTCGCGGCGATGAGCGGTATCGCCTCGACGGTGCCGGTGGCATCGCGCAGCGCGTAGAGCTTGCGGTCGGCGGGCGCGATCTCGCCCGTCTGCCCGATGAGCGCTCAGCCGAGCTGCTCGAGCTGCTGCTTCGCGCGGGCGAGCGGGATGCGCGTCTGGAAGCCGGGAATCGCCTCGAGCTTGTCGAGGGTGCCGCCGGTGTGGCCGAGGCCGCGGCCCGACATCATGGGCACGGCGACGCCGAGGCAGGCGATGAGCGGCGCGAGCACGAGCGACACCTTGTCGCCCACGCCGCCGGTCGAGTGCTTGTCGATGCGCGGGCGGCCGAGCGACGCGAGGTCGAGCACCGTGCCCGAGTGCAGCATCCCCTCCATGAGGGCGCGCGTCTCCGTGGCATCCATGCCGCGGATCCACGCGGCCATGAGCAGCGCGGCGGCCTGGTAGTCGGGCACGGAGCCGGTGGCGACGCCGCGCGCGAACGCGTCCCAGTCGGCGGCGGCGAGGGCGTGGCCATCGCGCTTGGCGGTGATCAGCGCGCGAACGTCGAGGGGACGTGCTGGAGCCACGAGGGGGAGGGGAGAGCGGGCGTGATGCGCGTCACGCCGGGCGTTCGTGCCGGAGGGGAAGATGTAAGGCCATCGCGCACGAAGCGCAAACGGCGCGCGCCGCTGCACGGAGCCGCCGGGCCGGGTAGATTCCCGCGCGTTCCCTCACGCCCACGCCCGAGCGCGATGAGCCACCCCACGCCCCCCGAAGTGTCCGCCGAAGTGCTGGCGCTGCGCGTCCGCGTCGCCGAGCTCACGCGCGAACGCGAGAACCTCGTGGCGATGGTGGACATCCTGCAGGGGATCGCGGGCGCGACGCAGTATCCCGACATCCTCGCGGTCGTCGCGAAGAAGCTCGGCGAGACGTTCGACCTCGACCGGTGCTCGGTGTTCCTGTTCGGCGAGCAGCCCGGGGCGCGCCTCGTGGCGAGCTACGAGGACCCGACGATCCGGAACCTCGAGGTGGACCTCACGCGCTATCCCGAGCTGCAGCGCGCGCTCGAGAGCGGCGAGACCGTGCACATCCCCGACGTGTCGCAGGAGCCGTCGCTCCGGCTCGCCTGGCCGATGCTGACGCTGCGCCACGTGCGCGCCGTGATCGTGGTGCCGATCAAGTGGCGGGCGCAGGTGGTGGGCGCGCTCTTCCTGCGCACGCGGCGCTCGCTCCCGCCGCTCACCGACGAGGACGTGCGCTTCGTGCAGGTGGTGGCGGTGACGACGGCGCGGGCGCTGCGCCAGGCGCACCACTTCGAGGCGCTGCTCAGGGACGGCACGACGGCCAACGAGGAGCGCGCGGCCGAGCGGCGGCGGATCGCGCTGCTGGCCTTCGTGCGCCGCCTGCTCGAGCGCGTGGACGAGGCGCAGCCGGAGGCGGCGAGCGAGGCCGCCCTCGACGGCGACGCGCGCGGCGAGCTGGACCGCCTGGTGGGCGTGGCGCTCACCGTGTTCGACGAACAACTGGGGCGCTGACGCCCCCCTTCCCCGTGACCAGGACTTTCCGATGCTGATCAGCAAGACGATGACCGGCCTCCTCAACGAGCAGGTCGGCAACGAGCTGGCCGCGAGCAACCAGTACCTCATGGTCTCGGCGTACTTCGACGGCGAGGGACTGCCGGCGCTGGCCAAGCACTTCCTCAACCAGTCGAACGAGGAGCGCGCGCACGCGCTGCGCTTCGTGCGCTACATCCTCGACGCCGGCGGCGAGCTGGCGATCCCGCAGATCCCCGCCCCGGTGCGCGTGTTCAAGGACACGGCGACCGCGGTCAAGCTCGCGCTCGACTCCGAGATGAAGGTCACGAAGCAGATCAACCACATCGTGGACGTGGCGATCAAGGAGTCCGACCACCTCACCAAGAACGCGATGGAGTGGTTCGTGAACGAGCAGCGCGAGGAGGTGTCGAGCATGGACACGCTGCTCCGCATGGTCAAGCGCGCCGGCGAGCCGGGGATGTTCTTCGTCGAGAACTTCCTGCTGCAGGGCGGGCTCGCCCCCGACGCCGCGGGCGAGGCCGAGGGCGAGGGCGCCTGAGCGTGACCGCCCGCGGGGCGCGGCACCCGGGCGCGCGGCGGGCGTGAGCGCCCGGCCCGCCGCGCGCGCCGCCGAGCTGCGCGAGCTCCTCACGCGCGCCTCGCGCGCGTACTACCTCGACGACCGGCCGATCATGCCGGACGCCGAGTACGACCGGCTCTTCCGCGAACTCGAGGCGCTCGAGGCCGCGGACCCGTCGCTGCGCACCGCCGATTCGCCCACGCTGCGCGTCGGCGCCGACGTCGGCCCGAGTCACCTCGCCAAGCACGCGCACCTGGCGCCGATGATCTCGCTCGCGAACGCGATGAGCGACGAGGAGCTGCAGGCGTGGGAGGACCGCGCGGCGAAGGAGGCGGGCGAGGCCGTGCGGGCGGCCGGCTACAGCGTCGAGCTCAAGATCGACGGCTCCGCTGTGTCGCTCACCTATCGCGACGGGCTCCTCGTCACCGCGGCGACGCGCGGCAACGGCACGATCGGCGAGGACATCACGGCCAACATCCGCACGATCCGCGAGGTGCCGCTGCGCCTCGACGGCACCGGGTGGCCCGCCGTGATCGAGATCCGGGGCGAGGTCTACATCAGCAACGACGCCTTCGACCGGATGAACGACGAGCGCGTCGCGGCCGGCGAGCCGGTGTTCGCCAACGCACGCAACTCGGCCGCCGGCACGCTCCGGCAGAAGGACCCGCGCGAGACGGCGAAGCGGCCGCTCCAGTTCTTCGGCTACACGTTCGCGGTGCCCGACGACGCCGCGCTCCCGTTCCGCTCGCAGACCGAGGTGCTCGACCGCCTCGCCGCATGGGGGATCCCGACGGCGCCGCACCGCAAGCGGTTCACCGCGCTCGCGGAGGTGCACGCGTGGGCGCACACGGTCGAGCACGAGCTCCGCGCCGCGCTCCCGTTCGAGATCGACGGGCTCGTGGTCAAGGTGGACCCGATCGCGCTGCAGGTGGAGCTGGGCATCGTCGAGGGGCAGCGCGTGCCGCGCTGGGCGATCGCGCGGAAGTTCAAGGCGACGATCGAGGAGACGACGCTCGTGGCGATCCACGTGAACGTGGGACGCACCGGCAAGCTCAACCCGTGGGCCGAGCTCGCGCCGGTCGAGATCGGCGGCGTGACCGTGCGCAACGCGACGCTCCACAACGCGCAGCTCGTGGCGCAGAAGGACCTGCGCGTGGGCGACACCGTGCAGGTGCGCCGCGCGGGGGACGTGATCCCGCAGGTGATCGGCCCCGTGCCCGAGAAGCGGCCGCCGGGCGCCGTGCCGTGGGTGCCCCCGACGACGTGCCCGGTGTGCGGCACGGCGGTCGTGCGGGAGGAGGGCGAGGTGGACGTCTACTGCCCGAACGTCGCGTGCGACGGTCGGCGCCTCGAGGCGCTCATCCACTTCGCGTCGCGCAACGCGATGGACATCCGCGGCCTCTCCGAGGCGCGCGTCGCGCAGCTCGTCGAGGCCGGCCTCGTGCGCGATGCCGCCGACTTCTACGACCGCGACCGCGTGAACGTCGAGGCGCTGGTCGCCCTCGAGGGCTTCGCCGCGAAGAGCGCGGCGCAGCTCGTGGCCGCGATCGACGCGAGCAAGGCGCAGCCGCTCGCGCGGCTCCTCTTCGCGCTCGGGCTCCGGCACGTGGGCGAGGGGGCGGCCGAGCTCCTCGCGCAGCACTTCGGCACGATGGACAAGCTGGCCAAGGCGGAACTCGCCGAGATCGAGGCCGTGCGCGGCGTCGGGCCGATCATCGCGGCCAGCGTGCACGCCTGGTTCCGGCACGCGTGGGCGCGGCACCTCGTGGAGCGGCTCCGCGCCGCGGGGCTCACCCTGAGCCAGCCGCAGGCGGTCGAGTCGGACGGTGCCCTCAAGGGGCTCACCGTCGTCCTCACGGGGACCCTGCCGACGCTGTCGCGCCAGCAGGCGACGCAGCTCGTGGAACAGGCCGGCGGCCGCGTGACCGACAGCGTCTCGAAGAAGACCTCGCTGCTCGTGGCCGGCGCCGACGCGGGGAGCAAGCTCGACAAGGCGCGCACGCTCGGCGTCACCGTGATCGACGAAGAGGAACTCTTGCGCCGCATCGGGCGCACCGCCTAGTTGCATCTGGTCGCAGGACAACCCCGGAGACGCCCATGCAGCTCGACCAACACGGAATGGTGACCCTCTCGCGCGCGTCGCTGGCGGCGCTGCGCACCGCGCTCCTGCGCGACGCGGGCCCGGGCGGGGTGGCCTACCTGCAGGAAGCGGGGTTCGCCGGCGGCGAGGCGCTGTTCGCGTCGTTCCAGCGCTGGCTCGAGGAACACCACGCGGGCTCGCTCGACGCGCTCGACATCGAGAGGTTCCGGCAGCGCGCGGTCGAGTACTTCCACGCGTGCGGCTGGGGCACGATCGAGATCAGCACGATCGGCGGTGCCATCGTCGCGCTCGACTCCACCGACTGGGCGGAGTCCGATCCCGCCGCCGCGCTGCCGCA
>JACQES010000242.1 GCA_016200495.1 Gemmatimonadota bacterium
CCGCCGAACGTCGTCCCATGCTCGCCGGGCTCGAGCGCCGACGCGATCTCCTCGCGCAGGAGGATCGCGCCCATCGGGAGCCCGCCGGCGATCGGCTTGGCGAGCGTCACGATGTCGGGCACGACGCCGGTCGATTCGTACGCGAACAGGTGGCCGGTCCGCCCGAGTCCGCACTGGATCTCGTCGAAGATGAGGGCGATGCGCCGCTCCGTCGTCACGCGACGCAGGAACGCGAGCAGGCCAGGATCGATCACCCGCACGCCGCCCTCGCCCTGGATCGGCTCGACGATCACCGCCGCCACCGTTTCCGCGTCGAGCATCGCGTCCAGCTCGCGCTCGTCACGCTCGGCGATCGTGATGCCCCCGGCGAGCGGGCGGAATGGCAGCCGGTACGCGGGACGGTCCGTCGCCGCGACCGACGCGAACAAGCGGCCGTGGAACGCCCCGCGCAGCGACACGATCTCGTGCTTCGCCGGCGAGCCGATCGCCCGCGCCCACTTCCGCGCGAACTTGAAGGCGCCCTCGTTCGCTTCCGCCCCCGAGTTGCAGAAGAAGACGCGATCGGCGAACGAATGCGCGACGAGCTCCGCCGCGAGCGCCTCGCCCGGTTCCGTGCGGAACAGGTTCGACACGTGGATGAGGCCGCTCGCCGCGGCGTCCTGCATCGCCTGCGCGAGTCCGGCGTCACCGTAGCCCAGCGCGTTCACGGCGATCCCGCTCGCGAGGTCGAGGTAACGGCGCCCGTCCGCGTCGATCAGCGTCACGCCCTCGCCCCGCACGATCGGCACCGGCGCGCGCTTGTAGGTGCGCGCGAGCGCGTCCGGCCCCGCCACGGTCGGGGCGGGGGCGATGGGGGCGGAGGGCGAGCCGGCCGGAGTGGCCGGCGCCGCCGATGCGGGTGCGCGGAGGGTAATCGTCATGGCGTCGGCCCTCGGGCCGGTTGGGCATTCGCGGTGAGCACCGTGCCCGCCGCGAGGTCGGTGATGGTGGCGATCGTGCCGATGCGAACCCGTGGCACGCCGCCCGCCAGGGCGGCACAGGCCGCCTGCAGCTTGGCGGCCATGCCGCCCTCCGCGACGCCGCGCGCGATCAGCGCGCGCGCGCCGACGGGATCCAGGTGCGCCACGGCGACGCCCTGGTCGAGCACGCCGGGCACGTCGGCGATGAGCAGCAGCTCGTCGGCGTGCAG
This sequence comes from Gemmatimonadota bacterium, assembly GCA_016200495.1. GTDB lineage: Bacteria > Gemmatimonadota > Gemmatimonadetes > Gemmatimonadales > Gemmatimonadaceae > JACPPC01. Next base: position 1,190 of record JACQES010000242.1, read on the forward strand.
CGCCGCCGCGATCGCCGCGGCAGCGTCGTCGCCGTTGACGTTGAGCCCGGCCCCATCCGCGGAACCGGCGTCGCGGCCCAGCGGACTCACGACGGGCAGGAACCCGCCCGTGAGGAGTCGGGCCAGCAGCGCCGGGTTCACGTGCGAGGGCGCGCCCACGCGACCGAACGCGGGATCCGTGACGGTCGCCTCGAGGAGCCCTGCGTCTTCCCCCGAGATGCCGACCGCGTTGGCCGCGCGCAGCTGTGCCGCGAGCCGCTTGTTGACGGCGCCCGAGAGCACCATGCGCACCGCATCGAGGTCGCGCGCCGTCGTGACGCGGCGCCCGCCGACGAAGGTCGGCTCGCCCCCGAGGGCGCGCTGGAGCGTGCTCACCTCGTCACCGCCGCCGTGCACCAGCACGATGGCCCCCGGAGTCGCCCGCCACGCTGCAAGGAGCGCCGTCGCGAGCGCCGGATCCCCCTGCGCGCGCCCGCCCACCTTGATGACGCGCATCAGGCCGGCAGCCCCGCGTCCTCGGCGAGGCCCAGGGCGAGGTTGGCGTTCTGAAGCGCCTGGCCGGCGGCACCCTTCACGAGGTTGTCGATCGCCGCGAAGACCTGGAGCGTCGGCGTGCGGACATGCGCGGCCATGCGCGCCGAGAGGCGCACCACGTTCCGGTGCACCACGTCGCGGAGCGCCGGCGGCTCGGCGCTCACCTCGATGAACCGTTCCCCCTTCCAGCGGGCGCGGAGGGGCGCGAGCGGATCCGCGAGTGGGGCGGAGAGTGGCACCAGGATCGTCGCGAGGATGCCGCGCGCCACGGGCAGCAGGTGCGGCGTGAACAGGAGGTCCACGTCCGCCCCCGTCCGCGCGACCATGGCCCGCATCTCGCGCAGGTGGCGGTGCTCGTTCGCGACGCCGTACGCCTTGAAGTTCTCCGTGACCTCGCCGAAGAGCAGGTCGGTGCGTGGCGCCATCCCCGCGCCCGTGACGCCGCTCGCGGCGCTGATGCTGATCGTGGACCCCGCCACCACGAGTCCCGCCTCGAGCAGGGGCAGGATCGCGATCAAGGTCGCCGTGGGATAACACCCGGGGTTGGCGATCACCTGTGCGCCCGTCACCTCGGCGCGCGCCACTTCGGTCAGCCCGTACGGCACGTCCGATGCGCCGTTGCCGATGCGCAGGTCGGCGGAGAGGTCCACCGCGCGTGCGCCCGCCTCGCGGGTGCGCGCCACCCAGTCCGCGCTCGCGCCGTGCGGGAGCGCCGAAAACACCAATTCGGCCGACGCGAGCGCGACGTCCTCGGGAGCAGCGAAGGTGATGGAGGAGCCGGCGGCATGGAAATGCTCGCCACGCTGCGCGTTGGCGCTCGCGAAAGCGAGCGACAGGCGGGGGTGGCCAAGGATGAGGGCGCACAGCTCGCGCCCGGCATAGCCTGACGCGCCGAGCACTCCGACCGGAATCTTATGCACGTATAACGAATATTCTTGCATCGCTCCGAAGTCAACCGTCTCACGTTGACCCTGCCCTTCCCCACCGGCGGGTGGTAGCGTTCCCGCGCGACGCCCCACCCCTCCCCTTCTGGGCATCATGGCGAACAAGTCCGACCGGCACCGCGCGATCCTCGGCATCATCACCGCCCAGGAAGTGGGCAGTCAGGAGGAATTGCGCACGTTGCTGGTCGCCAAGGGGTGGGACGTCACCCAGTCCACCCTGTCGCGTGACCTCCGCGAGATGCGCGTCGCGCGAGTCCCGGGCCCCGAAGGTGCGCGCTACGCCGTCCTCGAGGGCGCCGCCGAGGAGCAGCGCGCCACGCTCGAGACGCTGCTGACGCAGTTCTTCCACAAGGTCGACGGCGTTCGCGAACTGATCGTGCTCACCACGACCGCAGGCGGCGCCCAGCCGGTGGCCGAGGCCATCGACGCCGCCGGCTGGCCGGACGTCATCGGCACTGTCGGCGGCGAGAACACCATTCTGATCATCACGCGCTCCGACGCCGCGCGCGAGAAGCTCACGCGTCGCCTCCGCGAGCTGGCTGGCCAGAACGGCTGATGCCCCCCGTCGCCCCCCCAGCCGCGCGCGGATACCGGCGATTGACGGGCATGCAACGATTGCATAAAATTGCGGTGCGTCCCCGGAGCCGTTTCGCTTCGGGGCGCTTTCCTACCTCCGTGTGACCCCCATGCCCAAGACGATTGCGCTCGCCTACTCCCTGCTACGTCGAGGACATGCGGAACGAGTTCGTCGAGGAGTTCTGCTACCCGATGCTCCGCGCCGGCGCGATCTACGGCCGCAAGTACCTGCTGGGCACCTCGATCGCGCGGCCGCTCATTGCGCGTCGACAGGTGGATGTCGCCAAGCAGGTGGGCGCCGACGCGCTCGCGCACGGTTGCACCGGCAAGGGGAACGACCAGGTGCGCTTCGAGCTCACCTACATGGCGTTCGCGCCGGACCTCGAGGTGATCGCCCCCTGGCGCGTCTGGGACATCCGCTCCCGCGAGGACGCGCTCGCCTACGCGGCGAAGCGCAACATTCCCGTCGCGGCGACGACCACCAAGATCTACTCGCGCGACCGCAACATCTGGCACCTCTCGCACGAGGGCGGGGTGCTCGAGGATCCGGGGCAGGCGCCGCCCAAGGACCTGTTCCAGATCACGGCCGACCCAGCGGACGCCCCCAACACGCCGGAAGACGTCACGATCGCGTTCGAGAAGGGGACGCCCGTCGCCGTCAACGGCCGGCGGCTCAACGGTGTGGAGCTGCTGACGCTGCTCAATACGATCGGCGGCAAGCACGGCATCGGCCGCATCGACCTGGTGGAGGACCGGCTCGTCGGCATGAAGTCGCGTGGCGTCTACGAGACCCCGGGCGGTTCCCTGCTCTACGCCGCGCATTCCGAGCTCGAGCAGCTCGTGCTCGATCGCCGCACACTCGCCGCCAAGGACCTGATCGCGCCGCGGTATGCCGATCTCGTGTACGAGGGGCGCTGGTGGACGACCGAGCGCGAGGCCTACGATGCGTTCGTGAACGTCACGCAGGAGCGCGTGACCGGAAGCGTCACGCTGCGCCTTTACAAGGGCAACATCACGGTGGCCGGGCGCGCGAGCGTCCACGCCCTCTACGACGAGCGCTTCGTCACCTTCGGCGAGGACGACGTCTACGAGCAGAGCGACGCCGCGGGCTTCATCCGGCTCTACGGACTCTCCGCGCGCGTGCGGGCCCTCAAGGACCGGGAGGCGGCGGTGGTCGCCGCCGCCGAAGCGGGCGCCCGACCGTCGAGCGCTCCCGCCGCCAAGTCGTAACCGTGGCCACGCCGCCAAGTCCCCCAGAGACGACGCACCGCCTCTGGGGCGGGCGGTTCGGCGCGAAGAGCGCGCCCGAGCTCGACGCCTACAACCGCTCCATCGGGACCGATTTTCGGCTCTGGCCGTTCGACGTCCAACTGTCGAAGGCCTGGGCGCTCGCGTTGCGCGACGCGGGCGTGCTCTCCGCCGACGAGGCGTCGACGCTCCGGCAGGGCCTCGATGGCGTCGCCGGTCGGCTGGCCGCGGGGGCGCAGCCCACCGCGACCGACGAGGACATCCACACCATGATCGACCGCCTCCTCCACGCGGAGGTGGGCGACGTCGCGGGCAAGCTGCACACGGGTCGGAGTCGCAACGACCAGGTGGCGACGGCGACGCGCCTCTGGGTCATCGACGCGTGCGCGAAGCTCGATGCGGCGGTCCGTGGCCTGCAGCGCGTGCTGCTCGACCACGCGACCGCACTCGAGCGCGACGGCGTGCTCATGCCGGCCTACACGCACTTGCAGCGCGCGCAGCCCGTGGCCGCCGCGCACTGGATGCTCTCGCACTTCTGGCCGCTCGAGCGCGACCGCGGGCGGCTCGCGCAGGCGGCTCGGCAGGCGTCGTCGCTGCCGCTGGGGAGCGGCGCGATTGCCGGCTCCGCGTTTCCCGTCTCGCGCCCGCAGTTGCGCGAGCTCCTGGGCTTCGCGACCGTGGCGCCCAACAGCATGGACGCCGTTGGCGATCGCGACTTCATCGCCGACCTGCTGTACGCGCTCACGCTGCACGCGGTGCACGTGTCCCGGCTCGCCGAGGACCTGATCCTCTACGGCACGAGCGAGTTCGGATTCGTGAAGTTCGGTGATGCGTACTCCACCGGCTCGAGCATGATGCCGCAGAAGCGGAATCCGGACGTGCTCGAGATCGCGCGCGGCGGTCCCGCGCGCGTGCTGGGCGACCTCACCGGCCTCCTCGTGACGCTGAAGGGCTTGCCCAGCGGCTACAACAAGGACCTGCAGGACGACAAGCGCGCGCTGTTCGATGCGGTCGACGTCGTGCTGACGATGCTGCCGGCCGTGTCCGGGGCGGTCGCCGAGCTCCGCTTCGATGCCGCGCGGATGCGCGCGGCCCTCTCGAGTGCGATGATGGCCACCGACCTCGCCGACTGGTTGGTGGACCAGGGCATCGCCTTCCGCGAGGCGCACGGTGCCGTCGGGCGCGTGGTCCGCGCCGCCGAGGAGCGCGGCGTCGAGCTGAACGCGCTGCCGGCCGAGGTGCTCGCGTCCGGTCATGCGCTCTTCACCACGGCGTCCGTGGCGGCCGCGCTCTCACCCGACGCCTCCGTGAACCGAAGGGCCGTCGCCGGCGGAACGGCGTTCTCGTCGGTGCGCGCGCAGCTCATGCAGGCGCGCGACGCGATCGGTGCGGGCGCCAGCAGCGCATCGGGGTGATGCGCGGCGGCTGAGGGTTCCCAGACCGCAACCGATCCACCTTGTGCGCAGGCGTGAATCCCCGCAGACCTTGACCACCACGAAGGCGACGGCGCCCGGCCATGAAGGCTGCGGGGCGTCGTCGCATTTCCGAATGGCTTGCGTAATTATCGAATGTTTGTACGATAATTAATGGCACGGTATGACGTACGCGTCGTTTCAGCGGCCTTGGGCGTTGAGGAAACACTCCTATCCTCAATCCTGACAAGATTTTCAGTCGTCGGTGTGACCAGGGGCCGTCAGGGCAAGAAGCGCACGATCACGCGTGAGGCCGCCCTCTGCCTCGCGATCGCTCTTGCGCTCCATGAATCGGCGGAGCTGCCGGTCGAATCGGCGCTGGCCACTGCGCACGCCTTGATGCGAAGCCCGGACGGCACCATTCAGTGGCTGCCGGCTCGCCTGAGCGTGCAGGCCTCCCTCGCCGCGTGGCGTGCCGATCTCGCGGAGGCCCTCGATGCCGCGAATCTCAGGTCGGTCGTGACGCCGCGTGGCCGTCCGCCACGCCGTCCTCGACGCATGCTGGATCGCTGATCGACAGGTGTTGTTCCTTCAGGGCGCCGTGGACACGGGCACCTCGGCGCCCGTGATCGCATCCGCGACGGCCACGCCGGACCGCGCGGCTCCATCGAGCGAGCTGCTGTGGAGCGCTTCGCCGCCAAGCCAGAGGCCGCGCAGCGGCGTCGAGGCGATCGGTCGCCTCGACGCGTAGCCGGGCGGGTGGGCGAACTGGCTGTATGGCACGCGCTCGATCGCGACCAGCCGCACGCCGCCTGGCACCCCCGACCGGCGCATCATCGCGAGTTCGCTGATGGCCGCCCGCTCGAGCGCCGAGTCGCCGATCAGCGCAGCCTCCCCGACCGCGGTCATTGCCACGAGGTGCTGCCCGGGCGGCGCATAGCTCGGTGCCACGTCGCTCACGGTCACGGCGTGGCTGATGACGGCATGGTCGGCGGCATTCAGCGTCAGCGCGCGACCGGGCAGGACAGGCGTCTCGCTGGCGAGATAGACCGTCGCGCACCCCAGTGCCCGCGTCGGCAACGCCTCGAGGGTGACGCCCGCGGTGGCGGCGAGCGTACGCGCCACGGGCGCCTCGGTCGCCAGCACGACGTCGGACGCCTCGTGCACGGTGCCGTCGGCCGCTTCCACCCCCGTCGTGCGGCCTCGCTCCGCGCGCAGGGCCGTCACGCGCACCCCCGTTCGGACCTCCGCCAACCGCAGCCGCTCGCGGAGCTGGAGGGCGATCGCGCCCATGCCGCGCGCCGGGAGCGCGGTCTCGCCGAGGGCGAGCATGCGGAAGGTGAAGAGCAGCACGGCAGCGCTCGACTCAAGGGACCGGTCGAGCAGGATGCCGCCATAGAAGGGGGCAAAGAACCGGTCGATCGTCGCGTCACCGAACCCGCGTGCCTCCAGGAACTCGCGGGTGGACATGTTCGCGAACTCGGGTGCGAAGCAGGCCTCCGGGTCCAGATGGGTCGCGAGACGGCGAAGGCGGAGCAGGCGCCAGACGTCGCTCACCCGCACGTGCGACGAGAGCACCGTCTCGGCCAGCACGCTGGGGTCGCGCAGCGCATCCCCCAGCACGCTCGTTCCCGTCGGCGAGGCGATGCGCGCGGCGGGCTGGAACGCGTGCAGGTCCAGCGCCGTGAGGTCGAGGTATCTGGTGAGGACCGGGTACGCGGTGAAGAGCACCTGGAACCCGCGATCGATTCGGAAGCCGTCGACGCGCCGCGAGCGAACCCGCCCACCGAGCTCCTCGTGCTGTTCGAGCAGCAGGACGGGCCGGCCGCGTCGCTCCAGTTCGATGGCCGCGACGAGTCCGGCGATGCCGCCACCGATGACGATGACGCGATTTGATGCGACGGACATGACGAGCGCGCGGGGTGGGGAAGGAGGGAAAACACGACGGGGTGCCTCTCGCGAGGCACCCCGTCGGGCGAAGCAGTTACGGGGACAGGCTCGCTTAGCGCGCGCCGGCCTTCGTCACGTTCTCCGCGGCCGGACCCTTCTGGCCCTGCACGATGTCGAACTCGACGGCCTCGCCTTCGGCGAGAGTCTTGAAGCCCGAGCCCTGGATCGCGCTGTAGTGCACGAAGCAGTCCTTGGTGCCGTTATCGGGGGTGATGAAGCCGAACCCCTTCGCGTCGTTGAACCACTTCACCTTGCCGGTCGTACGCATGCCCAGCTCCTCTGTAACGATTGTTCAGGGAGCAGCACGCGCCGGACCCTGCAACAATACCTGTGACTGCGCGGTTCTCTCGGGATCCGCCGCGCCGGATCCGCACGGGATCGTGCGATCATGGCAGCCTTGCCATGGTACCTCAGCTAGGAGTATAGCGAGACAGGAAACATTCGACAATGCCAGGTTTTGGGCCGGCCCGTCCCTTTTGCCCGATTTTGGCCTGTCCCATTGCTCAGTAGGTGATTCGGAGCTCGACACCGGCGTACCAGCCGCGGATGCCGGACCGGACCGCCGAGATGGCGGTCCGTCCCGGGCGCCTCCCAGACCCGGAACCGCTGCCACTGGCTATCGCCGTGAAGATGGCCTCAGCATTGCCGAACGTGGCGCCGGCTTCCGGGCTGAGCTCGAACTGACGCCCCAGCGGAATGGCGACCGCCACCCCCGCCGTTCCCGCCCAACTCGAGGCTTGGTACTGGTACCGGAGCTGCCGGCTGATGGTGGCATCGTCTGATGCCGACTCCCGCGCGATGGAGAGCGACGGTTCGATGATCCAGTCGCGGACCGGCAGGTCGAGCGTGACGAACGCCCCGTACGTGTCGCCGACCGGAATCAACCGATTCGGCTGGTCGGGGCGGTCGTTGCCGAAGGGACGCTGGTACCAGAGGCCGGCCACGATCGTGGCATCGCCGTTCGTGGTCAGCGGCCCGTCGAGTTGCGCGTTCGCGCTGAACGTGCCGCCGCCTGGGAACAGGTTGCGTCCCACAGAATCGCCCGGCATGAGGAGCGAATCCGCGCTCGAGCGGCTGACGTCGAGCCCCGTGGACCATCGCATGTCGCTGGCGAGGCCGGTCAAGGTGGCGCCACCCAGGATCGTGGTTCCGGTCCAGTAGACGCGTTGCCCGCCGCTCGGGCGTGGCTGGAATTCAAGCCCGCCGTGCAACCCGAGGGTCACGTCCGAACCCAGATCGAACGAGAAGGTGGCGCGCGTCCCGATCATCGCCGGCGTGCCGAGCGCGAGGCTCTCGAGGTCGATCGTGGAAACGCTCACGGCGCCGATCGCGGCCGTCTGGAGTGAGTCGAGCGTCGCCGGCGAGCTGCTGGTACGCCCATACACACGCAGCGTGTCGCCCTTGGCGAAGCGCCAGTCGACCCGCGCCGTCACCGGCGGGACACCGGAAATCGTGGTGCCGTTGCCCGCGTACCGCAGCGGCGAGCCTGCCAGCATCACCTTCCAGTCGTCCGACTTCCACTGGTACGTCAGGAAGCCCACGTTCTCCGCGATGCTCGTGCCGCCGATGGTATAGCCGCGGTTCATCGACTGCAGCGTGACCGACTGGCGCGAGGGTGGCAGGGCAGGGAGGCCGAGCTCGTCCTCGGGGTCATCCTCGAGCAGGATCGAGTCCGCAATGGCCCGCACGCGTGCGATCGAGTCGGCACGGGCGCGCGCGCGCGATGCGGAATCACCCGCTTCCTGGGCGGACGCCGGGCGGAGGAGGCCAGCGCACAACACGGCGGCGGCGACGGCGCGCCACGCAATCCCGGGGTGGGTGGGCATGCAGCGGTGGGCGCCGAACGCCTCAGGGGCTCGATGGCGCGGCGGGACGATGGGCCGCGAGCCAGGCCCGCAGCTGCTCCGCCGCCGCATGGCGATCCAGCGTCCCCGCAGCAACGGCCGCACGGAGGGACCGGCGCTCCTCGCGCAGGGCCTGCACGAACGCCTGCTGCTCGGGCGTGCGCGCGGGCCGGTCGCCTCGCCCGCGAAGGGCGTCGCCGAGTGCGGCACGGTCCTCGGGCGCCATCGCCTTCTCGCGCTGGCGCATGCGCTCGCGCATCGCCTCGCGGTCCGGACCTCCCCGCTCGGCCAGCCGCTCCCGCATCGCGTCACGACGCTCGTGCATGGCCTCCGGCGACGCCGCCGGGCGCAGGGGGCTCCCGGTGGCCGGATCCCCGCCACGCCCGGGCCCCCCGTGGCCACTCCCTCCCTGGGCATGCAGGGCGACGGGCAGCAACGCGATGGAGCAGGCGATCGGCAGCAGGTGACGGCGCATGACGGCACTCCCGGGTAATTCGGTCATCGAAGCGTCCTGCCCGTGGGACGGGGCGGGAGGAGTCGCCGTTAACACGCGGGGCTACTCGGTGACCCGCACCCCGGTGGCCCAGTACGGCGTGTCACCGAAGCAGCTCGTCGGGATGGCCACGTGCTGCGCGTAGGACACGACGACGCGCTTGCCGTCGAGCTTCTGCATCACCTCCGCCAGGGAGTCGGCGTGCACCGTGAAGAGGAACTTCTCGGGCATCTGGCCGGGCACGTTCGACATGGCGAGCTCGCCCTCCCACGTCTTGCAGACCCACCCCTTCTTCGAAAGCTTCTGCAGGTAGCCCGTGCGGTCGCCGTCCGAGTAGGTGTAGAAGACGGCGATGGCCGTCCAGACGGCGAGCACGAGGACCACGATCGTCAGGACCGAGACGATCGTCAGCTTCCCCCAGTGGCGGCGAAAGAAGCTCGGTGGGGGCGCTGCGGCGCCGGCGGCGTCGGCCATGCGGTGCGGCTCCAATCGGGGTGGCAGCCCCCGGGGTACCCGGGGGCAGATCGCCATGGAAGCTGTCGCCACGGCCGCGCATCCGGTAGCGGTGCGGGGCATGCCCCTCGCGCCGAGGTCAGTATCTTGCTCACTCCCCGAACGGCAAGGTTCGTCCCGTGATCTTCGCGAAGCGCCGGTCCACCGTGACCGCATACGTGGGTGACGTCGGCGTGGGGTCGTCCCACCCGGTGGTCGTCCAGTCCATGACCAATACCGACACGGCGGACGCGGCGGGTACCGCGGCGCAGGTGGCGGCGCTGGCGCGCGCCGGCTCGCAGGTGGTGCGCATCACGGTGAACAACGACGAAGCGGCGGCGGCCGTCCCCGAGATCCGCCATCGCCTCGACGACATGGGGATTCGGGCTCCCCTTGTCGGCGATTTCCACTACAACGGCCATCTGCTTCTCAAGAAGTACCCGGCCGCCGCACGGGCCCTCGCGAAGTACCGCATCAACCCCGGGAACGTCGGGGCGCGTCATCGGGACGACAACTTCCGCACCATCGTGCAGGTCGCCGTGGAGCACGGCAAGCCGGTGCGCATCGGCGTCAACTGGGGGTCGCTCGACCAGGACCTGCTGACCGCGATGATGGACGCCAACGCGAAGCTGGCGCAGCCCGCCGACGCGCGCGACGTCTATATCGAGGCGATGCTCGAGAGCGCACTGCGCTCCGCCGCCCTCGCGGAAGAGACCGGGTTGCGCCACGACCAGATCCTGATCTCTGCCAAGGTGTCGCTGGTGCCGGACCTCGTGGACGTGTACCGCCGCCTCGCCGCGCGCTGCGACTATCCGCTGCACCTCGGGCTCACCGAGGCCGGCATGGGCAACAAGGGGGTCGTCGCCAGCTCGGCCGCACTCGCCTTGCTGCTCACGGAGGGCATCGGCGACACCATCCGTGTCTCGCTCACGCCCAAGCCGGGCGGCGACCGGAGCGAGGAGGTCTACGTCGCCCAGCAGATCCTCCAGTCGCTCGGCATGCGGTCGTTCGCACCGCAGGTGACCGCCTGTCCGGGATGCGGCCGCACCACGTCCACCTTCTTCCAGAAGATGGCCGAGGACATCCAGGGATACCTGCGCGAGCAGATGCCCGTCTGGCGCGAGAAGCACCCCGGGGTCGAGGAGATGCGCGTTGCCGTGATGGGGTGCGTCGTGAACGGGCCGGGCGAGTCCAAGCACGCGAACCTCGGCATCTCGCTGCCTGGCACGTTCGAGGAGCCCAAGGCGCCAGTGTACATGGACGGCAAGCTGCTCACGACGCTCAAGGGCGACCGGATCGTCGAGGAGTTCCTCGTGATCCTCGAGGACTACGTGGCGCGCACCTACGCGGCGCGCGAGGCAGCCGCGACGGCGTGACCCGGGCCGGCCGCGGCGGCGTTCAACGGCCATGCGATGTGCGGGCGCGCCCTGCCGGGCGCACCGCGACGACCGGACCTAGCGCGCGCGCGTGGGTTCGGTCCAGCGCTCCAGCTGCTCGGCGACCTCGCGCAGTTCTTCCATGATCGGCGCCTGGAAGCCGAGCGCGTACAGGCGCTCGTAGACCTGCCGGTACCACCGCACCGTTCCCTCGCGTCCGGCGCTGAAACGGCCCCAGACCGATTCGGGAAAATCGGTGCGTCGCAGGTCAGCGAGGAGCGCGCTTCCGTTGTGGATCTTGTCCGCGGCACAGACCCAGCGCGCGCGCTCCGGTGCGCGATCGAGGCGCGTGAGGTAGTCGGCCTTCTTCTCGTCGGAGGAGAACTCCATGCCGTCGTCGTCGGTCTTGCGGTGCGTGACGGCAAGGACGGTGTCGAGCACGTCGGCGCCGAACTTGTCGGCGATGCGCTGCTCGAGGGACTCGCGCGTGTAGCCGTCGCGCACGCAGTCCTCGACCACGTCGTGCAGGATGCCGCTCACGATCGTCGCCTCGTCCTGGCCATACCGCGTCAGGATCACGGCCACGTTCGCGGGATGCGTCAGGTACGGCAGGCGCGTGCCCTTCCGCACCTGTTGATCGTGGTGCTTCGCCGCGAACGCGAAGGCGTGGTTGATGCGATCGGAGTACCCGCGCAACGGCATGGCTGACCGGGGAAAGGCGGTGGTCCGGGCAATATGGCGCGCCGGCGGCGCCGGTGCACGGCGGTCCGCCGTCAGGTCATGCCGACGAGCCGGCCAGCCAGCACCAGGTCCAGCACGAGCAACGCGAGCCCCTGCACCACGACGGCCATGCCGGCGCCCACGGCGCCGAGGCGCCGGCCCAGCACCCAGCCGGCGAGGGCGAGCGTGATCCCGACCGCCACGTAGCCGACATCGAGTCCCGTGTTGAACCAGAGGAACCGCTCGAGCCGGCGCGCGCCCGCGAAGTCGCGGAGTTCGAGCCCCGCGCGGGCGAACCAGACGATGAGCAGGTTCGCGAGTCCCCACGCCGCCGTCTGCACGGCGAACTGGACGCGCAGCGGGGCGCGCGGCACGCGCCGCCATTCGAGACCGAGGAGGAGCGTCCCGCCGAGCACGGAGACGGCCGCCCAGAGTGCGAGGCGCAACAGGTGCGCCCGTTCGGCGGCGAGGAGCGTGTCAGCCCACATGCGCGGAAGCTACGGTCGCGCCCTTCACGCCGACGCGACGACGACCACGCCGGCGACGCGCACGCCCCGCGCCGCGAGGCGCGCGCGGGCGCGCCCGAGCGGGCCGAGCAAGGTCTCGCCCTCCTCGACCACCATGATCGCCGTGGCGACGCGCGCCGGTGCGAGCAGGGCCTCCGCGATGGGCGTGTCCGCGGGCGTAACGGTCATCAGGGTGAGGTCGTAGCCGTCGGCCAGCACGCCGAGCCGCGCCGCGCCCTCGTCGGCGGCGATGGTGCCGGGTGCAAACTTGAGCGGCGCTCCCGGCGGGAGGACATCGAGCGGTGGCGCGTGGCTGCCGATGTGACGCTGGACCACGGATTCCCACGACGCGCCGCGCGCGAGCGCATCGGTGAGCCCCGGGGTCGCGGGGCGGCGCAGCAGGTTCGCGCTGCGCGCCTCGCGCGTGTCGGTGTCCACGACGAGCACGGAGCGTCCCTGCGCGGCGAGGGCGCCGGCGAGCGCGACCGCGACGTGCGCGGCGTGTGCGGCATCGCTCGCGACCACCGCAAGGCGCGTTCCCGGCGCAAGCGGCGCCAGCACGCGCCCGGCGAGGCGCTCCGTCGCGTCACGCAGATCGGGACCCGCCTCCGAGGGGAGCGTCGCGACGACGCCGGCGCCGGTCACGCGCCACGCGTCCACGGCGGCACCGTAGCGCGGCTGGGCGAGCTCGAGGCCGAGCGACGTCGCGCCACCAAGCGCGAGCCCGAGCGCGAGGGCCGCGAGGAGCATCGCGATCGGCGGCGCGTCGAGGTTCGCGCGCTCGCGCGCCGCCGCGATCGCCGCCTGCGCGCGCGCGTTGACCTGGCGCGCGAGGACGAGTTGCCGGTCGGTCGCGTCGATCTCGCGTCCCAGCGTGTCGAGGCGGGCCCGCAAGCGGAGCGTGTCCTCGGGTGCGTCGCCGCGGAGCGCGCTGCGCCGGGCGCGGGCGATCGCAACGAGTTCGTCGCCGATGCCGCGGGCCCGCTCGGAAAGCGCGAGATAGCCCGAGTCGATGGCGGGCGCCGTTCCGTACGCACGCTGCAGCCGCTCGATGGCGGCCAGCGCGTCCACGCGCGCCGCGATCGTCGCATCGCCCGCAAGCGCGCGTGCGGTCGCCAGTTCGCGGTAGGTCGCCGGTAGCGGGGCGCGGTCGGCGCGGGCGAGCAGGCGGGTGAGTTCGCGCACTTGCGCCGCAGTCGAGTCGGTGGCGGCCAGCGTGGCGCGACGCGGGCGTTCCGCTGCCGCGGAGTCGGCACTGTCGGCCGCGACGAGGGCATGCCGAAGCGAGTCGAGCGCGCGCGTCGCGCGTTGCCGACGCGCATCGAGGTCGTGTTCGCGCGCGAGGATCGGCAACGTGTCGAGGCGTCGCAGCGCGACCGGGCTCTGCTCCGCCGCGCGCCGCTGCCCGGCGGGCACGACGATCAGGGCGATGAGCGTGACGAGGAAGACCGCGCCCGCCACGACACCGATGCGCACCGGGTGCCGGAGCGCGTTGCGGGCACGCGCGCGCAGCCAGGGCGCGCCCCCGGAAAGCAACTCGGGGGCGGAAGCGGCCAGCGCCTCCGCCCCCGATGGGGTCGTCATGGAAGCCGGAGGCTTACTTGACGGTGATCTTCCCCTTCATGCCCATCGCGAGGTGCGGCGTGCAGTTGAAGTCGTACGTGCCCGCCTTGATGCCGGCAAA
>JACQES010000050.1 GCA_016200495.1 Gemmatimonadota bacterium
GTCGTGCGCGCCCTCGCCGACAGCGCCGCCCGTCACGCCACCGATCTGTTCGCGCTCCCCGCCGTGGCCCCCTGCGCCGAGCGGCTGATCACGCTGCCCAACGCGGGCGATGGCCCGCCCCGCACCGAGGCCGCGAAATGGCTGCGCGACGAGGCAAACACCAGCAACGGCGAGACGGCAAGCCGCCTCCGAGCGCTCGCCGACAAGGTGCACTAGCGCGCGAGGACGGGGTGACCGCCCGCAGGAGGCCGTGTAGCCGAAGGCTACGGTGCCTCCGAAGGGCGGTCACCCCGGACTCGCGCGCGGGCGACCGGCGCACGATCACCATGGGAGCGCCACCAACGTCGGCCTGTCCGAGCATCGGCATGGAAGCCGCCTCGCCGGCCATCGCTATGCTTCACGCGTTGCACCTCCTGCCACGACCCTGTCCGACGGACCGCTGATGCCGCTGATGCGCCGGCGCCTGATCACATTGGTCGCGAGCACCTTGGGCTGCGCTCCCGGCGCGCCCGTTCCGGCGCCGAGCCCCGAGGCCGTGCCGGTGGCGCACTTGGGGCAGGAGTCGCAGGCCGCGCAAGAGGCGCAGGCGGCGCTGGTGACCCGACTCGCCCGCGAACGCCTCATCGGCGCCGACACGGAACTGCAGGCGCTCCTCGACACGCTGGGCACGACCCCCGGCATGGCGGTCGCGGTGGTCGCGGGCGACAGCCTGCTCATGTCGCGCGGCTTCGGCTGGGCCAGCATCGAGGAGCGCCGGCCCGTCACGCCACGCACGCTCTTCTACATCGCATCGGCCACGAAGGCCTTCACCGCCGCCGCCATCTCGCTCGCGGCCGAGCGGGGCGAGCTCTCCCTCGACACGGCGCTGTCCGCCCTCCTGCCCACGCTCCGCTTCCGCGCCCCGCTTGACGCCGGCGCGATCAGCCTCCGCGCACTGCTCACCCACACCGGAGGCTTCACCAACCCGGCCGTGAACTTCGTCTCCGCCTACTCGGGCGAGTTCACCCACGACGGGCTCCTCGCGGCCTTCGACGAAAGCACGCCGCGCAGCCGCGACTTTGCCTACACCAACCTCGGCTACATCCTCGCCGCCTACGCGCTCGAGCGCGCCACCCGGCACAGTTGGCAGGCCGAACTGCACGCGCGCGTGTTCGAACCCGCCGGCATGCGTGCCACGGGCTTCTCGCTCACGCGGCTCGCGCCGGAGGAGATCGCCCGGCCCTACGCGACGCACGGCGACGGCGCGCATCCGCTCGTGCCCAAGAGCGACAAGACCATGCACGCCGCGGGCGGCGTGGTCTCCACGCTCGAGGACATGACGCGGTGGCTCCGCCTGAACCTGCGGCAGGGCCGGCTCGACGGTCGCCAGGTCTTCCCCGCGCACGCCGTGGACAGCTGGCACGCGCGACAGGTCCCTATGCAGGGCACGTTTCAGGAGTTCTCGCGCAACGGCTACGGGCTCGGCTGGTACCTCGCCACCTTCCGCGACGAGCCGGTGACGCAGGTCCTCGGCAGCTATCGCGGCTACCGCGCGCACGTGTCGTTCATGCCCCGGCGCGACCTCGGCATCGTGGTGCTCGCGAACGAGGGGCGCTCGGGGGCCTTCTTCCCGGAATGGGTCGCCGCCGCGCTCTACGATCGGCTGCTTGGCGTGCCGGACCGGCGCGCCGAGTCGACGCGACGCCTAAACGCCGCACGCGAGCTGGTTGAACGCATCCGCGGCACCGGGCCGTGGAACGACGGCCGGGCCGTCGTGCTTCCATCGACGATCAACGCGAGCCTCCTCACGGGCCGCTACGACGGCGGCGCCTTCGGCCACATGGAGATCACGGCCCGGGATGGCGGCCTGTACGCGCGCATCGGCGAACTTGGCGCCTTCCTCCGTCCCGACGGCGGCGACGGCTTCCTGGCGGACTTGAACGAGGGATCGCTCGAGGGACCGTCGCGCATCATGTTTGCGCGCGCCGACGGCGCGACCCCGGCGGCGGCGCTGACGCTGGACATGGCGCCCGGCGCGAAGTTCGTGCGCGTCCCGCCCTGAGGGCGCTAGATTTTGGGGCGATGCCCACGCCCCGTACCGCCTCACCGGCCGCCCCCGCGACCGACGCCGCGCTCGACTGGCGCCGCGTCGCCCGCATCACTCTCACCTCGCGCGCCCTCGACGACCTCGAGGAGGACCTGAACCGCCGCAAGGCCAGCGTGCCGCGCGAGCACCAGGTGCTCTACCAGTTCTCGGCGCGCGGCCACGACATGGCGCAGGCCATCCTCGGCCAGCTGCTCGACCACCCGCACGACGCGGCCGGCGCGTACTATCGCTCCCGGCCGCTTCTCTTGTCGCTGGGGTTGAGCATCGAGGACGCGCACGGTTCGCCGCTCGGGCGCGCGGGCGGGTTCAGCGACGGGCGCGACATCGGCGTGGTGTGCAACTGGCCCAACCCCAACGGGTGCGTCGTGCTCCCCATGAGCGGCGACGTGGGCTCGCAGTTCACCCCCGCGGCCGGGTGGGCGCAGGCCATCGGGTACCACCGCGACGTGCTCAAGGATGCGAGCTGGAAGGGGGCGCTGGCGGTGGCGCTGGGCGGTGACGGAAGCGTGGCCACCAATGGCTTCTGGTCGTCGCTCACGATCGCCACCACGCTCAAGCTCCCGATGCTCTTCTATATAGAGGACAACGGGCTCGGCATCTCGGTGAGCGGGCAGATGCAGACGCCGGGCGGAAACATCGCGAAGAACCTCGCGAGCTTCGCCAACCTGATGATCAGGGACGGCGACGGCTGCGACCCCGCGCAGGCGGCCCGGCTGCTGCGCGAAGGGGTGACGCACGTGCGGAGCGGCGCCGGGCCGGCGCTCGTGCGGCTCACCGTGCCGCGGCTCTCGAGCCACTCGGGGCCCGACAACCAGAAGGGCTACCGCACGCCGGCCGAGATCGCCGCCGACGAGCAGCGCGACCCGCTGCCTCGGCTGCGCGACTTCATGGTGCCGAGCCTGATGAGCGCGAAGGAGTGGGACGCGCTCCGCGCCGAGGTGACGGCGACGGTGGAGGCGGGGGTGGAGGCGGCGCGCGCGCGCGCCAACCCCGATCCCGACAAGATCAAGCGCTTCGTCGTCGAGGAGCAGTTTGAGGAAGGCGACACGGTGGCGATGGGTGGCCTGCCGGATGCCGTGCTCGCCTCACTCCCATCCGTTACCGTTCCGAGCGACGAGGGCCCGATGGTCCGCTTCGCCGACGCGATCCGTCGCACGCTCGACCAGGAGCTCGCGCGCAACCCGCGGCTCGTGGTCTTTGGCGAGGACGTCGGCAAGAAGGGCGGCGTGCACCTCGTGACGGAAGGGCTGCAGAAGAAGCACGGCGCCGAGCGCGTGTTCGACACGAGCTTGTCGGAAGAGGGGATCATCGGCCGCGCCGCCGGCATGGGGATCGCGGGGTTGATGCCCGTGGCCGAGATCCAGTTCCGCAAGTACGCCGACCCCGCGATGGAGCAGCTCAACAACGCGGGCACCGTGCGCTGGCGGACGGCCAACCGGTTCTGCTCGCCGATGGTGGTGCGGATGCCCGGCGGGTTCGGCAAGGACGTGGGCGACCCGTGGCACTCGGTGAGCAACGAGGTGATGTACGCGCACGCGATCGGGTGGCAGGTGGTGATGCCGTCGAATGCGGCGGATGCGGTTGGCTTGTTGCGCGCGGCGATGCGGTCGCGAAATCCGACCGTGTTCTTCGAGCATCGCGCGCTGTTGATGACGAGCGACGGATCGTCGAAGTGGCCCGGCGACGGCTACGTGGTGCCGATCGGCAAGGCGGCTGTGCTCAAGGAAGGCACCGACTTGACGCTAGTAACGTGGGGCGCGATGGTGCACCGGTGCCTGGAGGCGGCGGCGCAGTTCGGTGACCGCGTCGAGGTGATTGACCTTCGGAGCGTGTTTCCGTGGGACAAGGCGGCGGTGCTGGCGAGCGTCCGGAAGACTGCACGGGCGCTGATTGTCCATGAGGATGCGATGACGGCGGGGTTTGGGGCCGAGATCGCGGCCGTGCTAGCGAAGGAGTGTTTTTGGGAGTTAGATGCGCCGGTTGAGCGGGTGGCGGTGGAGGATGTGCCGATGCCGTACCATCCGGAGTTGATGGGGGTGGTGGCGCCGGGGGTGGACAAAGTGGCAATCGCAATTCATCGCTCGCTCGTTTCGTGAGGTGGCTCGTGACCTCGCCGGCCGTACGTTCAACCGTCTTGCGGCTGACGCCGCCCCACCGCCATTCGCTGCTTCGTTAGGCCCGGCGCATCGCACTCCGCAATAGTGCGCTTGACGACAACCAAATCTCCACCTGCGAGGTGTGTCATGGACGAGAAGCTCCAACTTCGAATTGAAACCCAACGCAACCCAGTCGCGGACGAAGTCTCAGCGCTCACCGCCGTCGTCCGGCCGATTCTCGAAGGAACCCTATTCGCTTTGAAGGGCGACCTTGTGGCCGAGGTCGGTGGCCACGAGAACGTGACCCTCGCGATGCTTGCGCGCCTCTACCGTCCGGGCGACGGCGATTGCGGCCTGTGCTTCGAGTGGGCCGTGCACGACTCCATGAATCGGCGGGATCCGCTGATTCTTGACCGCGTAGTGGATGCGATGGCTCGGCATTGCAGAGTGCCGGGAAAGTCCCCGGCGTCGATTCTCTTCGGAGCCGAGAAGTCAGGCGCGCTCAAGCTCATCGATACCGCGAACACGATCCTTACGGACGAATCCCGCGTACTCGTTGGAGACGTAGGCCAACCCGCCAAACTCAAGCGGTACATGAATCTCCTCGGCGCTGCCTTTCGGCGCCCCGAAGTCCGCCTTGCCCTTCCGTATAGCATCTCCGGCCTGTGGAAGGCGGACCTCTTCGTGGGGAATACTGACAGCGACCGCTGGATTGGCACTTCGGTGAAGATAAACCCAAAAGATCTCGAACCTGCGCGCGGATTGAGACTTGGAATCGTGCCGGCGAGACAGGGACGGAGCGACAAGACGTACAAAGACGCGCAACGCAATCTCATTGTTTGCCCGATCCCGCACGACGCAGCCTTTATGGAAGTGTTCTACCAAGGCTGGGGAATAGTGCAGCAATTCATCGCAGCGGATGCAAAGCTGCCGAAGGAGGTAGCGCTTCCGAGGCCTCCCGAGCGGCAAGTGGCCAAGTATTTGGCTGATCGTCGTTCCTTCTCGGTACTAGAAGTCGTGGTCGCCCTTCGTCCTCTAAGCCAGCCTGAGCTCCTAGAAACAAAGACACAGAGCGTTGCCCTCGTTCCGCGCCGGGATGATGCGACGAAACTCGGAGCGGTAATTGCGCCCAAAGCACAGAGGCAGGACCACTAGCATGTCGGCACGTGCGCCGCTGCTTTCATGGACCGCGGTGCGAATCACGATCGCGCGGGCGTAACTTGCGAGGAGCCTAGCGCAGCTCCCGCGCCCCGTAAGCTTCCCCCTCCGGCA
>JACQES010000252.1 GCA_016200495.1 Gemmatimonadota bacterium
TCGCCGCCCCTGACGCGCGCGTGCTCGCGATCATCGGCAGCGGCGCGCAGGCGATGGCCCACCTCGCGCTGGTGCGACCCCTGCGCGCGTGGGGCGAGGTGCGCCTGACGTCGCCGCGGCTGGCCGCGCGCGCGGCGCTCCTCCCCGAGGGGGTGAGCGCGGCGCCGAGCGCGCACGCCGCCGTGGCCGGTGCCGACGTCGTGCTCTGCTGCACGTCATCGGGCACCGCCGTCATGGATCCGCGCACGCTCGAGCCGCACGCGCTCGTGACCTCGATCAGCACCAACGTGGCCGACGCGCACGAGGTGCCGCCCGAGTCGCTCGCCGCGCTCGACGTGTACTGCGACTATCGCGCCACCACCCCCGCGTCGGCCGGCGAGATGCGCCTCGCCGCGCGCCACGGCTGGTCGGCCGACGCGATCCGCGGCGACCTGGGCGAGCTGCTCACGCACGCCGCGCCGCCACCCACGCGCGAACGCCCCGCCTTCTTCCGCTCCATCGGCCTGGGGCTCGAGGACGTGCAGCTCGCCCTCGCGATCCTTCGCCTCCACCGCCAGGAGTCCGCATGACCCCGTTCCAGCCCTTCGAGCTCGAGGCGTACCAGTCGCGCTGGGAGCGCACCGTCGAGATGAACCTCGCCGACTCGAGCGTGCAGTGCCTGAGCACGCACGAGTGGCTCGACGACGACGAACAGCAGGCGGTGCTCCACACCGGGCTCTTCTACCCCGAGGTGAACGGCACGCATGCGCTGCGCGAGCGGATCGCCGCGCTCTACCCGGGGGCCACGCCGGCCCACGTGCTCGTGACCGTCGGCGCCGCGCAGGCCAACAGCATGATCTGCCAGCTGCTGCTCGAGCCCGGCGACGAGGTGGTGGTGCTCTCGCCCGGCTACCGGCAGGTGTGGGGCCTGGCGAAGACGGCCGGCTGCACCGTGCGCGAGATCGCGCTCGATCCCGACGACGCGTGGCGCGCCGACCTCGACGATCTCGACACGCTCATCACGCACCGCACGCGGCTGGTGGCGATCGTGAACCCCAACAACCCCACGGGATCGATCCTCACCGAAGCCGAGATGGCGCGCATCGTGGCCGCCTCCGCGCGCGTGGGCGCGTGGCTGCACGCGGATGAGGTCTACGCCGGCACCGAGCACGGCAGCGCCGGCGAGACGCCGACCTTCTTCGGCCGCTACGACCGGGTGCTGTGCACCAACGCGCTGTCCAAGGCATACGGCCTGGCCGGGCTCCGGCTCGGGTGGATCGTGGCCCAGCCGGACGTGATCGAGGCGCTGTGGCGCCGGCACGAGTACGCGGTGATCGCCGCGGCCGCGCCGTCCATGACGATGGCAGAGTTCGCGCTCAAGCCGGCCAAGCGCGCGATGCTCTTCGCGCGGCAGAAGGCGCTCACGACCAACGGGTGGCAGCTGCTGCGCGACTGGATCGCCCAGCAGGAGGGGCGCTTCAGCGTGCAGCCGTCGCACGCCACCGCCATCGGCTTCGTGCGCAGCCACCTCGCCGTGGACTCCCTCACGCTCGCCGACCGGATCCGCGCGGAAGCGAGCGTGCTGGTGGCCCCTGGCAGCCTGCTCGGGGCGGAGCACCACCTGCGCGTGACGGTCGGCTACCCGACCGACAAGGTGCGGAAGGCGCTCGAGCGGATCGGCGACGTCGCGCGGAAGTTGTCGCGGGACTGAGACACGGACGCGCGGCGCGCGCGGCGCCCTCCGAATGCGCGCCGCCTACCCCGCCGTGATCGCGAACGGCACGTCGTGCGGCGAGGCGAGCTCCGCGATCGTGCGACCATCGGCCGCGCGGCGCGGCGCCATCGTCACGGTGCCGCCGCGCGAGATCGCGGCGTGCACCGCCGCGGCGACGTCGGGGACGGTGAAGTAGGTGATCCAGTGTGGCGGCAGGTCGCGCTCGATGACGCCCGCCACCGGGCGCCCGTCGAGCAGGAAGCGCGCGTAGCGCACGGCTCCCTGCGACACGTCCTCCGCCGTCCACCCGAACAGCCCCGTGTAGAACGCGATCGCCGCCTCCACGTCGCGCGTGCGCAGCTCGAACCAGCAGGGGGCGCCCGGCGTGGCTTCGTCCGTGGTGAAGCCCGTCATCGCCATCGACTGCCAGAGATCGAACTTGGCCCCCGCCCCATCCGCGCATACGCTCATGCGCCCTGCGCGGGGGATCTCCCATGCGTCGCGCGCGGTGCCGCCCAACGCGCGCACGCGCGCCACCGCCGCGTCGGCATCGGCCACCTTGATCATCATCCCGAGTTCGGGCCGGGCACCGCGCGGCGTGTTCGGGTGCGCGAGGTCGAACATGGCCCCCGCGTCGCGGCCGCCCGCCTGGAAGCGGCTCCCGCCCGGCATCTCCACGAACGTCCAGCCCAGTACGGCGGCGAAGAACTCGTGCGCCTCGGCCGGCTCGGCGGTGAGGATGTTGAGCCAGCAGAACTCGCCGGGAGTGCGTTCGCGTGGAGGCATCGTGGGAGTACCGGTCAACGAGGGGAACGCAGGACGCGTCGGGTAGACGTGCTTGGCATCGAGCGCTTGGTGCCGGTGCTCTTCCTGCCGACGCGGGCAGCGTCCCGGCTCGCCGCGCGCTCGGCCCGCGCCGCCCGCGCCGCACCCTTCTTCGCCGCGCGCGCACGGGCCAGCGGCCACTCGAGATCGCGCAGCGCATCGCGCCCCACCCACCGCTCGGCCGCGTCGGCCGACGCCGCGAGCTCGCGGGCCAGCGCGCTCGCGGCCGCGTGCAGTGCGGGCGACCGGTTGCCGACGCTGCGCAGCGCCCAGCTCACCCCCTTCTTCACGTAGTTGCGTCCGTCGTGTGCGTGCGCGCGCACGAGCGAGAGCGCGTCGAGGAACGGTGCATCCGGCGTATCGCGATCGTGTACCGCCATCCCGGCCATCGTGGCGAAGGCCGCACGTCGCACGAACTCGGCGTTGCGCGCCGCCCAGCGCGGAAGCTGCGCCCACGCGCGCGGCGACTGGTCGAACAGGTGGAAGCACGCGTTGTCGCACACGGCCCAGTTCTCGAAGTCACGCGCCCAGCGCATCATCTGCGCCGCGGTCACCTGCGCGGGGTCGTCCACCAGCGCGGCAAGGATGCGCGCCTCCTGCCAGCCCGTCGCCCACAGCGCTTCCGCTAGCGCGTGATCGCGCCCCAGGCGCTTCGCTTCGGCGCGGAGCGGGTCCATGGGAACGCCGAGCACCTGCTTCGCGACGATGCCGTAGTGCGCCATCCCTTCGCGATTGCGCGCCGTGCCGAGCGCACGCAACCGGTCGACGATCGCGCGCGCTTCCGCCCGAGGAGACGCCATCGCTCAGCGCATGCCCGCGAGCACGGCTTCGAGCCGCTGGAAGCTCGCCTCCACGCCCTTGGTCATGCCGGTCTTCATCGCCTCGTCGCGATGCTTGGGTGTCGCCCACCGGACGGTCTGGACCGCGGTGGTGACGCCGTCGGCTTCCGTGAGCACCAGCGTGTTGACCGTCTCGGGCCACTCGGGGCCCCACCGCTCGGTGGTGACGAGGCGCGAGGGCGGCACGACTTCGACGATCGATCCGCTCAGCGTCATCCCCGGCGTGCCGGGCTTCTCGTACACGTAGCGCCACGCGCCGCCGGGACGCAGGTCCATCTCGCAGATCGGCATCGTCCAGCCGTCGGGACCGGTGAGCCAGTGCGGCAGGTGCGCGGGGTCGGTCCACGCCTGCCACACGAGGCGGCGCGGCGCGTTGAACTTGCGCGTGAGGACGAGTTCGCGGTCGCCCTGCGTCTCGACCATGAGGGCGTGCGGGCTAACGGCGCCTGGCATGCTTCTTCTCCTGTTGCTGCATCTGCTGCAGGTAGCGGTCGAGCCGCGCGAAGCTCGCATCCCAGAACCTGGCGTAGGCCCCGGCGTACTCGGCCACCGCCTTGAGGGGCGCGGGCTCGAGCGTGCGCGGACGCGATTGCGCCTCGCGCGACGTGGCGACCAGTCCGGCCCGCTCGAGCACGCGCAGGTGCTTCGAGATCGCGGGACCGCTCATGTCGAACGGCTCGGCGAGCTCCTTCACGGTGGCCGATCCGTCGGCGAGGCGCGCGAGGATGGCGCGGCGCGTCGGATCGGCCAGGGCGGAGAAGGTGGCGGAGAGGGCGTCGTCGGTGGCTTTCACGGGCGGTCGGGAGGAGCGGGGCGATGGCGCGCGGCGATATACGTAACCGATCGGTTCGCTAACTAGTTGGTTATCTACAAGCGCCCGGCCGGGCCGTCAAGGGTGCGCTGAGCGGCAACCGCCAGGGGCGCGCCGCCGTTAGCTCTCACGAGGGCGTGCGATGCGAACAAGTGCGCGTGGCGCCCCGCACACTCGACGCGCCACGCCCCGTGCGCACCGGCGCGCACCGCCCGCTCGCCACCCCTCCCGTCTTCCCTCGCCATCCACGCACGTCATGCAGACCCGCACGCTCGGCCGCAACGGCCCCACCGTCTCCGCCCTCGGCCTGGGCTGCATGGGGATGAGCGAGTTCTACGGCGCGCGCGACGAAGCCGAGTCGATCGCCACCATTCACCGCGCGCTCGAGCTCGGCATCACCTTCCTCGACACGGCCGACATGTACGGCCCGTACACCAACGAGGAGCTCGTGGGCCGCGCGATCAAGGGACGCCGCCGCGAGCTGTTCATCGCCACCAAGTTCGGCATCGTGCGCGACCCGGCGAACCCCGCCGTGCGCGGACTGAACGGACGCCCCGAATACGTGAAGCGCTCCGTCGAGGGCAGCCTCCGCCGCCTCGGCGTGGACGTGATCGACCTCTACTACCAGCATCGGGTCGACCGCGACGTGCCGATCGAGGAGACCGTCGGTGCGATGGCCGACCTCGTGCAAGCGGGCCACATCCGGTTCATCGGGCTGAGCGAGGCGTCGGTCGCGACGCTCGAGCGCGCGTGCGCGGTGCACCCGGTGACCGCGCTCCAGACCGAGTACTCGCTCTGGACGCGCGATCCCGAGGCGGAGATCCTCGGCGCGTGCCGCCGCCTCGGCGTGGGCTTCGTGCCCTACTCGCCGCTTGGACGCGGCTTCCTCACCGGCGCGTTCAGCTCGCCCGACGACTTCGCCCCCGGCGACTACCGCCGGCATTCGCCGCGCTTCCAGGGCGAGAACTTCAGCAAGAACCTCGACCTCGTGGCCAAGGTCAAGGAGGTGGCCGCGCGCCTCGGCTGCACGCCGTCGCAGCTCGCGCTCGCGTGGGTCCTCGCGCAGGGCGACGACCTCGTGCCGATCCCCGGCACCAAGCGGCGCACCTACCTCGAGGACAACGCCGGCGCCGTGCGCGTCACGCTCGATCGCGCAACGCTCGACGAGATCGACGCGACCTTCCCGCTGGGCGCCGCGGCCGGGCTCCGCTACCCGGAAGCGATGATGAAGTCGGTCAACGGGTGACGCGTCGGGCGACGGCCTGATCTGGCACGAAACGCGGCCGGTTATTCGCTCGCGTCGAGTCCCGGCCTCACCCCGCCGCGTCCGCGAGCATCGCCCGCGCGAACTCGAGTTCGTCCTCGCTCACCAGGTGCCCCATGTTGGGGTACAGGCGCATCGTCACCTTCGCGCCCATCGCGGTGAAGTGCGCGGCGCTCTCGCGCACGCGATCCGCCGGGATGTGGCCGTCGGGATCGCTGCACCCCAGAAAGACCGGCGTGCCATCGAACGAGCCCGCCGTGGGCCACGCGGTGCCCGGCGGCCCGATCAATCCGCCCGAGAACATCACCACGCCGCCGTAGCGCGCCGGCCGTCGCACGGCGGCGGTGCCCGCAAGGCAGGCGCCCTGCGAAAAGCCCAGCAGCACGATGCGTCGTTCGCTCACGCCGGCGGCGATCGCCTGCGCGATGCACGCGTGCACCGCGGCGATGCCGTTGGTGATGCCCGGCTCGTTGACCGCCGTGGGCGCCATGAATCCCTGCGGATACCACGAGCCGCCCTCCGCCGCGGGCGCGAGGTACGTGACGTCGTCGCGCCCGAGCGCGGGCACCATGGTGAGGATCTTGTCCGGCGACGCGTTCCGGCCGTGGACCATGACCACCACCACGCGCCCGCGGCCGAGCGGCCGACCCTGCATCACGCTCACGCGTGCACCGCCGGCAGCACCGACTCGATCTGCGCGCGGCGCGGCTCCTCCCACGGCGGAAGCTTGAGCGCCTGGCCGAGCGCGCCCACCGGCTCGTCCACGGTGAAGCCGGGGGGCCGCGTGGCCACCTCGAACAGCACGCCGTTGGGCTCGCGGAAGTAGATCGAGTGGAAGTACTGCCGGTCCAGCACCGGCGTGACTTTCACCCCGCGCGCGATGATCTCCTCGCGGAGCGCGAGCTGCGCCGCGTCGGTGGTGGCGGCGAAGGCGACGTGGTGCACGGTGCCGAGGCCGTTCACGGCCGCCGCCTCGTCACTCGCGCGGATGATCTCGACGAGCTGCCCCGGCGCGCGGCCGTTGATGCCCATGCGCGTGACGTGCGCGCCCTCGTCGATCACGGCACCGTCGAGCAGCGACTGCACGAGGGCGATCGTCGTGGCGGGCTCGCGCACGAGGAGCGATACCGAGTGGATGCCGCGGATCGCCTGTGCCGGCGTGATCCCCGCGCCGGTCCACGGGTCGCGCGCGTCGCCGTCGGTGCCGACGATGCGGATGACGAGCCCCGACGGATCGGAGCAGGTGATCGCCTCCTCGCCGAACGCGGTGCCCTCGTCCACGAACGGCACGCCGTGCGCGCGCAGTCGCTGCCGCCAGAACCCCATCGCCGCGCGCGGCGCGGAGAACGAGGTGACCGTCACCTGGCCGACGCCCCGGACCCCCTCGCGCACTCCTTTCCCTGCATACGGAAAGGTGGTCATGATCGTCCCGGGCGTCCCCCGCTCGTCCCCGTAGTAGAAGTGGTAAACACCCGGGTTGTCGAAGTTCACCGTCTTCTTCACGAGGCGCTGGCCGAGCAGCCCGACGTAGAAGTCGAGGTCGGGCTGCGCCTCCGCGACGGTGGCGGTGACGTGGTGCAGGCTGGTGATGTTCGAGTCCATGGCGACGGAACCGGGCGGGGGGAAGCGAGTACGCTAGGGTGGTACCCGATGACCCGCAACACGCACCGAGCCGGCAGGTTGGCCTTCGCGGGCGCGCGGTGCGATTTTCCGTCCTGGCCGTGCGTGCGCATCCGTCGCGCGGGGCCCACTCCCGGGGGACCCGTCATGGAGCCGAGCACGGAACTGCTGCAGCCGCTCGAGCTGCTTCCGCACCGCTATCCGTTCCTGCTCGTGGACCGGATCACGCGCGTGGTGCCGGGCAAGCAGGCGTTCGGCATCAAGACCGTGACCCACGGGGAGTGGTGCGTCGGTGGCGCGGCGGAGACCGGCGCGGGCACGATGCCCCACATGCTGATCGTCGAGTCGCTGGCCCAGCTGTCGGCCGCGCTCTTCAGCACGCTCATGGACGGCACCGACGGGGCGATCGGCTACTTCATGGGGATCGACAACGTGCGCTGCCGCGGCGACGTGCGGCCGGGCGACGTGCTCGACCTGCAGATCGACCTCGCGCAGTTCCGCCGGGGGGTGTGCAAGACGCACGGCGTCGCGCGCGTGAACGGCGTCGAGGTCGTGCGCGCCGACCTGACGACCATCCTCCGCGCCGCGCCCGCCCGCTGACCGGCAGGCGCGCGACGCCCATGCCCTGCCCGGAGTGCGGCGCCGCGACCGGCGCGGACGCGGCCGGTTGCGCGGAACGGTTCGCGCGGCTCCTGGCGCTCGACCATGCGCGGCAGGAACCGTGGGGGAGCCGGCACGGTGTCGCGTTCGCCGCGTACACGCTCCAGCATCCCGCCAACCAGCCGATCGCCGTGCTCGGCGGCTGCTGGTACCTGCTCCACCGCGTGTACGTGCAGCAGCTCGACCGGGCGTTCGTGGTCAAGTCGCTGCGCGCGCGCGACGGCGCACCGGCCGAGGCGCTGCCGCTGCCGCCGCTCACGCGGCCCGATGGCACGCGCCCCACCTTCGCGGTGACGATCGCCGACCTCGGCGCGTTCGACGCGGCCACCTACGCGGCGGGGCTCGACGCCTGGGCGCGCGCGACGCTCGTGGCATACGGCGCGGTGCTCCCCCCTGCCTGAGCGCGTGCGGTCGCGGCGCGTGGCACGGCCGGTCCTGCTCGCGGTCGCCGGCGCGGCGCTGGCCTGCCGACGCGAGCCGCCCGACGTGACCGCGGTCGAGGCGCGCGCCATCGAGCATGCCGCGCTCACGACGCTGTTCGTCGAGCGCGAGCACGTGCGCTCGATCGAGCTCTGGCAGGGCCCGCTCAAGGACGCCCCGGTGCTCGGCGCCCTCGGCGCGGGCGCGGCGTCGGACGTGACGGCGCTCGACGCGCCCGACAGCGCGCAGCTCGCGATCGGGCTGCCGGTGCATCGCGTGGACCCCGCCGCCCTCGAGGCGCACTTCCGCGCCCATGCCGACGCGTGGGAAGCGTGGTTCCGCCGCTATCCGGGCGGCACGGGGCTCGTGGAGCTCGGTGTGCCCGAGCGCGACGCGCGCGACCGCACGCGCGCGCGGCTGGTCGTGGCGCGCAGCTGCGGCGAGCACTGTGCCGCGGCGTGGGCGGTGGTCGTGGCGCGCGACCCAGACGGCACGTGGCACACGGCGTCGGCCAAGCCGCTCACCCTTCCCAAGCGCTGAGCGCGAGGACACGATCATGTTCATGACGACGCGGTGGATGAACCTCGGGCTCCCGTCGCGCGCGCGACGCGCGGCGTCGGCGGGCGCGATGGCGCTGCGGGCGCGTGCGGCGACGGCGGGCGCGGTCGCGCTGCTGGCGTGTGCGGCGACGGCTGGCGGATGCCTGCCGGGGGCCCTCGCGGCGCAGGCGCCCGCGCGCACGACGATCGTCATGCTCGGCACCGGCACGCCGATTCCGGATCCCGAGCGCGCCGGCCCCGCGGTGGCGATCGTGGTGGACTCGGTGGCCTACCTGTTCGACGCCGGCAGCGGAGTGGTGCGCCGCGCCGCCGCCGCGGCGCGCGACGGGATCCCGGCGCTCAGCGCCCCGCGCCTCGGCACGCTGTTCCTCACGCACCTGCACTCCGACCACACGCTGGGCCTCAACGACGTGCTGTTCACGCCGTGGATCCAGGGGCGCACCGCGCCGCTCGAACTGTACGGCCCGCCGGGCACGCGACGCCTCGTGAGCGGCATCCTCGACGGCAACGCGGAGGACATCGCCGAGCGGATCGCGAGCGCGGGCGGCCCCGCGGCGGGGGGCGAGCGCGCGAACGTGCACGAGATCGGCGAGGGCGAGGTGTATCGCGACGCGCGCATCACCGTGCGCGCATTCCGCGTGCCGCACAGCGGCTGGGCCCACGCGTTCGGCTACCAGGTGACGACCCCCGACCGCGTGATCGTGCTGAGCGGCGACGCGCGCGCGAACCCGGCCATCGCGCGGGCGTGCAACCGGTGCGACGTGCTGATCCACGAGGTGTACTCGGACTCGGGGTTCCGCACGATCCCGGCGCGGCGGCAGCCGTATCACGCGCAGGCGCACACGTCGGCGTCGGAACTCGCGGCGATCGCCACGGCGGCGCGGCCGAAGCTGCTGGTGCTGTACCACCAGCTGTACTTCGGCGCGAGCGACGCGCGGCTGCTCGCCGAAGTGCGGGCGGGATTCGCGGGCGCCGTGGTGTCGGCGCGGGACCTGCAGCGGTTCTAGCGGCTGGCGCGCGGAAGCGCGATTCGCGCGATCAGATCAGCGCGAGCGGCGACTCCCGCTCAGTAGCAGGTGACGTCGCCCTCGGCCTGCCCCGACCCCGCGAACGCGCCCGTGCCGCCCACGCCCTGGAAGAGCGAGCACGTCTGGGTCGTGCCCGGGTGGCTCAGCTGCGCGTTCCACCCCGTGGTGTTGCCGTTGGTGCCGGCGGCAATGACCTTCGTGCCCGTGGAGGGCTTCCAGGTGCTGAGGCCGCTTGCGCTCGTGAGACCGGCCGCCGTCACCGTCGCGTACGTCTGGTAATCCTGGAAGTACGTCTCCTGCGCGGTCGCGAGGTTGCGCAGGTCGGACTTGAGCTGCGTGATCCACGCCTTCTCGCGGCTGCTGCTGAACTTCGGGATCGCGATCCCGGCGAGGATGCCGATGATGACGACCACGATCAGCAATTCGATCAGCGTGAAGCCGGTGCGACGCTGCATGGGGGGACTCCGGGGTGGACGAGCGGGTGGGACACGAGGGGTTGCCACGCACGGCATGACCCCGACATCGGAAGCGCTGCCGCTCGACGCCTTACCAACGCACGATGCGTGCCGAGGTCACGCCGGGAGGCCGCTCCATGGGGCGGCTTGCTTGCTCGCACCAGCGCGGGGCCCGCGCCGGTAGGGAAATGCCGCGATTCTGGCAATTCGCTGGGGAACGCATGGCCGCGCGGCGTGACGCGGCGCACGGGGCCGCCGTGCCGGCCGCCGCGTCGCGGCGCGCAGCTCCCCGCCGCATGCCGCATCACGTGTACAGGAGAACCGGACGCACCCGGTCGGACCACGCGGGCACCGCGGTCCACGCGCGCACGAGCGCCGCATCCACGCGATCGGCGTCGGCCTCGAGCTGCGCGCGCACGCGCGCGTCGCCCACCAACCGGTCGAGGTGCCCCGTCCCCGTGGGGTTGGCCGCCGTCGGGTAGGGCGCCCACGCGAACTTGCCCGCATGCGTGGCGCACACCGCGGCGAGCAGCCGGAGCCCGAGCGCCACGGGACGCAACGCGTCGGCGTCGCGCACGACGACGCGCACCCCCTGGCAGCGTTCGCCGGCATGCGGCGGCGCGTCGGGCACGAACGCGTCGTGCTCGAGCATGACCCCCGGCGTGGGCTCGCGCTCCACGTGCGCGACCACGCGATCGGCGTCGAGCCACGGGGCGCCCACGCGCTCGAACGGCGCCTCGGTGCCGCGCGCGACGCTCAGCGTCGTCCCCTCGAACAGGCAGAGCCCCGGATACGCGAGCGCCGACGCGAACGTGGGCATCGCGGGTGAGGGCGGCACCCACGCGAGGCCGGTCGCGGGCCAGCGCATGCGGCGCGTCCACCCATCGCACGCGACCACCCGCACCGTCGCATGCGGCCAGCGCTCGCGGTGCCAGAGCCGCGCGAGTTCACCCAGCGTGAGGGCGTGCCGGATCGGGATCGCGTCCACGCCGACGAACGAGGCCAGCGCGGGATCGAGGAGCGGCCCCTCCGCCTCGGCGAGCACGCCACCCAGGGGATTCGGCCGGTCGAGCACGATGAGCGCGATGCCCGCCTCGGCGCACGCCGCTAGCACGTGGAAGAGCGTCGACGCGTAGGTGTAGAAGCGCGCGCCCACGTCGCTCACGTCGAACACGACGGCATCGAGGCCGGCGAGGTGCGCGGGCGCGGGACGGAGGCGCTCGCCGTAGAGCGACACCACCGGCAGGCCCGTGAGGGGATCGGTGCCGTCGGCGATGGGCGCACCGTCGGCCCCCGTGGCGCCGAGCCCGTGCTCGGGGCCGAACAGCCGCGCGATGGGCACGCCGGCCGCCTGGAGCGCCACGCGCGAGGGGCGCGACGGATCGCTCCCCAGGCGCGCGGCGTCGTTGGTCACGAGCGCGACCGCGCGCGGGGCGCCGAGGTGCGACGGGTCCGCGACGACGCGATCCACCCCGAGGCGCACCACGGGCCCGGAAGCCGGCGGCGGGACGGCGTGGCGGTGCGACATCGCGGGCTCCCCCGTGTTAGGATGGGCGCGACCGGTGCGCCGTCGGCACCGTGCGGCAAACGCGAAGCGACGCTTCGTGATTGCTTGACGCCGCGCGCTGCCCGACGATGGCAAGATGCACCCGAATCGGTCTCATTGCACGCAGGAGGCGGACATGTTCGTGCAACTGCTCCTCGTGACGTTCGCGGTCGCGCTCGCGACCGCCTCGCTCGTCGCTTGGGCTTTCGCGAAGCCCATGGGCAGCATCCTCGCCCGCCTCGTGGCGGCGGAGCTGGCACCCGCCTGGCGACGCTACCTCGTGTTCGCCGTGTACGTGACCGGCGTGTCGGGTGGCGTGCGCCTCTGGGAGCTCGAGCGCTACGTTACCCCCGACAAGGACGGGCGACTGCTCGTGCTCACGAGCGAGCGCTGGACGGTCGAGCTGATCAAGACGGTGCTCGGCGCCTTGCAGGGGACCGCTTGGATGCTGCTCGTCTTCTTCCTGTTCGCGCTCGTGGCGTACGTGGTGGTGCGCGGGTTCGAGGGCAAGCGAGGGCAACCGGCCGCGTAGGAGGGCACGATGACCGCACGCGCGATCCGACGGGCGACCGGGCACGCGAAACGTACCGTCATCCGGCTGGCCGGGAGCGCGCTCGCCGCGTGGGGCCTCACGGCGTGCGCCGCCACCCAACCCGTGCGCGTGCTGCACGCCAACGAGACGCGCTGGGTGGCGTCGGTGGGCGGGCCGCTCCTCCCCAATTCGCTTCCCACCGGGGTGCTGCCGTACACCACCATCGGGCTGCTGCACGGGCTGAACGACGACGTCACCGTGGGCGCGAGCCTGCACGCACTGATGCTCGCGTTCGGCGTGGCCGGTGCGGACGTGAGCATCGCGCGGCGCCTCCGCGCGCAGGAGGGCGCGTGGCCCGAGCTCACCGGCCAGGCGCAGCTGTACGGGTTCACGGGGCCGGGCGGCTCGCGGTTGTATCCCAACGTCACGACGACGCTCAGCTGGAGCGCGGGGCCGCGCACCCTGCTCTACCTGGGCGGCACCGCCACCGTGCGTCCGCAGGGGGGCGCCGCGCTCGTGGCCACGCCGCTCCTCGGCGTGCAGCGCGACGTGAGCGAGCGCCTCGTGCTGCAGCTCGAGGGCAAGTGGATGGCGGCCAACGTGGACGCCACGAGCGGCCTCTTCGAGGGCGACGGGTCGATCGGCCACCACGGCGCCATGGCGCTCCAGCTCGGGCTGCAGTGGCGGCGGGGAGGGGCGCGATGACCCCGCGTGGTGTGCGTCTCATCGTGGCGCTCGCCGCACTCGCGCTGTCGAGCGCGTGCAAGCTCGACACCCTCGTCTACGGCGGCAAGAAGCTCGATGCGTACGTGCTGCCGCCCACGGCCGTTCCCGACTCGCTCCGCGCGGAGGTCACCTTCGCCTCGGGCGGCGAGACACTCCACGGTTTCTGGCTCCGCCAGCCGGGCGCGGCGCCGCGCGTGACGGTGCTCTTCTCGCACGGCAAGGGCGCCAACCTCGCGCGCGTGATCGAGTGGTCGCACGCCGAGGGGCTGTGGGCGGCGGGGTTCGACGTGCTGGTGTACGACTATCGCGGCTTCGGGCGGAGCACCGGCACGTCCACCGACGAGACGACGCTCATCGCCGACGGCATGGCCGCGTACCAGTGGGTGCTGCAGCAGCCCGGCGTCACGCCGGCGCGTGTCGTCTCCTACGGCCACTCGCTCGGCTCGGTGCCGGCCACCGCGCTCGCCGCGGCCACGCCGGGGCTCCGCGCGCTCGTGATCGAGAGCGGCTTCGCGAGCGGGCACGCCATGGGCGAGTCGGCCAACCCGCTGGGGATGCCGGTGGAGTGGCTGCTGCGCGGCCCGATGGACAACCTGCGCCGCATCGCCACGGTCGCCGCGCCGGTGCTCATCGTGCACGGCTCGGCCGACGCGCAGATCCCGGTGGCGCAGGCGCATGACCTGTTCGCCGCGGCGCACGCCGGGGCGCAGCTGCAGATCGTGCCGGGCGCCGCGCACGACGACGTACCGCAGGTGCTGGGCGCGACGGCCTATCGCGCGCTGATCCGGACGTTCACGAACGCGGCGGTGCCGTAGCGCCACGGGGCATCGGGTTCGGGGCCCGCCCCCGCGGCCGCCCGCGCCGTGGGTCAAGACGACACGCCGTCTGGCCCCGCGCCATTCCACGGGACAACTTCTTCGGCCCCCCCTGCGTAGCCCGGGGGAGTCAGGACGTCCCTCTTCACCCCGACCGGTCACCCCCCGTGATGCGTCGATTGTTCGCGCTTGCCGCGCTCGCCTCCGCCACCGCACTGTCGGCTGCCGCCCAGGGCGGCGGACCCGGCGGCGCGGCCGCGGCCACCCCCGGCCTCCCCCTCAAGGCGGCCCGCACCCACTCGTTCACCACCACCAAGGGCACCTGGATCTCGCTCGACGTGTCGCCCGATGGCCAGACCATCGTGTTCGACCTGCTCGGCGACCTCTACACGCTGCCCATCACCGGCGGGAAGGCGAAGCGGATCACGAGCGGCATGGCGTTCGACGCGCAGCCGCGCTTCTCCCCCGACGGCAAGCGGATCGTGTTCGTCTCCGATCGCTCCGGCGGCCTCAATCTCTGGACCGCGAATGCGGACGGGAGCGACACGACGCAGGTGACGCAGGGGAACGGCAACGAGTACGCGTCGCCGGTCTACACGCCGGACGGCAAGTACATCGTCGCCTCGCGCGCGGGCGGCACCTTCGGCACCGCCAAGCTGTGGCAGTTCCACGTGGACGGCGGGCGCGGCGTGCAGCTGACGGCGAATCCCGCCGTGCCGCCGACGCTCAAGATGATGGGCGCCGCCTTCGGCAAGGACCCGCGCTACACCTACTTCGCGGCGCGCACCGGCGACTGGCAGTACAACTCGGTCGGGCCGCAGTACCAGGTGTACGTGTGGGACCGCGAGAACGGGCGCGTGTCGCAGGTGACGCGCCGCCAGGGTTCCGCCTTCCGCCCCGCGCTCTCGGCCGACGGCAAGTACCTCGCGTACGCCGCGCGCTTCGAGACCAAGACGGGCCTCCGCCTGCGCAACCTCGAGACGCAGGCCGAAGAGTGGCTCGCCTTCCCCGTGCAGCGCGACGAGATCGAGTCGCGCGCGCCGATGGACGCCTATCCGGGTTACGCCTTCACGCCCGATTCCAAGGCCATCGTGGTGACGTACGGCGGCGAGATCTGGCGCGTGCCGGTGGACAAGTCGCCCGCGACGAAGATCCCGTTCGAGGCCGACGTGAAGCTGGAGATGGGCCCCGAGCTCAAGTTCACGTACCGCGTGGACACGGCCGCGACCTTCACGGCCAAGCAGGTGCGCGACATCGCCCCGTCGCCCGACGGCACCAAGCTCGCGTTCAGCGCGCTTGACCGGCTCTGGGTGATGGACCTGCCGAACGGGACGCCCAAGCGCGTGACCACCGCCAACACGGGCGAGTTCAGCCCGGCGTGGTCGCCGGATTCCAGGTCGCTCGCGTACGTGACGTGGACCGACGCGCAGGGCGGCTCGCTCATGCGCGCGACGATCGACGCCAAGAAGGCGTGGAGCACGAAGCAGCTGGCCGGCGCGGGGCTCTACAACGATCCGGCCTGGTCGCCCGCGGGCGACAAGGTCGTCGCCGTGCGCGCCGCCGCGCGCGAGATGCAGGAAGCGGGCGCGGCCTTCTTCGGTCCCGCCGCCGCGGAGTTCATCTTGGTCAACGCCAACGGTGGCGCGGCCACCACCATCATGCCCACGTCGGGCATGGGCAATCCGCACTTCACCACCAACCCGGAGCGCATCTACGCCTACGGGCGTGACGGCCTCCAGTCGTTCCGCTGGGACGGCACCGACCTCAAGACGCACCTCAAGGTCACCGGGCCGCTGCCGCCGGGGGCGGGCGGCAACGAGCAGATGACGCTCGACGCCGGGCTCGACGCCAAGGCGGGCGACCTGTGGGTGGGCGGCCGCGCCGCGCGCACCTTCGCGCCGCTACCCGCCACCGCCACGCACCTCGACAACGACCTCGAGCCGACGCCGCCGCAGCCGCCGCCGGCCGGGCTCGTGATGATCGCCCCCTCGGGCGACATCGCGATCGCGCACGTCGGGATGGACTTCTATACGGTCGCGATTCCGCAGATCGGCGCCACGCCGCCCACGGTGAGCGTCGCCGATCCCAACGCGGCTCCCGTCCCGGTCAAGAAGCTGAACGAGATCGGCGGCGAGTTCCCGGCGTGGGCGGCCGGGGGCAAGAAGGTCATGTGGGCGCTCGGCAACGCGGTGTGGACGTACGACATCGCGCGCGGCAAGGCGGTGGACGACTCGCTCAAGGCCGACACCAAGCTCAAGGCCGAGCTGCGCAAGAATCCCGCGACCAAGGATTCGATGGCGCGCGTGGATAGCATCGCCAAGGCCGACACGGCGGCGGCGAAGAAGAAGCCGGGCTACAAGCCGGACGAGATGCGCGTGGCCGTCACCGCCAACCGCGACCAGCCCAAGGGGACGGTCGTGTTCCGCGGCGCCAAGACGATCACGATGAAGGGGAACGAGATCATCGAGAACGCCGACATCGTCATCACCGACAACCGGATCGTGGCGATCGGCGCGCGCGGCAGCGTCACCATTCCCGCGGGCGCCAAGGTGATGGACGTGAGCGGCAAGGTCATCATGCCGGGCATGGTGGACACGCACTACCACCCGCAGTGGCTGACGCCGCAGATCCACAACACGCAGACGTGGCAGTACCTGGCGGAGCTCGCGTACGGCACGACGACGACGCGCGACCCGCAGACGGCCACCACGGACTTCATGACGTACGGCGACCGCGTCCAGATGGGCGACATGGTCGGCCCGCGCATCTACACGACGGGCCCCGGCGTCTTCGCGGGGGAGAACATCCGCGACCTGGACCATGCGCGGCAGGTGCTCGCGCGCTACGCCAAGTACTACGACACCAAGACGCTCAAGATGTACATGGCGGGCAACCGCCAGCAGCGGCAGTGGATCATCATGGCCGCCAAGGAACTCGGCATCATGCCCACCACCGAGGGCGGCCTCGACCAGCGGCTCGACCTCACGCACGGCATCGACGGCTATCCGGGCGTCGAGCACACGCTGCCGATCACCCCCAAGTACGACGACGTCTTCCAGTGGTACAAGGGGACGCAGACCACCAACTCGCCGACCTTGATCGTCGAGTACGGAGGGCCCTTCGGCGAGGGCTGGTTCTACCAGAGCGAGGACCTGCTCGGCGACAGCAAGCTGCGCCACTTCACGCACCCGGTGGACATCGACACCAAGGTGCGCCGCCGTGGCGCCGGCAACGCCCCCGGGCCGGCCGGCTTCGCGGTGAAGGAGGAGTACGCGATGTGGCAGCACGCGGAGGACGTCGCCAAGGCGGTCGCCGCGGGCGGACGGATCGGCGTGGGCAGCCACGGCCAGCTCCAGGGGCTCGGCATGCACTGGGAGCTCTGGCTGCTGCAGTCGGGCGGCCTCTCGACGCACGACGCCCTCAAGGCGG
This sequence comes from Gemmatimonadota bacterium, assembly GCA_016200495.1. Taxonomy (GTDB): domain Bacteria; phylum Gemmatimonadota; class Gemmatimonadetes; order Gemmatimonadales; family Gemmatimonadaceae; genus JACPPC01. Next base: position 17,224 of record JACQES010000252.1, read on the forward strand.
CGACGATCGTGGGCGCGGAGGCGATCGGCCTCTCGACCGACGTGGGTTCGCTCGAGGTCGGCAAGATGGCCGACCTGCTCGTGCTCGATAAGGACCCGCTGGTGAACATCCGCAACAGCAACACGATCAGCATGGTGATGGTCAACGGGCGCCTCTACGACGGCAACACGCTCGACGAGGTGTACCCGCGCCAGCAGAAGCTGCCGGCGCAGCCGTGGGCGTACACGCGCCCGGCGGCGGTGAACGGCATCAAGTAGCGATCGACGCCGGGCGAGGCGATCGGTCGCCTCGCCCGGCACGCTGCACGACATGAAGGACCTGCCGGTGCCCTTGGGCGCCGGCAGGGCCTTCGTCATTTAGGGGGAATGGCGTTCAAGTTGCTCGTCACGCTGCACCTGCGGGCCGCGATCGTCTGGGCGGGCGGCATCGCGTTCCTCGCGCTCGTGGGCGCGCCGGCGCTGCGCGGGCTCGACGACGCCGCGCTCCGGCAGCGGCTGTTCGACGCACTGGGCCGGCGGTTCCGCACCGTGGGATGGAGCGCGGTCACCGTGTCGGTGGTGACGGGGCTGTTCCTGCTCCACGCGCGCGGGTGGCTCGACCCCGCGGTGCTCGGCTCGGCTGCCTTCTGGGGTACCGGTGCGGGGGTGGCGCTCACGCTCAAGCTCGTCGCGCTCGCCGCGATGTTCGCCATCAACGGCTGGCATGACTTCGTGGACGGGCCACGCGCGTCGGCGGCCACGGCGGGAACGCCTGACGCCCTGAGGCTTCGCCGGCGGGCGATGGTGCTGGCGCGCGTGGGCGCGGTGGCCGCGCTCGCGGTGCTGGTGGCGGGGGTGTGGGTGGCGCGGAGCTAGCTGCTGACTCGCGAGAAGAAGACGCAAGGGCACAGGACGTCACCGGAACGCTTCACGTCCGTCGCCGACCTCACGGTGTCAATCAGAACTACATGCAGCGCCAGATCACAATCCTCTGGCTCCCCTTGGCGACTCGACGGGGCTGGCTGCAGAGGAATAAGGTTTGGCCTCGGAAGGTGCCGCATCCGGATCACGCGCCGTGCTGACCGACATGAGGATGCTGCACGACTGGTGTCATTTGCGTATCTTTGAGGAGTCGTTTGTCACCACTCCATCCCCGAGCCCGTCATGACAATCCGCGCCGTCGCTGGGAAGTTGGGGGGTCGCCGAGTGCTCCGTCGCGACGTTACCACCGGGGCCGACCTCATCGCTCTCGTGCGGGTCGGTCTGCCGTCGAAGTCACTTGAACTGCTTCTGGAAGCACTACAGGAGTACGACATTCCTTCGTCAGTGATCTATAAGGCAATAGGCAACGTGCGTACATTGCAGCGCAAGCGCGGCGAGCGTAGTCGACTGTCTCCCGCCGAATCGGATCGCCTCGCCCGATTGGCCCGCGTCCTTGTGCGCGCCGAGGACGCGCTGGGTGACAGTGACCGCGGGCGTCGCTGGATCGCGATGCCCAATCGAGCCCTCGGTGGCGACCGACCGATCGATCTCCTCGACAGCGACGTCGGCACCACGGTAGTCGAGCAAGTCCTGGGCCGCATCGAACACGGAGTGTACGACTAGCGAAATGCGCGTATATCGCCTGTGCCGACGGCCGTACGCGGTGCTTGACGGAGAGGGCGCCAGACTCCACGGCGGCCGATGGAACAGTCCCGGTCGCCCTGTAGTGTACACTTCGTCGTCACTGTCACTGTCCGCGCTCGAGTTCCTCATTCACGTCGACATTTCCCTCGTTCCCGACGACCTCGTCTCCCTCACGATCGAGCTCCCATCGGCGATTTCGGTGCTCGAAGTGGATCTGGGCTCGCTACCCTCTTCGTGGAACAGCCCTATGAAGGTCGAGGAGTGCCAACGAATCGGCGACGCGTGGCTTGCGCGCGGGGAGAGTGCCGCGCTTCGAGTCCCCTCAGTTGCCGTGCCGAGCGAGTGGAACATTCTTCTGAACCCGAGCCATCCCGATCATCGGCGCATCCGGATGCTCAGCTCCACGCCGTTTCATTTCGACACGCGCTTACTTGGCTAGTTCATCGCGTGTCTCCCCAATCACGGCGCGGCGACATTTCACATCTGTCTCGCGAAATCCGCTCGGAGGCCTAGCGACGTCAACTCAGTCGGAAGGAGATAGTCACAGGGAGCCGCGTGCCCGAGCGGCGAGGCCGGGCAGGGCTTCGGACGCGCTCTTGCGTCAGCTTTCAGAGCCGGACCCGGCCTGCCGCGACGCGATCAATCTCCTAGCGGCGGGCTCGTTGGGCGGGATCGTGCTGGCACAGTTGCGTCGGCGCTGCCACGGCGACGAGGATTTGGCCAGTGATCTGGCCCAAGAGACGTGGCGTCGCATCTGGAAGGCGAGAGGAACCTGGCAGGCCAACTCGGGCGGTGCCGCGATCGGCTTTGTACTCGCTGTGGCCCACAACTGTTACTTGTCGCATGTTCGGTCTGATTTCCGACGCGTGAATCGTGAGTCGGAAGCGGCCCGAGAGTCTGCGGGGCGCGATGCGCTCCCGAGCTATTCGGTCGATGACCTCATGGATTTGCATGCGGCCCTCAAACGACTCGACGCCCCGGACCGCGAGCTCCTCGAGCTTGCGTACTTCCGCGATGCATCGGACGAGGCTCTGGCCGCACATCTCGGTCTCACCAAGGAGGCTGCAAAAAAGCGCCGGCAGGCGGCGTTGTCTCGCCTGCGCGCAACCTTCGTTCATCCATCCGATCGAGAGCCGTAGCGAGCACGCGCGGCCGATCGTCTTCACTCCCCCTACCCTCATTGCGACCACATGCCGAATCGCTCCTCCTCCCGCACACCGACCGGCAGTCATCGTGTACCGAGCTCCGCTCCGGATTCAGAGTCCCTAAAGGTCCTGTTCGAGGCGATGACGGTCGAGACCGAGCCTGTTGCTCATGAACGGCCATTGATTCGGCGCGTCCGCGGTCGTCTGACGCGCGCACTCACTTGGGTTGACGAGTCAGTGCCGGAGCCGGACGGCGGTAGCGCCGACGACGCGATGTCGCGGGCTGACTCAGCCGCGCCTCCGGAGCACGCGCCCCCGCCGGACTCTACGCAGTCGCTCATGCGCTCACTCCCCCGCCGCCCCCACCGAGCAGAATCGGACCCCTGATCTTTTCTCCGTTCCCCGTCTGGAGCGCCCATGGCCGCGAGAACCGCATACTCGGAGCCAACGCCGATCCTGACCCTCCCGCCCTTCAAGCACGTATCGAGGGAGGTTCGCAACCAGATTTGGACTAAGCTTGAGCAGCTCAATGACACCATGGAGCCGCATGGATTTGCGGCTGAAGTGCCGTGTCGGGATGGGCCCTTGGTGGAGATAGCGGAGAAAAAGTGGCGAGATGTCATCGCGGAGGACGCTGAGACACTTCGGCATCGTCCGGCGGTGGTGGCGATTACGGGGCTTCCAACTCGTGGCATCCACGCGCTTCTCGACCGCGCCGCCGACCTAGGGGTGCCGCAGCTTCATCTGCATTGGCCAGGAACGCTCCCCATAGCGACGCGCGGGCGCGTGCTTCTCTCCAGTCTCATCGACTCAGCGGGTTACTGGCGGGAGGAGGTTGGTCGTGTGCTTCACGAGTACGGCGCGTCGCTGCACAAGGCGTTCGCGTCGCAGGGAGGACATTCTCATCGTGTTCCGCCCGCCCCTGCGCACGACCCTCGGCCGGTGCGGCTGGAGTACCTGAGGAATGCGCACGACCCGCTGCCGCTCTCGCCCGAGCTGCTTGCAGAGCGGGCTGGACTCCCGCGCGGCCGAGTCGAGGCAATGTGCCTCCTGGCATGGGACGACATTGACCTGCACATGAAGTCGGCGCGCGCGCTGGCGAAGGCGCTCGACGTCCCGTTGCGCGCTCTGCTTGTGGATAGCGATCGGGACGCAGGTATCATCATTCGCTGCGGGCAGATCGAACTCGAGGCGAAGGTCCGGCGGAGCAGCGGGCGAGTGCGCGCGCAGGCACTGCGCCAGGTTTTCTTCCGGACCGATCCATCGAACGAGTTGGCGCGGCTCTCGATCGCGCAAATTCGCGCGATTTTTTCCCATGCTGAACGCTCTCAGGGAGAATCCAAGTGAACAGCAGAGTTGGCTTGAGCGACGGCGCGGTGGCATCCATCCAACTCAACCTGCCCATTCGCTTGCACGATCGCTCTCCGAGCCCCGATCGCCTGCTCGCGGAACTGCTCGGTCAGGACTACGCCTCTCTATGCGACCTTCCAGCCGGTCGGTCAGTCGAGGTACTCGCGAAGCGATTGGGCGTCGAGGTCAAGCGACTCCCAATGGAGACACTTGGTCAACTGCTCGCCGACTCAACGCGACCGGTTGTTCTACTGCGCGAAGACGCCGATCCCAGACGACAGCGTTACACCTTGGCGCACGAGCTTGCGCATCTGCTCGTATGTCGAGCAAGCGAGCGTCGGTTTGTCTCGCCTGCCCTCCGCGAGGTCACAAGGTGCGAGAGCATTAGCACGCTTGAGTGGCACGTCGATCGCATGCGTCGCTCGGCCAAGCTGGAATTCGTGGTCTCGACGCGGCGTTTGAGCTCAAGAAGCGCTTCTCGGCTAGCCTTGTCGCTGTTTGTCGACGGCTTGCATTTGTCACGAGCGACTACCTCACCCTCGCTTGCACTCTTCGCCCGGCTCCGGGAAAGGCAACCTGCTGCCGTGTCGACTGGTCCGTCTGCCGGAATCCTCGGGTATCGTTCGTGCCACGAAATAAGAGCCTCTCCGACGAGGGACCGGCCGCGCGAGCGATCCAGACCCGTCGCCCCGTGCACGCGCTCGTGACTGTCGACGTCGCCGACCACGAGCTTCAGGTAGCGCGGGCCTACGCCGTCCCGTATTCAGCAAAGGGCGCTTTGCTCCTTCTCGACCTCGCCTGTGACACTCCGCTCGGTTCGACTCTGGACATTGCACCACGCCTCTTGGCGATTCGTTCCCGTCGTCGCGGCTCGGAACGGTCGAACTCATCGGCAGTTCGGTCGCCAGCAACATTTGCGAGATATTCAGGTGAATCCCGCGAGTGACAGCAGCTCCGCACGGACAGCATCGCCTGAAGCTCGGTGAAGAAGATGATGTTCCCTTTCGCTGGCTTACGGCGCGCTACGACGGGTCCCACATGAACGAGCCAGCGAAACGCGGATACCCCTTTCCGGCACGGGGCCTCGTGTCAAGATTGAGGACATGGCGAGGACATCCGTCGACTACGACTGGCTCATCATCGGCTCCGGCTTCGGCGGCTCCGTGGCCGCGCTGCGCCTGTCGGAGAAGGGCTACACCGTCGGCGTGGTCGAGCAGGGGCGCCGCCACGCGGACCACGAGTACGCGGCCAGCACGTGGAACCTGCGCCGCTTCTTCTGGGCCCCGGCGCTCGGGCTGCGCGGCATCATGCGGCTCACGCCGTTCAAGGACATCTTCGTCGCGAGCGGCACGGCGGTGGGGGGCGGGAGCGCGGTGTACGCCAACACGCTCTACCGGGCCAAGCCCGCCTTCTTCGAGAATCCGCAGTGGCAGGGACTCGACGACTGGGCCGCCGCGCTCGCGCCGCACTACGCGACGGCCGAGCGGATGCTCGGCGTGGCGCAGGTGCCGTTCGGGTCGGGCGGGCAGGACTTGCTCCGCGCCACCGGCCGGCACTTCGGCGTCGAGGACACCTTCACGCGCACGCCGGTGGGGGTCTTCTTCGGCAAGGCCGGCGAGACGGTGCCGGACCCGTACTTCGGCGGCGAGGGCCCTGAGCGCACCGGCTGCACCAAGTGCGGCGCGTGCATGGTGGGGTGTCGCGTGGGCGCCAAGAACACGCTGCTCAAGAACTATCTCTGGTTCGCCGAGAAGCGGGGCGCGACGATCCTGCCCGAGCGCGAGGTGACGGACATCCGTCCGTTGGGCGCGGGAGACGGGCGGGACGGCTACGAGATCACGACGGAACGCCCCGGCGCGTGGCTGTTCAAGCAGCGCGAGACCTTCCGCGCCCGCGGCATCGTGGTCGCTGGCGGCGCGCTCGGCACCAACGCGCTCCTCGCCAACTGCGTCGCCAACGGCTCGCTGCCGCGGCTGAGCCCGCGCCTGGGCGAGCTGGTGCGCACCAACTCCGAGTCGATCCTCGCGGTCACGCTGCCGGACGACTCGACCGCGCCGTGGAACGACGTCGCGATCAGCGCGAGCATCCATCCGGACCACGACACGCACATCGAGCTGTGCACCTACGGCAAGCACGGCGACTTCATGAGCTTCCTGCTGGCGCCGCTCACCGGCAACGGCACGCGCGTCACGCGCCCGCTCATGCTGCTCAAGGCCATCGCGCGGCACCCGCTCCAGTTCCTGCGCGGGCGGTTTCCCTTCGGGTGGAGCAAGCGCACGCTCGTGGTGCTGGTCATGCAGACGAGCGACAACGCGATTGCCTTCCGTGCGGTCAAGCGCCTGTTCGGGCGCGGCGTGCGGCTCACCACCGAGCAGAACCGCGAGCACCCGAACCCGACGTTCATTCCCGTGGCGAACGCGGCGGCGGAGTTCATGGCGCGGCACACGGGCGGCATCGCGCAGAGCGGCGTGCTCGAGGCGGCGATGAACATCCCGACCACGGCGCACATCCTGGGCGGCGCGGTGATCGGCGCCGACGCGTCGCGCGGCGTGGTGGACGCGAAGCTCCGCGCGTTCGGCTACGAGAACTTCGTCATCTGCGACGGCTCGGCGATGCCCGCCAACCCGGGGGTGAACCCGTCGCTCACGATCACGGCGCTCGCGGAGCACGCGATGGCGCAGGTGGCGGCCAAGGGCGCCGCCGCGGACTTGGCTCGGGTCGCCGCCGTCGCCTGAGGTCCCGCGGCGACCGCCACAGCGCGCCGCGCACCGCACGCGTACATCCGTCGGGCGCGCGCCCCCTTCCCCGAGGCGTCACCCCGTGGGAAGTTGCGCAGGCTCCCCACTCCCCCACACTCGCCCCGAGCGTCATGTCGTCCCGTCGCCGCTTCATCGGCACCACCGCCGCCACCGCCGCCGCGCTCGCCTCGGGTGCGCGCCCCGCTTCCGCCCAGCAGGCTCCTACGCAGGGGCCCGACGTGCCGCCCGCGATCAAGGCGCTCAAGTCCATGAAGGCGCTGGCCAAGCCGATCACGGTGGACGAGCGCCGCGGCCGCATCGAGCGCGCCAGGCAGCTCATGAAGGCCAACAAGATCGATGCCCTCATGCTCAACGGCGGCACGAGCATGGAGTACTTCACCGGCATCCGGTGGGGCCTCTCGGAGCGCATGCTCGCGGCGATCATCCCCGCGAACGGCACGGCCTTCCTCGTGACCCCCAAGTTCGAGCAGGAGCGCGCGATGGAGCAGGCGCACCTGGGACCGCTGGGGACCGACGCCGAGGTGATGGCGTGGGAGGAGCACGAGAGCCCGTGGGCGCTCCTGGCACAGGGGCTCAAGGCTCGGGGGATGGCGACCGCCACCGTGGGGGCCGAGGAGACGGTGCGGTTCGTGTTCGCCGACGGGACGGCGCACCTGCCGGGGATCACCGTGGTGAGCGGCACGCCGGTCACCGCCGGCTGCCGCATGGTCAAGGACAAGCACGAGCAGGAGCTGATGCGCCTCGCCTCGCGCGTGACGCACATGGCCTACGAGGCCGCGTGGAAGTCGCTCAAGGAGGGGATGACGCAGGACGACTTCGCCCGGCTCGTGAGCCAGGCCCATCGCGCGCTCGGCTTCGACGGCGGCGCCGGCGTGCAGGTGGGGAAGTTCAGCGCGCTGCCGCACGGCTCGGTGACGCCGCAGGTGGTGCGCGAGGGGAGCATCCTGCTCATCGACGGCGGCTGCCGCGTGGAGGGCTACCAGTCGGACCTCTCGCGCACCTTCGTGCTGGGCAAGCCGACGCAGAAGATGAAGGACGTCTTCGAGATCGTGCACAAGGCGCAGGAGACGGCGGTCAGGACGGCGCGCCCCGGCCTCGCGTGCGAAGCGGTGGACGCGGCCGCGCGAAAGATCATCACCGACGCCGGCTACGGCCCCGACTACAAGTACTTCCTGCACCGCGTCGGCCACGGCATGGGCATGGACGGCCACGAGTGGCCGTACCTCGTGCGCAACAACACGCTGCCGCTCAAGCCGGGGATGGTCTTCTCGGACGAACCCGGGATCTACATCCAGGGCGAGTTCGGCGTGCGCCTCGAGGATGACATGGTCATCACGGAGAACGGCGCCGAGTTGCTGACGCCGCAGAGCCCGAGCCTCGAGCAGCCGTTCGCGGCGCTCAGCTGACCATGAAGTCGCGGCGGGAATTCCTGGCCCGCACGCCGATCGCGCTGGCGGGGCTGGCGGTGGCGTGCGGGGATCGAGGCGGTAGTTCGGCGGCGGGTGGAGCGGCGGGGGCAGAGTCGGCGGCGAACGCGAGCGCCCGCACGGGCGCGACGGGCGCGACCTCGTCCGGCGCGGCAACGGTGGCGAGTGGCGCCGCGTTGACCGCTCGCCCCGCACCGCTCCTCTCCGCCGTCCCCGCCAACGCCCCCGTCCTCACGTGGACGCCCAAGCACGAGGACCTCGTCTACACCTTCGGCGGCGCGGCGCCCAGGCACCGGATCAGGAGCGGCACGCACATCATCACGTGGACCGAGGACTGCTTCGACGGTGCGGTCAAGACCGCGGCCGACCTGCCGTCCAAGGTGATGCCGCCCGGCCACGACAACCCGCAGACGGGGCCGTTCCATGTGGAAGGCGCGGAGCCGGGCGACACGATCGCCATCCACATCCTCAAGCTCGAGCCGGCGCGCGGCTACGCGGTGAGTTCGTTCGGGCCCGGGTTTGGCGCGATCGTCGGCACCGACCGCACCGCGATGCTCGGTCCCGACTTTCCCGAGACCACGTGGCGCTACGACGTGGACACGGCCAAGGGGGTCGCGCGCTCGCAGTCGCGCGACGGCAAGCACCGGTGGGAGGTGCCGCTCGCGCCGTTCCTGGGCTGCATGGGCGTGGCGCCGAGCATGGGCGAAGTGCGCTCGACGATCGTGCCGAGCTTCTTCGGCGGCAACATGGACTGCCCCGAGGTGCGCGCGGGCAACACGGTCTTCCTCGGCGTCAACGTGCCGGGCGCGCTCGTCTCGTTCGGCGACGGCCACTACGCCATGGGCGACGGCGAGATCATGGGCGCGGCGATCGAGGGCGCGATGAACGTCGAGGTGTACATCGAGCTCATCAAGAAGCAGGCGACCCCCGTGCCGCGCATCGAGAATTCGGCGCAGGTGATGTTCGTCGGCAATGGCCGCCCGCTCGAGGACGCGGCGCGCGTCGCGTACAAGGCGATGGTGGGCTGGGTGCGCGCGCAGACCGGCATGGCGGAGATGGACGCCTACCAGTTCACGGCACAGAACGTGACCGCGCCGATCGTGCAGCTCGTGGATCCCGAGTTCACGGTGGTGGTCAAGCTCGACAAGGCGCGGTTGCCCACGAGGTGAACGCCCCCGGGGCGACGCGCACGGCGATTCAGCCACCTCGATCGACCGTTCGCCCCGACCCGACTCCCGGCGCGCATCGGGCGCGTCGATCGTTCGCGCAGGCCCGCACGCCGCGGGCACCAACCCGCGAACCCGGAGTCCGCATGCGCGCGCTCGCCATCCTGATGCTGGTCGCATCCCTGGGCTGCATCGTCCTTCCCGCCACCCAGACGGCGGCCCAGTCCGCCGCGCGACCCGCGACCCCGGCCGACACCGCGAACTATGCGCTCGTGCGCGTGGCCGCCGGGGTGTACGCCTTCATCGCGCCGCCGGGCATCACGCCGATGGTGTCGGGCAATTCCACGGTGGTGATCGGCGACAGCAGCGTCCTGGTCGTCGACAACGGGCAGTTCCCTTCCGTCGTGCGCTGGCAGGTCGCGAAGATCCGCGCCCTCACGCCGCTCCCCGTCCGCTTCCTCGTCACCACGCACTGGCACGCGGACCACTGGCTGGGCAACGGCGTCTATCGCGACGCGTTCCCGGACATCACGATGCTCGCCACGCCGGCCACCGCGCGGCAGATGGAAGCGCAGGCGCCGACGCTCACGCCGGCCGTGTCGGCGTCGACGCGGGCCGCGATCGGTCGCATCCTCGCGGCCAAGGCCATGCCCGACGGGCAACCGATGACGGCGGACGCGGAGCAGTGGTATCGCTTCGGCCTCGCGGAACTCGAGGCGCTGGCGCCCGACCTGCCCACGCTGCGCCTTGCCTACCCGACGCGTTACGTCCCCGACAGCGTCGTGGTGGACCTGGGCCGTCGCGTCGTCGTGCTCCGGCACGGCGGCCCCGGCAACACCGAGGGCGACCTCACCGCCTGGATTCCCGACGTGCGCACGCTCGTCACCGGCGACCTCGTGGTGCGGCCGTACCCGTACGTGTTCGGCTCGTTCGTGACCGAGTGGCGGGATCGCCTGCGGGAGCTCGACGCCCTCGGCGCGCAGGCCATCGTGCCGGGACACGGCGAGGTGATGCGCGACGGCGCGTATCTCCGTGACGTGTCGGCGCTGCTGTCCGCGTTGCACGCCCAGGCGGCCGCCGGCGCCACCCGCTTAGAGTCCGCGGACTTCTTCGAGCGGATGTGCCCGACGCGCGACGGCTTCTGCGCCTTCGGCTTCCGCATCTCGATGGCGGCGGGGCTGGAGCGCGCCAAGGCGGGGCTTCCGGGCGCGACACCGCATGACTGAGCGGCGCGACCGCGCAGGGCGCCACTAGCTTTCCGCTGGCTCCGGTCAGACAGACCGATGCAGGCAACCCGCCGGGGACGACGATGACCTCCTCCGTGTGGCAGGGCAGGATCCGGTTCATGGCCGTGAGCGGCGCCATCTGGCTGACGCTCGCCGTCGTGAGCCTCAGCCAGATGGCGATCTCGATGCCGGGCTGGACGTCGGGCCGACCGACGCAGGTGGTGCTCGCGCTGCACGCGCCGACCTATGCCTCGTGGTGGTTGCTCACGCCGTTCATCTTCCGGCTCGCCGACCGCTACCGCGTGGACGAGCGTCCGCGCGGCGCGGCGCTGGCCGTGCATGCGGCCGCGGCACTGTCCATCGCGCTCGTGCCGACCGCCGCCTCCGTCGCCTTCATGCAGCTCATCGACACGGGGCTCATGCCCGGCGCCGGGCGGAACCTGCTCGGACTCCGCTACGGTTTCGACGTCATCACCTACCTGGGCGTCGTCGGCGTCGCGACCGGCCTCAGGCTCCGCGATGCCTCGCGCCGGGGCGAGCTGCGGGCGCTCCGCCTCGAGGGGGCGCTCGCCCGCGCGCGCCTCGCCGCCCTGTCGTCGCAGCTCGAGCCGCACTTCCTCTACAACGCGCTCAACAGCGTCGCGATGCTCATCCGGCGGAAGGACCACGAGCGCGCGCTCTCGGCCGTGGTGGGTTACGGTGCCCTGCTCCGCGGCGTCGTGGCGGGCGAGGCGACCGAGGTGCCCCTGCGCGACGAGATCGCGTTCATCGAACGCTACCTCGAGCTCGAGCAGCTGCGGTTTCCCGGCGCGCTCACCACGTCGCTCGCGATTCCCGCGGATGCGGCGGACGCCCTCGTCCCGCGCCTGCTCCTCCTGCCGCTCGTGGAGAACGCGCTCCATCACGGATTCGTCGACGCGACCGCGGACGCCCGGCTCGACATCACCGCGCGCGCGACCGGTGAGCGCCTGCTCGTGTCCGTGGCGGACAACGGCCGCGGCTTCCAGCCCGATGCGGCGGGCACCACCGGCACCGGGCAGGGGCTCGCGAACACGCGACAGCGCCTCGCGACCTGCTACGGTGATGACCAGGCGCTCACGTTCGAGACGGGCGCCGGCAGGGGCACGACCGTGCACGTCGACATGCCGCGCCGCACCGTCGCGACCGCATGACGGACGCCGGCCGGAAGGGCGGCCCGCCCTGGCGGGCCCTCGTCGTGGACGACGAGCGACTCGCGCGCGAGGGGCTGCGCGACATGCTGGCGGCCGATCCCGAGCTGCAGGTGACGACGTGCGCCTCCGGACGGGAGGCGGTGACCGCCCTCCAGACGGGCCAGGTGGACATCGTCTTCCTCGACATCCGGATGCGCGACCTCGACGGGTTCGGCGTGATCGCGGCCGTCGGCGTCGAGCAGATGCCGGTCGTCGTGTTCACGACCGCGTTCGGCGCGCACGCCATCCAGGCGTTCGAGGCGTGCGCCCTCGACTTCGTGCTCAAGCCGATCGGGGACGACCGGCTCGCGCAGGCGGTGCGGCGCGCCAAGGCCGCGGTGCGACAGCGGACCGCCGCCACCGTGCACGAACAGCTGCGCGCCCTGCTCGCGTCGCACGCACCGGCCTCGGCGCCGCGCCCGCCGACGCCGCCGATCGAGGTGCGCTTGGGCACGCGCGTCTTCTTCGTCGATCCGGTCGAGGTGACGTGGGCGGAGTCGGCCGACAACTACGTGCGGCTGTGGTGGCGGGGACAGGGGCACCTCATCCGCGCCACGCTGGCGCAGCTCGTCGCGGCCCATGCCCACGCCGGGTTCCTGCAGGTCCATCGGCGCGCCCTCGTGAACCTCGCGCACGTGCAGGAGGTCCGCGTCGGCGGCATGCGCGGCGCGCAGGCCGTGCTGCGCGATGGCACGCGCGTGCCGGTCAGCCGCGATCGCCGCGCGACCGTGCTTGCCGCCCTGCGAGCGCGAACGGGAGTCCCCTCCCCATGACCGAGGCCATGAGGAGGATCGGACCGCCCGCCGCGCTCACTTCACGGGCTTGGGCATCACCGGATAGATCCCCACATCGCTCAGCTGCTTCACGAACGCCGTGAAGCGCGCCACCAGCGCGTTGGTCTCGTCCACCGCCGCCGGCACCTCGCGCCGCACTTCGTCCATCGTGCGGAGGTTCTGCGCCGTCGGGCCGGTGAGGAAGCCGCTCAGGTCGCCGCCCAGGCCGCCTACCTTGAACGGCAGCACCGCGCGGAAGAGCTCGGCCGAGAACTGGATCTCTTCCCCTTCGTCGCGCAGCAGGAACTTCTTCTTGAGCGGCTCGATCTGCTTGGTGAGCGAGTCGAGCGTCGCCCGGTAGGCGGCCGGCGTCTTGGCGGAATCGGCGAGCTCCTTCCGGATCGCGGCCAGCTGCGTCTGCACCTGCCTGGCCGCCGCCACCGCGTCCTGCAACCGGCCGTTGAGCCCGTGAAGCTCCTTCATCAGGTCGAAGTTGGCCTTGCGATCAGCCGCGCTCACCTGCGATTCCGGATCCGACCGCACCACGACGTCGGTGCCGCCGATCTTCTTGCCGTTCACGAACACGGTCGCGACGTAGTTCCCCGGCAGCACGAGCGGCCCCTCGCGGTTGCTGCCGCCGCCGAACGGATTCTCGGTGCCACCCCCCTTGGGCTCGGGCAGCGGCTCGATGCGGAGGTCCCAGTGGGCGACATTGAGGCCGAGCGCGGGGCGCTTCGCCTTGGCGGTGTCGCCCTTGACCTGGCGGATCACCGCGCCCGACGCATCGGTGATCTCGATGCGCACGCTGTCGGGCTTGGCCTTGGTGATGTACGTGATCGGCGCCGCCATGGGCGGGTTCTCGCCGAGGAAGAGCATGTCGCCCTGGAAGCCACGCTCCTGCTCGGACGCCGGGAGGCGCAGCGTGGCGCCCGGGCTGCCGAAGACCCAGCCCGCCTGCGTCTGCGCGGCGGTCCACGTCTGGAGCGGCGTCATGTCGTCCAGGATCCAGATGGCGCGGCCGTGCGTGGCCAGGATCATCGCGTTGTCGCGGCTGTGCTGCGTGATCTCGTAGACGGGCACGACGGGCAGGTTGGCCCGCACGCGCGTCCACCCCTTGCCGCGATCGTGGCTCACCCAGAGCCCCGTCTCCGTGCCGGCGTAGAGCACGTCGGGGTTCCTCTGGTCCTCGCTCACGGTGCGGATCACTTCGCCCTTGGGGAAGCCGCCGGCGAGCGAACGGAACGACGCGCCGTAGTCGGTGGTCACGTAGAGGTACGTGCCGTAGTCGCCGGTGCGGTGGCTGTCGAACGACACGTACGCCGTCCCCTCGTCCACGCGCGACGGCTCGACCTTGGACACGTACGCGAAGCGCGGCGCCCCCGCGATCCTGGGCGTCACGTTGGTCCACGTGGCGCCGCCGTCCCGCGTCACGTGCACGAGGCCGTCGTCCGACCCGGTCCAGATGAGCCCCGGCTTCTTGCGCGACTCGGCGATCGAGAAGAGCGCGCCGTACGCCTCGACGCCGTCGTTCTTGGCGATGGTGATGTCCTTGCCCTTGACCCCCATCAGCTCGACGGTGTCGCGGTCGAGCGCGGTGGTGAGGTCACCGCTGATGGCCGTCCACGTGTGGCCGCGATCGGTGGACTTGAAGAGCTTGTTCGCGCCGACGTAGATCGTCGCCGGATCGGTGTGGGACAGCATCATCGGCGTGTCCCAGTTCCACCGGTACGGCTTCTCGGTGCTCGGCGCCTCGGGGCGGATGCTCTTGGCCTCGAGCGTCACCTTGTCGATCCGGTTCATGAAGCCGTCCTGCGACTCCGAGAACACGATCCGGTGGTTGGTGGGGTCGATCAGGCTCACGAGGCCGTCGCCGCCCTGCACCGTCACCCAGCTGTCGTTGCCGATGCCGTACTGCGACCGCGTCGCGCTCGGCCCGCACCAGGCGTCGTTGTCCTGCAGGCCGCCGCACACGTGGTACGGCTGCTGCATGTCGTAGCCGACGTGGTAGAACTGCCCCACGGGCAGGTGCGGGAGCCACATCCACTTCTTCCCCTTGTCGTACGTGATGCCGACGCCACCGTCGCCGCCGATCATCATGTGGTCGCCGTTCTTCGGGTCGATCCACATCGCGTGGAAGTCCACGTGGATCGTGCTCGCGCCATTCGAGCGGAAGGTCTTGCCGCCGTCGTCGCTCACCTGGAGCGGCGTGGCGGGCGAGTAGATGCGGAGGTCGTTCTCGGGATCGACGCGGATGATGCCGAAGTACATCGGGCGCATGTTGGTGCCGCCCTGCCTGGTCCACGTCACGCCGGCGTCATCGCTGCGATAGACGCCCCCCTGCTTGGGATGCTCGACGCGCGCGTAGAGGATGCTCGTGTTGCGGCGGAAGATGTCCAAGCCGATGCGCCCCATCGCGCCCTCGGGCAGTCCCTTGGTGAGCTTGACCCAGGTGCGCCCGGCGTCGGTGGACTTCCAGATCCCGCTCGCGGGACCACCGCCGTTCATCCCCCAGCTCGCGCGGCGGCGCTGGTAGGTGGCCGCGTAGAGCGTCTTGTTGTTGGTGGGGTCCATCACGAGCGCGGTGCCGCCCGCGTCGGGGCCGGCGTCGAGCACCCTGGTCCAGTTCACCCCGCCGTCGGTCGTCTTGTAGATGCCGCGCTCGCCGCCCGACTTCCAGAGGTCGCCCAGCGCGGCAACGTACACGACGTCGTGGTCCACCGGGTCGATCACGATGCGCGCGACCTGCTTCGAGTCGCGGAGCCCCATGTTCTTCCAGCTCTTGCCGCCGTCGGTGGACTTGTAGACGCCGTCCCCCCAGCTCGAGCTCTGCCGGTTGTTGTTCTCTCCCGTGCCGACCCACACGAGGTTCGGGTCGTCGGCAGGGATCGTCACCGCGCCGATCGACGCCATGCTCGACGAGTCGAACACCGAGGTGAGCGACATGCCGCCGTTCGTCGTCTTCCAGAGGCCGCCGGTCGCGGCGGCGATGTAGAAGATGCGCGGATCGCGCTCGAGCACGGCGAAGTCGTCGATGCGCCCGCTCATCACGGCGGGACCGATCGAGCGGAAGTGGAGCCGGTCGAAGGGGCCGCCCGGCGGCGCGGAATCGGCGGCGGACGCCGGCTTGGGCTGCGGTCGCGCCGCGAAGGGAAGAGTGAGCGCGAGCGCGGTGAGCGCGATGATGGATCGACGGACGGGCACCGGGTACCTCCGGGGGAAGAACGACCTGCGCGGACGGGAGACGCCCCGCACCGGGCGCGCCCCGGCGCAGAAACAACGCCGTGCGAGGGAGCGGCGCAAGGCGGCCGCGCCCGCGAACGACGAAGGCCCCGCCGCATCGAGCGGCGGGGCCTTCGCGGATCCGTGCCACGACCGGACGACGCCGGTCGCGTGCCGAGTTCAATCCTCCGGCGCGGCCACCACCGTCTTCGGCCGTCCGGGCCGCGAGAAATGATGGCGTGCTTCCACCGGGCGCGCGCGCACGACGAGCAGGTTGTCGTAGTACGCCGCGATCCGCTTCTGGACGTTCTTCTGCGTGTCGCTGTCGGCGACTTCGAACGGCGCATAGCGCTGCTGGTCCGACGACACCGCGAACCACCACCACCAGCCGGCCGGCGCCGCGGTGCGCCGCTCCACCGTGCACACGAACGTGCGGCCGTCGTGATCGAACGTGAAACCCTGAAGCATCAGTGCGTCTCCGCGGAAGGTGAAGCCGACAGAGGGCCGGCCCGACCGAATGGTCAGGCAGGCCCTCTGTGGTCAGTCAGTGGTTACTGGCCGAGCTTCGTCACGTTCTCCGCGGCGGGGCCCTTCTGGCCCTGCACCACGTCGAACTCGACGCGCTCGCCTTCGGCGAGCGACTTGAAGCCCGAGCCCTGGATCGCCGAGTGATGCACGAAGCAATCCTTGGCGCCGCCTTCGGGCGTGATG
>JACQES010000253.1 GCA_016200495.1 Gemmatimonadota bacterium
AGGTCGTCGAGGTACTTCTTGTGGGGCAGCGCCTCCGCGCCGAACATCGCGTAGTTCCATCCGCGCCCCTGGATCCAGCTCGTGCCCGGGTGCGCGTCGCGGTACTTCACGAGGCGTGCGCGCAGTTCGGCCACGTCGCGCGCCCCCTCGAGGTCGGCGCGCGTGAGCGCGAGCGACCCCGCCAGGAAGTGCACGTGCGCATCGGTGAATCCCGGCAGCACCGCGCGGCCGTGCGCGTCGATCACGCGCGTCGCCGGACCCACGCGCGGCAGGACCTCCTCATTCGTCCCGATGGCGACGATCACGCCGCGCGCGATCGCGATCGCCTGCGCCCGCGGATGCGCGGCGTCCACCGTCCAGATGGCCGCGTGATGCACGACGAGGTCGGCGGGCGCGGGCTTGGGAGCGGCAGGGGCCTGCGCCCCCGCGGGCGCGCTCAGGAGCGCGAGGCAGGCAACGAGGGCAAGGCGCATGTTCTGGGAATAGCGCCCGGCCCGAGCCCCGTCAATCAGGAACGCACCGCACGGCCTGTCGTCGCGACGCTAGGCCGTGCGCCGCGGCCGCTCGAACGCCCGCCGCGCCTGGTCCGCCGCGCGCTGCACGTGACACCCGTCGAGGTGGTCGTTCACCAGCCCCATCGCCTGCATGAACGCGTACACCGTCGTCGGTCCGACGAACTTCCAGCCGCGCTTCTTGAGCTCCTTCGACATCGCGATCGCCCCGGGTGTCGTCGTGATCGCGCGCAGCGCCTCCCACGTGCGCCGCGCCGGCCGCTCCGCCTTGGCCGGTTCGTACGACCACGCGAACGCCGCCAGCGAGCCCTCGCGCGCGCGCAGCTCGAGCACCATGTGCGCGTTGTGGATCGCCGCCTCGATCTTGCCCCGGTGCCGCACGATCCCCGCATCCGCCAGCAGGCGCTTCACGTCGCGCGCGCCGAACCGCGCCACCTGCTCGGCGTCAAAGTTCGCGAATGCGCGCCGGAACTGCTCCCGCTTGCGCAGGATCGTCAGCCACGCGAGCCCCGACTGGAATCCCTCGAGGCAGAGCTTCTCGAACAGCCGCCGGTCGTCCGACACGGGGAAGCCCCACTCCGTGTCGTGGTACGCCTGGTAGTCGGCGTGCGCGCCGCTCCAGTGGCAGCGTGCGCGGCCGTCCGCGCCCGTCACGAGGCTCACGCCGGGCCGCCTAGATCGTCAGGATCGCCGCCTTCCACTCCGCGGCATCCTCGTCTTCCTTGTACAGCTTCTCGGGGTCCACCGTCACCTCGTTCCCCGCGCGCGTGATCGCGAGCCGGTCCATGCCGCGCGTCGCGCGCCCCTCGATGAAGAGCCCGATCGGCGTGTAGTTCGACTTGTGCTTCGGGCAGATGAACCGCTTGTCCGGCTCGCTCCAGCGGAGCGACGTGTTCTGGTGCGGGCACGACAGCGAACAAGCGAGGATCTTGCCCTCCCAGCGGATCAGGATCACCTCGTTCCCCTTGTCGATCTGCACGCTGTCCGCGGCCGGGATCGGGTACTTGATCGCGCCGAGCGCGCGCGTCCCGTGCACCTCGCGCACTTCGAGCGCCTCCGCCATGCGCGGCGAAGCGCCCAGCCCCGCGAGCGCGGCGGCGACGGCCAGCGTCGCCGAGCGGACGAACTCCCGCCGCCCGGCGTCCACCGGACAGGTCGTGCAGTCGTGGTCGGTCATTCGGGTGTCGTGAACCTTGCAGCGCGCGTTTCGCGCGACGTCCTGGAGTGGGAAAGCGATCGCCGGGTCGATTCGGCTCCCCATGATACGCGCGGCCCCCCGCGCGCGTTTCCCCCGCGGTGACGATGGCCAACAACAGCGCGTCCCCGAACGTATTTTCCCGTGACGCACCTCACGCTCACCCTGCTGGAACTGCCATGCGGACTGTTGCACTGCTCTCGTCCCTCGCCCTCGCGGCCATCGCCTGTTCGCCCACGCCGCCGGCCGGTTCGCCCGCCCCCGCCACGGGTGGCACGGGCGCCGGGGTCGTCGCCGCCGCGCCGTCGCAGCAGGGCGGGCAGCCGGGTCAGCCCGGTCCGGGTGGGCCCGGCGGGCCGCCGCGCCGCCAGCCGCCCAACCCGATGCGGCAGGACACGGCGCGCCGCATGATGGTGGACTCGATCCTCCGCACCATCGCCGGCCGCGAGAACGAGCCCGCCGGCACCGTCTTCAAGAACGTGAAGCTCCTCTCGGCCATGCCCGCCGGCGCCTTCCTGCGCAACATGGACGAGCAGTATGGCCGCGGCCTCGGCTGGACGTGCAACAACTGCCACGTCCTCACGAACTTTGCCGACGACTCGCGCAAGAACAAGCGCATCGCGCGCCAGATGCAGGAGATGACGGACCACATCAACACCGTCCGCCTCACCAGCATCCCCGAGCTCGACAAGGAGTACGACAAGGCCACCTGCGTCATGTGCCACCGCGGCGTCAACGAGCCCAAGGGCTCGATGCCCGTGCCGCAGCCCGCGCCGGTCAAGTCGGGCAGCTGAGCCGCGCCTCAACGGGAACGCCGCCGCGCCGGAGTCCGGTGCGGCGGCGTTCGTCGTTTCAGGCGGAACCCTCGCGACCCGACGCGGCGGCGCGCTGCCTCCCCTGACGCATCACCGTCCGAAGCCGCCTACGCGTCGTCGCGCAACGGTCGCGAGTCCGGCTGCATCGCCCCCGCCACGTTGCCCTCGGTGTCGCGGAACCAGACCAGGTGCCCCACCGTCGGGATCGTGGTCTTGGGCATCAGGATCGTGCCGCCCGCCGCGACGATCGCCTTCGCGGTGGCGTCGATGTCGTCCACGGCCATCGTGCACTCGAACCCCGTCATCCGCTCGCCCTCGACCAGCGTGCGACGCCCCTGCAGCGAGCCGAAGATGGCCGGCGTCTCCGCGGTCGAGCCAGTCTCGATCATGAAGAAGTCGGGCGGGCCCCAGGCGCTGAACCGCCAGCCGAACACGGCCGCGTAGAAGCGCTGCGCGCGCTCGCAGTTGTCGGCGTTGATCGCGAAGTGGCGCACGGGCGAGCGCGGCGGGGCGGGGGCGGGCATGGCGGGGCTCCGGGGCTGGGGAACGCGGGACGCAGCGAGTCTACGAGTTGCCGCCGGGACCCGTTAGCGCCAGTTTGCCATTGAATGTCGAAAATCCGCCAGGGCCCTGCGCTGCGTTCGGCCACCGTCGGCTTCAGCTCCGGCTACCACTGGCGCGCCCACCGGAGTGCATGGGGCCAGCTCGTCTGGGCCTCGCGCGGCGTCATCACCGTGCACGTCGGCGACGCCATCTGGGTCGTCCCGCCGGCGCAGGCCGTCTGGATGCCGCCCGGCTTCCTCCACGGCGTGCACATGGCGGGGCAGGGGGTGCTGCGCCGCGTCTACCTGCAGCGCGCGAGCTGCCGGCGCCTTCCCGCCGAGCCGCGCGTCATCCGCGTCGCTCCCCTGCTGCGCGAGCTGCTTCGTCGCGCCCTGCAGCTCGGCACCCTCGACCGCGCCGTGCCGTCCGAGGCCCGTCTCCTCGCGCTCCTGCTCGACGAACTCGTCGTCGTGCACGTCGTCCCGGTCGAGCTCCCCGTGCCCGCCGATCCGCGCGCGCGCCGCGCCGCCGACTTCGCCCGCGCCGATCCCGCCGCCGCGCGCGACCTCCACGCCCTCGCGCGCCACGCCAACGCGAGCGTGCGCACCCTCGAGCGCCTCTTCACCCACGAGACCGGCCTCTCGCTCGGCGCCTGGCGCCAGCGCGCCCGCCTCGTGCACGCCATGACCATGCTCGCCGATGGCGCGACCGTCTCGCAGTGCGCCTTCGCCGTGGGCTACGCGAGCGTGAGCGCGTTCGTGGCCGCGTTTCGTCGAGGGGCCGGCGTCACGCCGGGCAAGTACGTGTCCATGCGCTGACGCGCGCCCGTGTGCGGCGTTCCCGCGCACGCCGCACCCCGTCCCCCTACTGCGTCCGCCGCTTCCGCGTCGCACCATGCACGCACGGGTCCGGCATTCCCCACCGGTGCTGCCCGACCGGACAGTCCCACGGGGAAGCGCGACGGCACCCGCTCCGGGAGGTGCCCATGTTCAAGCGCATCGTCTCCGTGGCGATCCTCGCCCTCGCCGTCGCGGCGCCGCCGGCCGCCCGCGCGCAGGACGAGCCCAGCGCCGAGTTCCGCGACGCCCGCGAACAGTTCGTCGCCGGGCACCAGCGGCAGGCTGCCAACCTGCTCCTCATGTCGAGCCTCTACCTGCGCGAGCAGGTCGGCCGCAGCCACGAGGACGCCACGCGCGCCAAGTTGCTGGACGCCGAGTCGCAGGTCGAGAAGCTCGGCTACGCCGTGCGCGCCGGCAGCGTCGCCAGCGTCAAGGTGCTCGACCGCACCTGCATGGCCATCGACCGGCTCCTCGCACGGCACCACCTGCAGATGGTGTCGTGGGTGATCGAGCGGCCGCGCGACGGCGACGTGCCCGACGCCGCGCGCGACATGGAGCGGGCTGCGTTCCACTTCACGCGCGCCCTCACGCTCGACGGCAGCGCGCTGCCGCCCGAACCCGCCGCCGCGATCGCCGATGCGCGCGCCCTCGCCAAGGAGATCGCCGAACTCAAGGCGATCCCGCGTCGCGCGCCGCAGGTGGTCGCCACGCTCGAGCGTCTCGTGACCGCGACGCCCGCCGTCATCGCGGCGATGCCGTAGGTCGGCAGAGGGGCCCACCTTCGTTCGGCTCGTCGAAGCCGGTCCGGGGTCACGTCGGGCCGGCTTCGACGTTGAGGAGGCGCAGCGTCGCCTGATCAGGTTCGCCCTCGAAGAACTGCGCGAGCACGCGCTCGAACACCGAGCCCGGCGGCGACACCAGCGCGAAGAGCGTCGCGCTCGAGCGCAGCTTGAGGTCGTCCGGCTCGCCCATGATCGCGCGGGCCGAGCGCTCCGGGTGCGCGAGCACCGCCTCCGCGCACGCGACGAGCCGCGGTCCCAGCACCGGGTGGGCGAGGTAGGCGCGCGCCTCGTCGAGGCTCGTGATCGCGTAGCGGCGCGCCATCGCGCTCGTGCCGAGTCCCTCGCACTGCGGAAAGACGTACCACATCCAGTGCGTCCGCTTGGCCCCCGCACGCAACTCGGCGAGCGCGCGCTCGTGGTCGCCGGCCTGGGCGAGGACGAAGCGATCGAGGTCGTGCATGGGGGAGCGCGGACCCTCCGCCTCGGCGCCCACCGTCACCGCGCGACGCGTCGCGTGGATGCGGCGCGAAGGCCGTCCGCGCACGACCGGCGCGTCGTCACTGCCTACCGCGCCTCGGTCGGCGGCCCGTTCGGGTGCTTCGCGCACGCCGGTGGCTGCTCCACGCTCCACGTCATCGCCGAGATCTTCCACCCCGTCGCCGTCTTCACGAACAGGAACGTGTCAACGCCGCAGTGCGACCACTTCCCGTCGATGTGAAGGTCGTACGGCAGCCAGACCGTGGCCGTGAGCCCCGCCACGCGCGCCTCGCCGTTCCAGCCGCGCTCGGTGATCTTCGTGCGCCCCGAGGCCGTGCGCTGCTGCTCGCGCGTGCGCGGGGCGTACGTCGGCGCGCCGTTGACCTCGCGCGTCGGGAAGAGCATCGCCTCGGGGACCATGAGGTCGGTGAACGCGACCCAGTCGCCGCGCGAGATCGCGGCGAGGCCCGAGTCGGCGAGCGCGAGCACCTGCGCGCGCGCGTCCTGCGCGCGCGCGGGCGAGGGCAGGGTGGCGGCGAGGGCGAGGGCGGCGGGGAGCGCCGTGGCCAGCGAGGCGGCGCGGATCAGCGTGCGGACGGTCATCGCGAGGGCGGAAGGGAGGTGCGGCGGGAACGGCTCGGGCGATGCGACGTCGGTCAGCATGGCTCTCCGTGCAAGATCGTGTCAAGCACGTGCGTGTCCATTCGCCTCCCGCCGGCGAGCGGCCGCAGCGGCGCAATGGGCTCGAGGCGCCTCAGAACACCGCGCCCCTTCGCACACCGCGCCCCTTCGCACGCCGCGCCCCTTCGCGCGCCGCGCCCCTTCGCGCGCCGCGCCCCTTCGCGCGCCGCGTGCCGCCGCGCCGTCTCGCTCGCCGACCCCGCTCGCGCGACGCGCCCTACCGCGCGTCGTGGAAGATCACGCCGAGCGTCCGCCGCACCCCCCAGTGCACGCGGCTCACGCCGTGCCGCACCTGCACGCGGTACGTGCCGCGCGTCCCCGTCACCGGCCGCACCTGTGTCGTGAAGAACGCGAACGCCCCCTGCGCTCCGGCCGCGACTTCCGCCGCCGACTGCGCGCGCGGCCGCTGCTCGACGATCAGGAACTCGCCACCGCCGTAGTCCACCCCCGGCCGGTCGAGGAACCCCAGCATCTGGATCGGGAAGAACACGTCACCATAGAGGTCGCGGTGCAGGCAGTTGTACCCGCCCGCCTCGTAGCGCAGCAGCAGCGGCGTCGGCTTCGGCTGCCCGGCCTCGGCGCACTGCGCGAGGAACGCGTCGAGCGTCGCCGGATACCGCGTCGCACTCCCGAGCCGCGCCGCCCACTCGTTGGCCACGCGCGCCAGGTGCGGATACGCGTGCACGCGCAGCGCCTCCACCACGGCCGGCAGCGGGCGCGCGAAGTACTTGTACGTGCCCGCGCCGAACCGGTGGCGTGCCATGTCCACCGTCGAGCGGAAGCGCGCGGGTTCGTCGTACAGGGCCGCGAGCGCGGCGCACTCGCCTGGCGTGAGCACGGGCGGCGTGGTCGCGAGGCCACGCGCGTCGAGCTCGGCGGCAATCGCGTCCCAGTCGAGCGCGGCGAGGCGCTGGGCGATGGTCGGCATGCCCAACGATGGCCGCGCGCGCCCACGCGGCGCGACCCGATTCCTGCGGCGCGCGCCCCCTACGGTTCGACCGCGAACCCCTCGCGCTCCGCCGCCGCCTTGAGCCGTGCGTCGAAGGTCACGAACGCCCCCTGTGCCGGCGTCCCCGACCACTCGAGCGCCGCCGCCAACTGCAGCGCATCGGCCGCGCGCAGCGCATGCACGCGCAACAGCCGCATCGCCTGGTTCCGCACCGCGTCCCCGGGCTGCAGTTCGTACCAGCTGCGCGCGATCGTCGCGAGCCGCGTACGCGCGTCCCGCTCGGCGCGCACGCTCAGGTGCTTCTCACGATGGAGCCGCGCAATCGCCGACGCACACTCGACCGGCGTCCCCCACCACACCACCATTTCGCGGTCCGCCGCGTGCGCGGCCACGGCGGCCGCGGTGCAAGGCTGGCGAAGGAGCAGGGGCACGATCGCACTCGCGTCCCAGAACCTCACCAGCCCTCGCTCCGCTCCTCGAGCAGCGCCGCCAGCGAACGCCCCGCCGGATCGGCCGGCGCCCCCTTCTGGTGGAAATCGCGCGGGAGCGCTGCGGCCGGCGACTTGAGCTGCCCCGTGCGCAGCAGCAGGTCCCGGCGGCTCTCCGCGTGCTCGGCTCCCTCGACGGGCGCCAGGCGCGCGATCAGCCGCCCGCGATCGGTCACGCCGATCTCCTCGCCGCCGCGGACGCGGTCGAGGTAGGCGGACAGGCGGGCCTTCAGGTCCGTGATGGCGACGGTCTTCATCTGACCATTATAGTCAAAGAAAGAGACCTCTTCAAGTACGAATCCCGGCTGTTTGCCTAGAGCGATGGAAGATCGAGCTGAGCATCCAGCGTGCGGACCGTTTCGCGCCAGAACTTTGCGCCTGTCTGATGCTTGGAGTAGAGCGCGAGCACGTATTGGACCACGCCGGTTCCGTGCGCTTTCACCGTTACCTGCTCGTTCATCGCCGACAAATAGCCGAGCCCGACCATGCGCTCGTCGAATCGGTGCAAGAGGAATCGCAGCGGTCGTCCGCGTCCCTGTATCGCGGCATATTCCTCGCGCCACCTGGGAGAATCGAGAAAGTCTCCGATTCGCGGTGACGATCTGTCGTTGTAATACCGGCTGAAGTTGCGGAGACCGTCCATCCCGAGCATGAGCAGCACGAGAAAGTCTATCTTCTTTCGGCTGAGGGTGCGGATCGTGCTGAACTTGAGTTGGAGATCGAACGGGTCAACGAAGCAGAACGACAGAAGGCCCTGACCTTTGCTGTATGAGGGCAGTGCCGCGACGACTTCGCTTGCGCAGTCGTTGACGTCGCGTTCGATGAACGTCGCGCGCGCTGAGGCTGCGGTCGTGCGCAGGCGTCGCTGGAGCGCGTCCACGCACCGTCGGTCATGGTCGACGTAGATGTGGTGTGTGAAGGGTACCTTCTGACGATGGATCGCTAGTGCCGAGGTCTCGATGATTTCACCGGAGTCCGCGAGACGCGCCCGACCAGCACCGGCGAAGAGCCCGACATATGCGAGTTGAGGCCACTTCTTGGCCATCGCGGCCGCGAAGATGTCCGCATATCGATTGTGCAGTCTGATCTTCTCGAGCGAATGCCGCTTGATGGTCGGCAGGTAGAGCCCGTCGTCCGCGAGGCTGTTGATTGCGTTCGACCCGGTCATGCGGATGTCACGAGGTCTATTTCTGGATACTCGTCCCATTCTCGACCATCGAGCAGTCTGCCGCCGGCTTTCGGTGTTCGACCGCCGACCTGCTTGAAAAAGAAAGCAACGTTGGCGGCGCTGCATTGATCACGAATCGCTCTCGCCCACTCGAGGTCCATCTGGCGATGCACGGTGCCGCTTTCGCCACCGACAATGACCCAGTCAATCTCGGCCAGGTCGAGCCGGAGCGGGCCGAGCAACGGTTCACACGAAAGAAAGCGCATCTCGGCGGGTACCAGTCGGAGCTGTGAGACTCGATGTGATGCACGCTGGTTCTCGACCGACGCTCCAAGCCAGATGTGGCCGGGGACAACGCCGGACACGAAGAGGTCGGCGTTGCGGCGCACGAAGCGCGCCATTCGCCCCGGACGCTTCGTCAGCACTTGGTAGACGTGTCGGGGCGTGTCGAGCATCACCCGAAAGATCTCCCTTACGAACGCTTCAGGGATGTCCCCATGGAAGAGATCGCTCATGCTGTTCACGAAGACGCGCCGTGCGGTCGCCCAGTTGTGTGGATCACGGAGTCGCTCCGGCCACAGGCGGACTGCAAATGGATCGGTTCGTGTGTCCGCCGTATCGTTGACCGGTGTACGGCGCGTGTAATGGTCGCTCAGCAGGCGGTGGGCGAGCGTCTTGGCGTAGCAGTGGTCACATCCCGCGCTGACTTGCGTGCATCCCGTCACAGGGTTCCACGTCGCATCCGTCCACTCGATCCCCGTTGTCTGTCCCATGTTTCCTCGGCGTGATCGGTCGAGCTGCGCCTTCGCATCGGAAATTCATCGTAGTCTGTCCGATGCGCCAGCCTAAGACGTGCCGCGTGTAGCGAAGTATTGCTTCGCCTCAATGAAAATCATGACTCTTGTAGTGCTCCCCTCCCGCCTGCACGTCCAGCGCCTCGAACCCGCGCGCCTTCACGTTCACCACCGTCTGCTCCACCTGCAGCACGCCGCGCACGAGCAACAGCTGCGTCGTCGTGATCATCAGCGCCTGCGCCTCGAACCGCTTGGGCGTCACCACGATGTTGATCATCCCCGTTTCGTCCTCCAGCGTCAGGAACACGAACCCCTTGGCCGTCCCCGGTCGCTGCCGGCAGATCACGAGCCCCGCGGTCGTGATCCAGCCGCCGTCGCGTCCCTCGCGCAACAGCTGCCGCGCCGTGCGTGCCCCGAGCCGCGTGAGCCGTTCGCGCGCGTGCACCATCGGGTGCCCGGCGAGGGACACGCCGGTCATGCGGTAGTCCGCCTCGGTCAGCGCGAGGCGCGTCATGGACGGGACGCGCTCCGTGCCGGCGGCCACGCTCACCGCGCGGGGCGCGAGCGGCCCGGCCGTGCCGCGCTCCGCCGCCAGCACCTGCCAGAGCGCCGCGCGCCGTCGCTTCGCCTCCGGCTCGTGCGCCACCATGGTGTCGAACGCCCCCGCCTCCGCGAGCACGCGCAGCGCC
>JACQES010000024.1 GCA_016200495.1 Gemmatimonadota bacterium
ACGCCGAGGCCGCGCAGCGCATCACGAGCAGCGGCCTGATCGTGGGTACGCCACTCTACATGAGTCCCGAGCAGCTGGCGGGCGAGGTGCCGGGGCCCGCGAGCGACCAGTTCACCCTGGCGGTGATCGCGTTCGAGTTGCTGACCGGATCGCTGCCATTCGAGGCGGCGACGCAGCAGCAGCAGGTGGCGGCGCGGATGGTGCGACCGGCGCGCAGCCTGCGCTCCGCCGCACCCGGCGTGTCATGGTCCGATGGACTCGAGGCAGCCCTGGCCACGGCGCTGCATCGGGAGCCGGCGGAGCGACACGCCAGCGTCACGATCTTCGCGCAGCGATTGACGGCGCAGATCGCCGCCGTGCCACCGAGCGTCGATGAAGCGAGAACCCAGCTGCTCACGTCGGTGACGCGTGCGCAGCCCGGCACGCTCGAGCCAGAGCCTGCCGCCGAACCGCCGGCCGCCGGAGCGGGTGATGTCGTGGCCGTGCGCGTGCTCGAGGGAGGCGACGCAAGTCCGACAACGGCGCGGGCGCGGCGACGGCGCTGGGGCGCGATCGTGGCCGTCGTCGTCGCGATCGGTGCGCTCACGTGGCAGGGGCTCGCGGTCCGCCGTGCCTCTCGGGAGTCGGGGCGCGACCGCGAGGGTGGTCTCCCCGAGACCCTCGGGGCACCCGTCGTGGACGGACGCGTCGTGCGAGACTCCACCGCGCGTGGGCAGGCGTCCGGTGCACCGCAGGATGCGCCGGGGCGCGGCGCCGTGCGCATCATCGGACCGTCGCGTACCGCGACGGACTCCCTGCGTGACGCCGCCGGCCGCGGTCGCGGGAGCGACACGGGGCACAGCGCTGCCCTCGCGACCGGCGTGCGGGCCCCGCAGCCCACGGCGGTCCCGCAGTCCGCCGCGTCGCCTGACGAAACGAGGTCCGGATCCTCGCGGCAGGATCCCGGGTCAGCGGGCGGCGGGACCGGCACGCCGTCCACCGCCACAGGCTATGACGCCGAGCGCGACCTCGCCAGGGTACGGCAGCTGCTGCAGGACGAGAACGCCGAGGCGGACGTGACGCGTGCGCTCGCCGGCGCGCGCGAGGTGCTCGCGCGCGCGACCAAGCGCGCGGACTCCACGCGCGCCCTGATGTACGCCGGTCAGGCGCACGCCTATCTCGGCGAGACGGAGGCCGCGTGCGCCTCGCTCGCGCAGTCCGCGCGGCTGGCGACGGGGACCACGCTCGCGCCGACGCTGCAACGCATCCTCTCGAGACTGGAGTGCCGGGGATGACGCGCACCTCGCCGCTCGCTCGCACCCGGGCGCCGTTCATCACGCGGCCCCGCCTCGTGGCATTGGCCGCCCTCCTCCTCGCCGTCGGGTCACCGGCGGCCGGGCAGTCGCGCGCGCGCTCACTCGACGACGTCGTGCGCCTGCTGCGCAGCGGCGTGACCGTGGACCGCATGCTCGACCAACTGCGGCTCGATTGCATCGATTTCGGGCTGGTCGGCGCGACGCGGACACGCTTGCGCGACGCGGGTGCGAGCCCGGAGACGATCCAGGCGCTGAGCGGCATCTGCTTCGCGGGCGGGTCGATCGCGGTCGAGACCGACGGCGACAGCGCGCTGGTGATGGTGGATGCGGACACGGTCGGCACCGCCCCCACGCGCGTGCGCGTGTCGCCCCTGCAGCCCGTGCGCGTGTCGGTCCTGCGCGGGACGACGGTGCGCGAGGTCGCCGTCACGCCGCGGGCCGGCGTGGAAGTGGTGGTGAAGGTGGCGTTGCCCGGCGACACGACGGCGTGGCCTCCGGTTCGCAGCGATCGCGAGATCGTGCAGCAGCTCGGGCTTTCGGCGCGCTACCCGATCCTGCCCGACACGCTGGATTCGCCGCCGCTGCCGACCAACGGAAGCGGCCTCTGGCGATTCGTGCTGGGAAGCGCGCTGGTGGGCGGCGCGGGCTTCGCGGCGAGCAGCGCGGTATGCGGACAGTCGGTCACGGCGCCGTCGTCAGGCGGCTACCTGTCGAACGGCACGCCCGTCGCGCCGGGCGCGTCGGTCTCGCTGGGCGCGTCGAGCGGATGCCAGATTGGGATCGCGGCGGGCGGCGCCCTGGCGGGCGGGCTGCTCAACCTCTGGTGGGGAAGCCGAAGCGACGACGAATCGCACCGCGAGTATGCGCGCGCGCGGGCGGCCTATCCGGCGCGGCTGGCGGCGGCGCGCGCGGCGCGACTGGCGCAGCAGCAGGCCATCGAGACGGATTCGGCCGTGCAGGCGGCGCGCTCGAGCGACGCGACCGCGCTCGCGCGCGTGCAGCAGCGCAACCGCCAGGTGCTCGCATCCAACGAGCGGCTGCCCGCGCCGCAACTCCGGTCGGTGGTGATTGATCGGGCGCTGGCTGGTGCGGTGGCCGCAGCCGCCCCGGGGCTCGCGGCACCGCCCACCGCCCCCGCTCCGTCCGCGAGCGTCGACGACGCGCTCTCGTCGGACGTGGACGTGAACATCCCCCAGGGAACGGTCCTGCGCGACAAGGCGGTGGCGGTGGTGATCGGGAACCGCGGCTACAGCAAGCGCGACGTTCCGCCGGTGGACTTCGCGGTCAACGACGCGCGCACGATGCGCGAGTACCTCGTGCGCACGTTCGGCTTCCGCCCGGACAACGTGATCTTCGAGGAGAACGCGAGTCTCTCGACCTTCACCCGGATCTTCGGCGACAAGGGGAACGAGAAGGGGCAGCTCTACAACTACCTCGCCCCCGACAGCGCGAGCGACGTGTTCGTCTTCTACAGCGGGCATGGTGCGCCCGACCCGACGAGTGCGCGCGCCTACCTGGTGCCGGTGGACGCGGATCCCCAGCTGCTCCAGCTGACCGGGTATTCGCTCGACGTGCTGTACCAGAACCTCGGGAAGCTGCCCCTCAAGTCCGTCACCGTGATGCTCGACGCGTGCTTCAGCGGGACGTCGGACCGTGGCTCGCTGTTCAAGGGGATCAGTCCCGCGCTCCTGCGCGTGGAGGCCCCGCTCCTGCAGGCGCCGAACGCGGGGGTGCTCGCCGCATCGGCCGCGAACCAGGTGAGCGGCTGGTACGAGGAGAAGAAGCATGGCCTCTTCAGCTACTTCCTCTTCAAGGGGCTGCGGGGGGCGGCCGATCGCAACGGGGACGGGCGCATCACGCTGCAGGAGCTGGCCGACTTCACCACGACGAGCATCGTGCCGCTGTCGCGCCGCCTCAAGAACCGCGAACAGACTCCGGAGCTGACGTCCAACGCCCCCGAGCGGCCGTTGATCGGGGGGAGCGCCCCATGAGGTGCGGCTTGGCGGGCATCGCGCGTCGATCGCGCCGCATCGCGTGCGCCGTCGCGGCGGTCGCGTGCGCGGGCCTGCCGGCGGAGAGCGCGCAGGGCGCCGCCCGCGTGACCGTGGACCACCGGCTCGCGATTGCCCGTGGGCAGAGCCTCGAGGATGCGCGACGCGTCGCCGTGGAGGAAGCGCTCGCCGAGGCGGTGCGACGGGTGGTCGGCACCCGGGTGGACGCGGTGCAGCAGGCGATCACGAGCGAGGGGGGACGGCTCGAGGAGCGCTTCCTTTCGGTCGTGCAGGCCGGGGCGAGCGGGCGCGTGGTGGACTACGCCGTGCGCG
>JACQES010000234.1 GCA_016200495.1 Gemmatimonadota bacterium
CCGCGCGCAGCGCGCTCTTGAACGAGTTGGTGTGCACCCCGACCTGCCGCTGCGTGACGATGCAGTTCTTGTTCGGGTGCACGAACTCGATCGGGTCCTCGATCGTGATCACGTGGTCGGTGCGCGAGCGGTTCACCAGGTCGATCAGCGCGCACAGCGTCGTGGACTTCCCCGAGCCCGTCGGGCCCGTGACGAGCACCAGCCCCTTGGTCAGGTAGCAGAGGTTCTGCACCTCCTGCGTCACCTTCATCTGCTCGACCGTCACCACCGTGGCCGGGATGACGCGGAACACCGCCGCCATCCCCTTCCGCTCCATCATCGCGTTCGCGCGGTAGCGCGCCACCCCCTCGATCTCGTACGCGTAGTCCGAGTCGTTGGTCTCGGCGAACTCCTGCTTGTTCTTCTCCGGCATGATCGCGAAGATCATCGCCCGCAGCATCTCGTCCTCGAGCGGCCGCTTCCCCTCGAGGCGCATCATCTCGCCGTGCAGGCGGATGACCGGCGGCTCCCCCACGCGCAGGTGGAGGTCCGAGCCGCCCTTGGTCACGAGCGTCGTCAGCAGCGCGTCGATCTCGCCCTTGGCCTCGGCCAACGGCACCGAACTCTGCATGCGCAGGATCCGCGACTGCCGGAGGTGCGGTGCCCCGGGGGGCGCGCCGGGCGCCACGGGCGGCGCGGCCGCCGCCGTCGGGGCGGAGGGGGCCGCCGAGGCCGCGGCGCTGGGCGCCGGCGGCTCCTCCATCGCGCGGAAGGTCCCCGTCATGCGCTGGAACTCGCCGTGCGCATCCACGGCCATGCTCACCATCCACCCCGCGTCGCCCTTCCGCACGCGCACGCCGAACGTCCCGTCCTCGTTGTCGTAGCGGAAGGTCGTCCCCTGCCCCGCGGAGAGCTTCGCCCGATCCTCGGCCGGCGCGATCTCCGACAGGAGCGCCAACACCTGCGGTGCCGTGAGGGGCGCCTTGGTCAGCGGTCGCGGTTCGCCCTGCGCCATCAGCATCTTCGCGACGTCCCCCTCCACGAGCTGGATGGAGTCCGCCTTGTTCGTGACCATCACCGAGAGGAGGCGATCGAGCTGGGCCATCGGGGTGGGCTGGGTGCTTGGGGTCGGGCGGCGCGGGGACCGGAGAAAGAAACCGCGTGGACCTCAGGCGTGCAAATGCTGCTCCCGGTCCCGGAGCGGGTCGCGCTCCAGCTGCACCGTCACGTGGTGGATCCCGAACCGGGCCACCGTCGAGTGCGCCGCCTCCAGCACCGCCTGGTGCCGCTCCGACTCGGGTACCACGGCGTGCGCGCTCATCGCCACCACCCCCGACGTCAGCGTCCAGACATGGAGGTCGTGCACCTCGGTCACGCCGGGAATCTTCTTGAGGGCCACGCGCACGTCGTCGCACGAGATGTGCGCGGGCGCCGCCTCCATCAGGATGTCCAGCGACTCCTTCACCAGCGCCCACGAGCTCTTCACGATCAGCACCGTCATCACGACCGACACGATCGGGTCGGCCAGCGTCCACCCGGTCTGCCGGATGATCACCGCCGCCACCACCGTCCCCAGCAGCCCGAGGACGTCGCCGATGATGTGCAGGTACGCCCCGCGCATGTTGATCGAGTCGCCGTCGCGCGGCCGCAGGATCCACGCCGACACGAGGTTGGCCGCGAGCCCGACCACAGCGACCGCGAGCATCAGCCCGCCCTCCGTCGCCTCCGGTGTGCGGAACCGCTGCACGGCCTCGTACAGGATCCACGCCGACACGAGCAGCAGCGTCGCGCCGTTCACGAACGCGGCGAGGATCTCGAGCCGCAGGTACCCGTACGTCTTGCGCGCGTTCGACGGCTGCTGCGCGTACCACGCCACGAACAGCGACAGCGCGAGCGCCCCGACGTCGGTGAACATGTGCCCGGCGTCCGCCAGCAGCGCCAGCGAGTTGGCGAGGATGCCGCCCACCAGCTCCGCGACCAGGAACAGCGCCGTGATCGCGAGCGCCCACGTCAGCCGGCGCGTCGCCTCGGGGCCCGATCCGACGTGATGGTGGTGGTGGTGCCCGATGCCGTGCGCGTGGCCGTGATCGTGACCGTGCGCGTGATCATGCCCATGGGCATGACCGTGCGCATGGTCGTGCGCGTGCCCCTGCGCGTGGGCGTGCGGATCGAGCGCGCCGCGTCCGTGGGCATGCGAGGAGTCCATCTTGGACGCTAACGCCGGGACCGCAGGGGCGGAACGGCGCCGTCCCCCGGATCGCGCGCCCCGGCGTTACGCCCGCGCGAGCGCGTCCGCGCGACGCCGCCGGGCGAGCGTCACCGCGAGCTGGATCGCCGCCACCATGCTCGACGCGTCCGCGCGCCCCTGTCCCGCGATGTCCACCGCCGTGCCGTGGTCCGGCGACGTGCGCGGAAACGGGAGCCCCAGCGTCACGTTCACCGCCGAGCCGAACGACGCGACCTTGATCGCCGTCATCCCGACGTCGTGGTAGGGCGCGATCACCGCGTCGAACTCGCCGCGCATCGCGCGCACGAACACCGTGTCCGCCGGAAACGGCCCGGCGAGCCCCGCCGCCGCCGCCGCGGGCCGCAGCACGCGCTCGTCCTCGTCGCCAAACCGGCCGCCGTCGCCGCCGTGCGGATTGAGCGCGCACAGCGCGATCCTGGGCGCCGCGATCCCGAAATCGTGCACGAGCCCGTGCCGCGTCACCCGCGCCGCACGGGCGATCGCCTCGGCCGTCACCGCCGCCGGCACGTCGCGGAGCGCGATGTGGGTCGTCGCCAGCACCACGCGCAGCCGGTACGAGGCGAGCATCATCGCGACCTCGCGACCCGTGAGCCGCGCCAGCATCTCGGTGTGTCCCGGGTCGTGCACCCCGCCCGCGAGCAGCGCCGCCTTGTCGATCGGGGCCGTCACGATGCCGTGCACCGCGCCCGACTGCGCCAGTTCCACGGCCCGCTCGATCGCGCGCGCGGCAAGCCGCCCCGCCTGCGCGACCCCCGACGTCGGCTGCCAGTCGCCGACCGCCTCCTGCACGTCCACCTCGGTGCCGCGCGGCCCCACGCACACCAGGTCGGCCGCGTCCCGCACCGCCGCCGTCGCGAGCGCCTTGGCCACGATCTCGGGCCCGATCCCCCGTGCGTCGCCCAGCGTGACCGCGAGCCGCACCCGCGTGCCGCTCGTGTGCATGCGGCAGCCTACTTGAGCGGGGCCGGCAGCGCGGTCAGCGTTCCCTTCACGTACGTCTCCTTCCGGAACAGGTCGATCAGCCGGCGGATCGCCTTCTCCTGCGAGAGCTGGTCGCGGATCTTCTCCTTGAATTCGTCGCGCGTGTACTCGCCCGGCTCCGTCGTCGTGATGACCTTGGCGAGCACGAACTTGGGCAGGTTGGTCCGCGCGTCCACGATCTGGAACGGCCCGACCACGTCCCCCTTCTTCGAGCCGGCGAGCGCCTTCTGGTAGGCCGGCGGCAGCGAGTCCGCCACGAACGGCGTCGCGCTTCCGCGCTCCTCGCGCTGGTCGTGGAAGCGGAGCGAGAGCGAGTCATAGTCGGCCCCCGCGCGCCAGGCCTGCACGACCGAGTCGGCGAGCTTGGCGGCGCGCTTCACGTCCGCCGAGTCGATGTTCGGGCGGAGCAGGATGTGCCGCGCCTTCACCTCGGCCGGCAGCACGCGGTCCACGCGGATGATGTGGAAGCCGAACGGCGTCTCGACGATCGGCGAGAGCGTGTTGGGCGGCAGCGAGAACATCATCCGGTCGAACGCCGGCACCATCTGGCCGCGCCGGTTCCACCCGAGGTCGCCTCCCTGCTCCTTCGAGCCCGGGTCCTGCGACACGCTCTTGGCCACCGACTCGAACCGCGACGGGTCCTTGAGCAGCTCGCGCCCGATCGAGTCGAGCTTGAGGTAGGTGAGCCGCTTGGCACTGTCGCTCGCCGTCGGCGCGATCACGATCTGGTGGAACGCCACCGTGGCCGGGCGCTTGGGCAGCGTCGCGCGATTCCGCTCGAACGCCTCCGTCACCTCCGTCTCGGTCACCGTGCCCGGCAGCAGCTTGCCGTCCCGTTTCGCCTTCTGGATCAGCTGCTCCTGCAGCAGCTGCCGCTTGGTGTCCTCGCTCAGCTTCTTCTTGTAGTCCTCGATCGTGCCGAGCCCTTCCTTCCGCAGCGCGTCGCGCAGCTCCGCCTCGCTCTTGAACTGCTCGCGGATCCGCTTGAGCGTGTTGTCCACCTGCGTGTTCGCCTCGGCGTCCGTGACCTTGATGCTCGTGTCACGGCGTGCGCGCTGGACGAGCACCTCCTCGTCCACCAGCTGCTGCAGCGCCTCCTGGGCCAGCTTGAGCTGCTCGGCGGGCTCCGCCGGCACGGGCTGGCCGCGGAGCCGCCCGCCGATGGCGATCAGCACGTCGCTCCACAGGATCGCGCGGTCGCCCACGATCCCGACCACCTGGTCGAGCACGTACGGGTCCTTCCACTTGGCGCCGGCCAGCGACGCGCCGGTGGCGGCGGAGTCCTGGGCCGCGGCCGCGGGGGCGGCCAGGCAGAGCGCGAACAGGGTGCAGGCGATGAGGCGACGCATGGTCTCCAAGATAAACGCCGCCCGGAGGGAGGTTCCCCCCGGGCGGCGTGTCGTGCGGCGTTACGGCTTCTTCGTGCCCGGCGCGGGGGCGGCCGGCGCGGGGGCCGGGACCGGCACCGCCGACGGCGGCTCGCTCTTGGCCTTCGCCGAGTCCGCCGCGGTGCGCACCTTCTGCGCCTTCTCGACCGCGCGGTCGATCCCGGCCTTGTCGATCGACGACTTGTACTTCATGCGGAGCGCGGCCTCGAGCGGCGGCGGCACCTCGACGAACTGCACCTGCTGCTTGATCAGCCCGTCCATGAACGCCTCGACGCGGTCGGCCGCCAGCTTGAGCTTGGCGTCGGCGGGCGCCTTCCCGGCGCTGTCGAGCATCGCCGGCGCGATGCCGAGGCCGTTCCACGCGCCCTTGACCATGTTGAAGAAGGCGCGGTGCACGTTGCCGACCAGCGCGGTGTCGGTCTTGATCCCCTTCGCGTCGGCCTCGCGCGACAGCAGCTCGGCCCGCACGACCGCCTTCACGAAGCGCCCGATGATGATCGAGTCCGGCAGTTGCGGCAGCTGGGTGATGAGCTGGTTCTTCTCCGGCAGCGTGCGCATCAGCTTGGCGAGCATCGCGGCCGTGTAGTCGCCGCCCTTCATCGTGGCGATGACCGTCTTGTCGTCGAAGTGCCCCTCGAGGTCGATCGCCACGGCCTTGGCCGTGAGCGCCGCGTCGTTCTTGATGTCGATCTTGCCGTCGGTCTCGAGCTTGGCGAGGTAGGTGCTCTCCGCGGCGGCCAGCTGCTTGCCGAGCGCGGCCTTCGCCACTTCGGCCTTCACTTCCGGGTACGTCGCGCGGCGGATCAGGTGGTAGCCGAACGAGGTGCGGATCGGCGCCGAGATCTCGCCGGGCTTCAGGTTGAGCAGCCCGCGCTCGAACTCCGGCACCATCGCGCCCTTGGGGAAGATCCCGAGGTCGCCGCCGCGCTGCGCGGAGCTCGGGTCCTTCGAGAACTTCTGCGCCATCGCCGCGAAGTTGCCGGCGTTGAGCTGCTTCGCGAGCTGGCTGGCCTGGGCCTGGAACTTGGACACGGAGTCCGGCGGCGAGCCCTGCGTGACCGGGATCAGGATGTGGCGCGCGGCGAGGAACTCGCCGTTGTTGTAGCGCCCCTCGAGCCCCGTCGAGTCGAGCGGCTTGTCCTTCCACGCCTTCGACACTTCCTGGAAGAGGGCGTCGATGCGCGCGCGCTGCATCACCGGCGCCATCGTCTCGTCCACCAGCTTGAGGTCGCCCAGCGTGTCGCCCGCGGCCGCGGCCTCGGCCAGCAGCTGGTAGTCCACCCACACCTCGGCGATCGAGCGCGCCACGTCCTTGCGGACCGGCGCGGCCGACTGGCCGATCAGGTTCCCGAGCCGGTCAACCGACAGCTCGCGCGCACCGGCCTTGGCGACGACGCTCGCGTGCGCGCCGAGCGAGTCGCAGGCGCCGAGGCCGAGGGTGAGGATCGCGACGGAATAGCGAAGCAGCGACATGCGTGGCAACTCGGGAAGGAGACAAGACGAAGGAGCGCTCAGGCGCCCCGCCCGTCGGGGGCGAGGTTCCGGAGGGCCTGCACCAGGCCATCGAGGATCTCCGCGCCGCCAAGCCGGGTCAGCTTGAGCGAGAGCGGGTGCGCGCGCTTCACGTCGGCCTGGAACTGGACGCCGTGGAAGGCCGCCGACAGCGCCTTGAGGCGGGGGGCGGCAGAATCATGGAATGTAATGCGGGCCTCCTCCCCCCGCACCAGCACCCCCTCGATGCCGAGGGTGCCCCCGATCACGCGCAGGAGCGCCACGCTGAACACCGCCTTGGCCGGCGTCGGCAGCGGCCCGAACCGGTCGCGCGCCTCGGCGCGCAGCGCCTCCAGTTCCGGGGCCGTCGTCGCCGCCGTGATCCGGCGGTACAGGTCCAGCTTCGCCTCGGGCGTCGGCACGTAGTCGTCGGGCAGGAAGTGCGGCTGGTCGAGTGACACGTCGGCCGGCACCACGCGGCGCGTCTCGTCGCCGGCCGTGACGCGCTTGACCGCCGCCTCCAGCATCTTGAGGTAGAGGTCGAACCCCACCGCCTGCACGAATCCCGACTGCTCCGGCCCCAGCAGGTTGCCCGCGCCGCGCAGCTCCATGTCGCGAAGCGCCACCTGGTAGCCGCTCCCCAGTTCCGTGTGGTGCTCGAGCACCTGCAGCCGCCGCTCGGCGTCGAGGTCCACCTGGTCGGGCACGAGCAGGTAGCAGTAGGCGCGCCGGTGCGAGCGGCCCACGCGCCCGCGCAACTGGTAGAGCTGCGCGAGCCCGAAGTAGTCGGCGCGGTTCACGAACATCGTGTTCGCGTTCGGCACGTCCAGCCCGCTCTCGACGATCAGCGTGCTCACCAGCACGTCCACCTCGCCGCGCACGAACCGCCGCATGACCTCCTCGAGGTCGCGCTCCTTCATCTGGCCGTGGCCCACCGCGATCCGCGCCCGCGGCACGAGGCGCTGCAGGTGGTCGGCCACGCCGAGGATCGTCTCGATCCGGTTGTGGACGAAGAACACCTGCCCGCCCCGGTCCAGCTCGCGCGCGATTCCTTCCTCGATGAGCGCGTCGTCCCAGGGCTCGACGAAGGTCAGCACCGGCGACCGGTCGCGCGGCGGCGTCTGGATGAGCGTCATGTCGCGGAGCCCCGCGAGCGACTGGTGCAGCGTGCGCGGGATCGGCGTCGCCGTCAGCGTCAGCACGTCGGTGTCGAGCTTGAGCTGCTTGAGCCGCTCCTTGTGCTTGACGCCGAACCGGTGCTCCTCGTCGACCACCACGAGCCCCAGGCGCGCGAACTTCACGTCCTCCGACAGCAGCCGGTGCGTGCCGATCACGATGTCGATCGTCTTGTCGGCGAGCCCGGCCATCACCGCCGCCTGCTCCTTGGCCGTCTGGAACCGCGAGAGCGCCGCCACCTTGACGGGGAAGTCGGCGAGCCGCTCGGTGAAGGTGCGGAAGTGCTGGTCCGCGAGGATCGTCGTCGGCACCAGCACCGCCACCTGCCGCTCCGACTGCACCGCCTTGAACGCCGCGCGCACCGCGATCTCGGTCTTGCCGTAGCCCACGTCGCCCACGAGCAGCCGGTCCATCGGGCGCACGCGCTCCATGTCCCCCTTCACGTCGCGGGTCGCCTTCACCTGGTCGGGGGTGTCCTCGAACAGGAAGCTCGACTCGAGCTGCCGCTGCCACGCGCCGTCGGGATAGTGCGGGTCGCGCGTGGCCACGTGGCGCCGGGCATACAGCACCAGCAGCTCCTGCGTCATCAGCTCGATGGACTTGAGCGTCCGCTCGCGCTGCTGCGCCCACTTCTTCCCTCCCAGCTTGTGCAGCCGGGGCGGCGGGCTGTCGTCCGTGACGTCCGCCGCCGCCCGGTAGCGCTCGATCTGGTCGAGCCGGTAGAGCGGGACGTTGAGCCGGTCGCCCCCCTCGTACTCGAGCACGGCCACTTCGATCGTGCTCTCCTTCACGTAGATCGTCTGGAGCCCGCGGTAGATCCCGACGCCGTGCTCGAGGTGCACGACGAAGTCGCCGGGCTTGAGCGCCGTGACGGTCTCCATCGCCACGCCGGCGCCATAGCGGCGCGACCGGCGCAGCCGGCGCTCGCGGCGGAACACCTCGTGGTCGGTGAGCACGCGCACGCCGGCGCGACCCTCGCCCGGCGGCAGCAGGAACCCACCCCCGAGCACGCCGATCACCAGCGCGGCCGCCGTCTGCGTCCCGTACTTGTCGCCCAGCAGCTCCTCGAGGCGCTCGGCCTGCCCCGCGTTGTCGCACAGGATCATCGTCGGCACGCCGTCGGCGACGATCCGCTTGAGGCGCGCGATGTCGCGGTCGATCGCCTCCGGCGCGCGCAGCGGGAACGCCAGCGCCCCCTCGGTGCCCGCCGGCTCGAGGCTCACGCGGCTCGCGCGGCCGAGCAGCGCCTCGAGTGCGGGCGGCGGGAGGAAGAGCGACGCGCGATCGGGCGCGTCCTCGCCGCGGCGCCGCGCCAGCTCCACGTGGTGCTCCGCCTCGCGCCACGTGCGCTCGAGCTCCGGCTCGAGGTGCGCCCCCTCGGGCACCACCAGCACCGTATCGGCCGGCCAGAGCTCCGCGATCGACACGCGCGTCTCGTCGTCGGTGGCCACCGGCAGCGCGCCGTCCACCGGCAGCACGATCGCCACGTCCACCTCGCGCACCGAGCGCTGCGACATCAGGTCGAAGTGGCGGATCTCCGTCAGCTCGTCGCCCCAGAACTCGAGGCGCACCGGCTCGGCCATGCCGAACGAGTAGATGTCGAAGATCCCGCCGCGCATCGCGAACTGCGCCACGTCCTCGACCAGCTCCACCCGCGCGAACCCCATCGCGTCCAGCCGCTCGGCCAGCGCCTCGGGGCGGAACTGCTCGCCGCGGCGGAGCTCGAGCCGCAGGTCGGCGAGGGCGCGCGGCAGCCGCGTGCGCTCGAGCAGCGCGCGCGCCGTCGTGCACAGCACCCGCACCTGGCCGCGCACGAGGCGCTCCACCGTCTCCACGCGCTCGCCCGCCACCTCGGCGTGGGGCTCCACCTCGCCGAACCCCTCGCGCGGCGGATAGAGTGCGACTCCCTCGGCCCCCGCCAGCGACTCGAGGTCGGCCATCCAGCGCTCGGCGTCGGCCACCGCGCCCGTGGCCACCACGAAGAAGCGCGTCGGGTGCGCGCGCGCGAGCGCGGCCACGAGCGCGGCGTCGGCCGAACCGGGCAGTCCGGCCACCAGCGCGCGACCGCCCGCCGGCGGCAGGTCACGCGAGAGTCGCGTGAAGGCACCAAGCGACGCGAGCGCGTCGAGAATCGTGGGGAGGGACATCAGGCCGTGCGGTCGAGCGCGCGGATCAGGCGGCGCGCCGGAGCGGAGCGGCGTCCTCGGCGCGGCGCAGCAGCGCGCCAAGGTCGCCGCGCGCCACCAGCAGTTCGGCCACGAGCAGCAAGAGCGCGAGCCAGAGCAACGGCCCCATGAACGGGCGCTGGCCCGCCGTCCACGCGCGCTGCTTCCACGCGCCGGCGTCGGCGCTCACGGTGGCGCGCGCCCCGAGCTTGCCCGCGAGCGACGTCGCGTCGAGGGCTGCCAGGTCGGACTCGTCGGGCTCGGGATTCACCACCACGGCGCCGACGCGGCGGTCGCCGCGGCGCCAGAAGCTCACCCCGGGCTGGGCCGGCGCGGTCGCGCGCGCCCCCACCGTCGGGATCACCCGCCCGTCGGCGACCTCGAGTCCCGTCACCCCCGCCGGCACGCGCACTGGCGCTCCCGGGGCGACCTCGATCATCGGGCCGGACTCGGCGGCGAGCCGCTCACCCAGCAGCGCGCCCAGCCACGGCGCAAACGCCGGTGCGAGCGGCAGCTCGGTGTCGGCCGTGTCGAGCGCGCTCGCGACGAGCACGTACCCGTCGCCCGCCACCACCCACGCCGCGCCGCCGCTCGTCGCGAGCGTCTCGGCCGGCGCGAGCGGGGTGAGCGCATAGCGGCGCATCACGCGCACGCCGTCGAGGCGCGCGTCGCTGCTGCGCGCCACGCCGCCCGTGCGTTCGGGCGCGCCGAGGCGCCACGGCACGCCGGCGCGCTCGAGGGCGCGGTTGGCGAGCCCGAGGCGCGCGGGGTCGCGCGGCGCGAAGATGAGCGCGGGCCGCTGGCGCAGCACTTCGGCGCTGGTCACCTGCACGCCGAGTCCGCGCTCGGCGCGCCGCGCCTCGACGAGCGCCGCGATCGCGCCCTGCGCGAAGGTGCCC
>JACQES010000249.1 GCA_016200495.1 Gemmatimonadota bacterium
GGCGCGAGCACGTGCACGCGGACGCCCGCATTGCCCAGCGCGACGGCGAGCCGGTGGATGAAGCCCCCGGCCGCGTCACCGGCGCGGCGCGGATACGAATGCGTGACGAAGAGGACGTCCACGGCTGACGCGCTCGTGCGTCAGTCGCGGGGGCGGAATCCGTCGAGCTCGCGGCGCAGCTCGCGCAGCTCGGCGCGCTGCTGCGCGATCTGCTCGCCGAGGAGCCCGGTGGCGAACAGCACGCTGCCCAGCACGAGGCAGGTCTCGACGAGGGTCAGGAGCGGGCGGAAGCCGACACCGGCGAAGACGCGGATTCCGATGGCCACCAGCCCGGTGAGGAAGCCGAGGCCGAACAGTCCCGCCCCGAGCATGCCGAAGAGGAGCAGCGGCTTCTGGCCGAAGCGCAGTTCGAACCAGACGGCGAGCATGTCGAGCACGCCGACCGGGATGCGCGAGAGGCCGAACTTGCTGCGCCCGGCGCGCCGCGGGTGCAGCGCCACGGGGATCTCCGAGACCGTGTACCCCTGCGCCGCCGCGACCACGATCATGTACCGGTGCCAGTCGGGCCGCCCCGGCAGGATGTCCATGATCTCGCGGCGGTAGGCCTTCACGTTGTTGAGGTCGCGCACCGGCACCTTGAACAGCGAGCGCGAGAGCCCGTTGTAGATGCTCGAGACGAACTTCTTCTCGTACTCGCCCATCTTGTAGCCGGTGACCATGTCCGACTCGCCGGCGAGGATCGGCGCGGTGAGCCGCGGAATGTCGGCCGGCATGAACTGGAGGTCGGCCGGGTAGAACACGAGCACGTCGCCGTGGGCGTGGAGCCAGCCGGTGCGCAGCGCCTCGGCGATCCCGCGCTGCGCGCGGTGGCGCACCGGGCGCAGGAACGGATAGCGCTCGGCAAGTTCGCCCAGGACCCTCCAGGAATCGTCGGTCGAGCCGTCATCCACCACCACGACCTCGAAGCCGACGTCCGGGTGCGTGGCGAAGGCCTCGGCGGCGAGCCGCATGAACTCCGGCAGGTTTTCCGCCTCGTCCTTGGCCGGCACGAGGACGCTCACGTCCACCGTCATGCGCCGCGGCGCGGCGCTGCCGCGCGCCTCCCCGATCGCCGTCATACGCGCTTCCGCATCCGGGCCGAGAGGACGCCAAGCTGGTCGCGGTACTTGGCCACCGTGCGGCGCGCGATGACGACCCCCGACTTCTTGAGGATGTTCACGATCGCCTGGTCGGTGAGCGGGCGCTTGGGGTCCTCGTTCTCGACCATCTTGGCGATCTGGTCCTTGATGCCGCGGGCCGAGACGTCGTCGCCGCCGGTCGTGGCGAGCCCCGACGAGAAGAAGAACTTGAGCGGCAGCACCCCCCGCGGCGTCTGCACGAACTTCTCGTTGGTCACGCGGCTCACGGTGCTCTCGTGCATCCCGATCACCTCGGCCACCTCGCGGAGCGTGAGCGGCTTCAGGTATTGCACGCCGCGCTCGAAGAAGTCGCGCTGCCGCTCGACGATGTAGTGCATGACCTTGAGCATGGTCTGCCGCCGCTGCTCGATGGCCTGGATCATCCAGTTGGCCGAGTTGAGGCGGCTGGCGATGAATTCCTTGTGCTCGGCGTCGAACTTCTTCTTGTCGCGGGCGATCTCCTGGTACGAGCGCGACAGCTTGAGCCGCGGCAGGTTGGTGTCGTTGAGGAAGATGTGGTAGCGCCCGTCGATCTTCTCGACGACGAGGTCCGGGATGATGTAGTTGTCGCTCGCCCCCGAGTAGCGGAGCCCCGGCTTGGGGTCGAGCTTCGCGACTTCATCGGCGGCGGCCTGCACCTCCTGCGACTGCAGCCCGAGCTTGCGCGAGATCTCCCCCCAGCGGTGCGCGATGAGCTCCTCGAAGCACTCGTCCACCATGCGCCAGGTCATCGTGCCCTGACGGCCCTGGTCCTTGAGCTGGAGCAACAGGCACTCGCGGAGCGACCGGGCGCCGACGCCGGCGGGATCGAGCCCCTGCACCGTTTCGAGCATTTGCTCGGCCTCGGGGAGCGTGACCATCGGCAGCCCCTCGATCGAGCGGCCGGCGGCCTCGGCGGCCTTCCGCACCTCCTCGTTCAGCGCCTCGACGATCTCCTCGAGCGGGAGCGCGAGGTAACCGTCATCGTTGATGTTGCCGGCGATCTCGGCGATGATGCGCGCCTGGCGCGGAGTCAGCTCGAGCAGCTGGATCTGCTCGTCGAGGTGGTCGCCCAGGTCGCGCCGCTCGACGGAGACGGGCTCGAAGTACTCGCGCTGGTCGCGTTCCTCACGGGGCCCCTCGTCGTCGAACCCCTCCTGCAGCACCTCCTCCCAGTTCATCCCGTCGTCGCCCGTGGCCGATTCCTTGGCCTCGGGCACCTCGGGCTGGTCTCCGGCCGGCACTTCCATCTCGGAGCCGGGCTCGACGGGGTTGTCGGCTTCGGCCTCCTCGTCGTCGTCCGGCTCGACCATCTCGAGGAACGGGTTGTTCAGCAGCTCCTGCTTGAGGTGCTGCTGCAGGTCCAGCAGGGGCATGTAGAGCAGGTCCATCGCCTGGTACAGGCGTGGATTGATCTTGAGCTCCTGGCGGAGCGAGCCGGTCTGCTGGAGCGAATGCTTCATGTCGTCGCGCCCGCCATGGCGCCGAAGCGCGCGCGGAGCCGGCCCGCAAGGGTGGGCCCGAGGTAGAGCTCGGCCGCGCG
Organism: Gemmatimonadota bacterium; assembly: GCA_016200495.1. GTDB lineage: Bacteria > Gemmatimonadota > Gemmatimonadetes > Gemmatimonadales > Gemmatimonadaceae > JACPPC01. The sequence continues at coordinate 2,701 of JACQES010000249.1, forward strand.
CTCGTCGAAGACGAGCTCGCGCACGGTACCGGCAAAGGTCACGCGCCCGTCGAACATGATGTACGCCCGGTCCACGATGTCGAGGGTCTGCTCGACGTTGTGGTCCGAGATCAGCACGCCGATGCCGCGGTGCCGGAGCCCCGCGACGATCTGCTGGATGTCGTGCACCGCGATCGGGTCCACGCCCGCGAACGGCTCGTCGAGCATCATGAACTTGGGCTGGGTCACGAGGGCGCGCGTGATCTCGAGGCGGCGGCGCTCGCCGCCGGAGAGCGCGTACGCCTTGCTCTTCCGCAGGTGCTTGATCTTGAGCTCGTCCAGCAGCTTTTCGAGCCGAGCCGCCCGCTCCGGGTTCGTGAGCGGCAGCGTCTCGAGGATCGCCATGACGTTCTCCTCGACCGTCAACTTGCGGAAGATCGACGGTTCCTGCGAGAGGTACCCGATCCCGAGCCGGGCCCGCTTGAACATCGGCATGTTCGTGATGTCCACGCCGTCGAGCAGGATGCGGCCGGCGGCCGGGGGGATGAGCCCGGTGATCATGTAGAAGCTCGTCGTCTTCCCCGCCCCGTTCGGTCCGAGCAGGCCGACGATCTCCCCCTGGTTCAGCTCGAGCGCGACGTCGTTCACCACGTTGCGCCGCCGGTACGTCTTCACGAGGCCCACGGCGCGCAGCACGCTCCGTCCTTCCACGCGCGAGACGGTCGCCGACACGCGCGGGGCCGCATGTTCGCCCGTGAGCGTGGCGATGTTGGCGATCACCGCGCCCTCGGCCACGAGTCGCGGAATGACCGACGCCGCGAGGTGCTCGCGCACCTCGTCGAGCGAGAGGCGTCCGGATTCGCGGTCCACGTCGCGCCCCTCGACCCGGAGCTGCGCGAGGTGCTCGTCGCGGTAGCGGACCGCGGCGTCGTTGAACGACAGGTGCCCCTCGTCGTCGGCGGCGAGGATCACGGCGCGCAGCGCATGGAGCAGCGAACGGTCGGCGGCGACGACCCGCCCGAGATGATCGCGGAGGCCGCTCATCGGATCCCCGCGCGCTCGGGGGGCTTGGCCGGCTTGGGAGCCGGCGCCTGCCGCGAGGCGGGCGGCGCCGGCGCCTTGCCGTCCTTCGCATCCTTGACCGCCTCGGCGCCCTTGGCCGCGGCCGCCTTCGCATCGGCGACCTTGGCCGAGTCGGGGGCGGGCTCGAGGTAGAGGCCGATCGCCTTCTCGTCCACGTCCACGGTCTGGACGCCGCTCGTGTCGAACTGCACCGTGATCTCGCGGCCGCGCACGTAGTTGAGGGCGGGGCGGTCGCGGTCGCCGTTGCTGGCCTGCACCTGGTAGAACGACCTGGCCGAGCCGGTGGCCACGATGGTCTTGACGCGCGTCTTCTGCGTCGTGTCG
>JACQES010000250.1 GCA_016200495.1 Gemmatimonadota bacterium
CCCCGGCCCGTCGAAGTAGGCGACGGGCATTCCGTGGTGCTCGCGCTCGAGCGCGGGGAAGTGGGCGCGGATCCCCTCGGTCGTGAGGGCCGGACGGCGGACGACGGACGTGGCGGTCATGGGTCGGTTCTCAGGAGATCTCGGTGGCGGCCCAGCGCTCGACGCACTTCACCGCCTCGACGTGGTCGGCCTCCTCGCCCAGCAGCGTGTGCGCGGTGCGGAAGAGTTCGGCCGTGAGCTGCAGCAGCGGCGAACTCGTGGCCGTCTCGCGGGCGACCTGCGCCGCGATGCCGACGTCCTTGTCGAGCAGCGCGAGGCGGAAGGTGCGCGGGAAGGCACGCGTGAGCACGCGCTGCGGGAAGAGGTTCATGCTCGCGTTGGAGCGCCCGCTCGAGGCGTTGATCACGTCGAGCGCCAGCGCGGGGTCCACCCCCGCCTTCTTGAGCGCCGCGAGCCCCTCGGCCGCGCTCCAGAGGTGCACCGCCAGCAGCGCGTTGTTCACGCTCTTGAGCGCGTGGCCCGCGCCCACCGGGCCGCAGTGCACCAGCTTCTCGCCGAAGGCGTCGAGCACGTCGCGCACGCGCGCGAAGGTGCCGGCGTCGCCCCCGACCATCACCGTGAGCGTCGCCGACTCGGCGCCCGACGTGCCGCCGCTCACCGGCGCGTCGAGGAAATGCACGCCGCGCCCCGCGAGCACCGTCGCGAGCCGCTTCGATGTCGCCGGATCGCCCGACGTGCAGTCGACGAGCACCGCGTTGGTCGCGAGCGCATCGAGCAGGCCGTCGGCCGCCGTGACCACCTGCTCGACCTCGCGCGAGCTCGGCAGGCAGGTGATCACCACCTCGGCGTCGCGCGCGGCGTCGGCCGGGGTGGCGGCCACGCGACATCCGTGCGCTCGGGAAAAAGCGTCCGCCTTTTCGGCGGTTCTGTTCCAGACGGTCAGCTGGAACGGCGGCTTGGCGAGGTGTCGGGCCATCGGGGTGCCAATGGCCCCGAGCCCCAGGAAGGCGACGCGCATCGGGGAAAGCTGACCGCCGCCCGCGGGCGGGTCAACGCTCGGCAACCCCGGAAGTCGTGATGCGGCCAAGGCTTGCGCGCACCCGGTCCCGGCCGGAAACTGCCGGGGAACACCCGTCGTTCAACACGGGACGAAACTCCGGCATGCCTTGTGCGATACTATAGGGAGAGTCGTGCCCGATTGACGCCACGCCGGTGTCGGTCGTCCATGGAGGCAAGGAGGCCCCCACGATGCGCTCGAAGCGCCACGTTGCAGTGCTCAAGCAGGACGAACTGCTGCTTCCCGACCACGACACGGCCGCGGCCCTGATGGGCACGCTGCTGGTCGAGGGCTGGGAGGATCACTACACCGTGTACTACGGGGTGCTGCCCGGCTTCGACCTGGACGACGTCGAGCAGGCGGTGGACCAGCGGCCGGCGTCGATCTCGGCCGAGTAGCGCTCCGCGCGCGCGGTGAAAGACGAAGCGGGACCGGTGCCCAGGGCGCCGGTCCCGCGTGTCGTTCGTGGCCGCGCGTTCGCGCCTACAGCGAGAACCAGTAGCTCGCCTTCACCAGGAAGGTGTTGGCCGGCTGCGTGCCGAACAGGTTGGTGACGTCGTTGCGCGCGTTGAACACGCCGAGGTCGCGGTCGTACTGCTCGCGCCCCTGCGTCCACACGAAGAAGAGCGTCGAGCCCGGCCGGTACTCCCAGCGCAGCACCGTGTTCGACCGGAACTGCTTGTAGTTGAAGTCGCCGAGGGCGTCGCCGACGGGCGCGTAGGGCTTGAAGCGCGCGTCGTACGACGCGTTGCGCGGGTCATTGAGCTCCTTCCAGTTGGTGTAGTGTCCCGTCGTGATGAACGGCTGCGCGTACACCTGGAGCGTCAGCGTCGGCGTCATCGTCACGTCGAAGCGCGCCGTGAGGCTCGCCGTGCGCTGCTCGAGCCGCGCGAAGGTGTAGTGCGTCGTGTCCACCCCCACCACGCCGTAGTTGCCGTACCACTGCGCGTCCGACGCGTTGCGGCTGAAGCCGGCGCTCAGGCTCCCCTGCATCCGGCTCGTGGCGCGGAAGGTCATGCCGGGGTTGATGGAGACGCCGTGCGTGTGCCCCTCGTCGCCCTGCCACCAGTCCACCTCGATGTTGGGCACGATCGGCTTCCGGTCGTCGCCGTTGAACCCGATCCACGCGCTGCCCTGCCCCGAGCGCCGGATGGCCGGGCCGCCCCGCGCCTGCCGGTCGTCGTAGCTGTCGAAGACGTTGTTGATGTTGACGCCCGAGAACACCCCCCAGTAGTTCGACAGCTGCATGAAGGAGTTGATGTTGCCGCCGCCCCCCGTGCCCATGCCGCCCGTGTTCCACTGGCGGTAGCCGTTGAAGTTGAGGAACCAGCGGCGATAGAGCGCCGTCGGGGTCTGGAACTGGAAGGCGAACCAGCCATAGAGGCCCTGCTGGTCCACGCGGGGCAGGAACCCCGCGTCGTTGATCTCGAAGCCGGGCGAGAGGCGCTGGTAGCCGAGCTCGAAGCGCGTGATTCCGCCGCCGATCTTGCGGAGCGACGCGCTCGCGCCGTACCCGTCGAGCGAGGTGCGCGTGGTGTCGAAGCCGAGCCCGCCGTCGGGCCGGTTGTAGCCGTGCGTGCTGTTGGCCTGCAGCAGCGCAATCGCCGCCGGCGAGCCCAGCGCGCTCGAGCCCACGAGCCAGCCGCTCACCTCGTAATTGTTGCCGAAGAACCGGTGCCGCGCGTCCACCCCCGCGGTGTACGCCGCGCGCCGCAGGTAGGGCGCGGTGTTCGCGTCGAGCGTGCGGTTGGTCGCGGTGAGCATGAGCCCCACCCCCGACGACCCGCCGTTCAGGTCCTGCATGAGCCGCGTCACGAAGTAGTTGGCCCCGGGCTCGATGCTCTGCCCGCCCGGCGCCTTCACGTCCTCGGTCACGGCGTCGAGCACGCCGATCGAGAGCCCGCTCGGCAGGCGTCCCGTGAGCTTGGCCGCCGCGCGGATCGGGGTGAACTGCGGCGACGTCGCGTCGCCGTACGTGCCGGCCAGCTGCGGCGAGCGCCCGATGCGCCGCGAGTACAGCAGGCCGCTGCACGCCCCGTTGTCGCAGTTGATCGCGAACGAGTTGAAGATGCCCGCGCCCTCGGTGAAGAACGGACGCCGCTCCTGGAAGTAGAGCTCGAAGGCCGAGAGGTTGAGCGCGGCAGGGTCGGCCTCGACCTGCCCGAAGTCGGGGTTGATCGTCGCGTCGAGCGTCAGGTTGCTCGAGAGCCCCAGCTTGACGTCGGCCCCCCACGTCTGCGTCGACACCCGGTCGAAGCGCGTGCCCGCCGCCAGGTCGCGCTCCTGCTGGAAGTCCTTGGTCACGCTGTAGGGCACGATCTCGAGCCGGCGCGGCGTCGCGACCCCCGCGATCCCCGTCACCTCGCCGAACTGGGACGTGAGCCCCGACTTGCTGCGGCGGTACGGCGGCCACGACTGGCGCTCCTGCGTACGGGCGATGTCGCGCCAGATCATGAGCCCGAACGTGTTCGACGCCTTGTTCGAGAAGCGCAGCTGGCTGAGCGGCACCTTGAACTCCGCCACCCACCCCTCGCGGTCCACCTTGGTGGCGACCTCCCAGATGCCGTCCCACGACTCGTCCTCGTCGCCGTCGTTGTAGATCGCGTAGTCGCGCTTGACCCCCACCGGGTTGACGGCGAGTTCCACCACGCTCCGCCGGTCGTGGTAGGCGTCGATCATGATCTTGATCCACTCCGAGGCCGTGCGCACGTCGCGGCGCGACAGGAGCGCCACGATCGAGTCGGGGTGCGGGTCGTAGGCGCGCACGAGCACGTAGAGGTTCTTCTCGTCGTAGGCCACCTTGGCCGTCGTGCGCATGGACGGGTCGCCGTCCTCCTTCGGGTCGAACACGCGGAAGCCGTCGATCAGCTGCGCGTTTTCCCAGATGGGCGCGGTCTCGTCAGCGGAGATGCGGTGCGGAACGGGGGCGCGCACGGCGATGGCGCTGGTGTCGCGCGAGGTCACGACGGGATAAGGCACCGCAACCCGCACCGCGCCGGCGCGCACCCCCGCCGTTTCCGCCACGATCGGCGCCACGGGCATCGCGCGCCGCCCGGCGCGTGCGAGCGCGAGATCCTGGGCGACGGCGGGCGAGGCAAACGCGAGAAGCGGGAGCGCGAGGAGCGAGCGGCGCATGCGGAGCGATCCGGAGACGGCGAGGTGGGGCCTCGCGAGGCGGTCAGATCGCGTCGTGGTCGTGCGCGATCCCCATGGTCCTACGCGCCGTCTGACAGCGAGTTTCGCGAAAGGGTTTCGCGCCGGGTGCTGTTGCCTTCTGACACTCGGGGATAATTTGCGGCCTCGCACCAGCGCCCCGGGCGTTCGCGCCCACTCCTTCACGTCCCGAGGCCGCCATGGCACGCCACCGCGATGAGCGCCCGCTCGGCGCCCTGCTCGCTCCGGACATCCTGACGCTCCTCGACGAGTCGCCGGTCGACGTCGCCGTGGAGACCGAGGAGCTGCATCCGGCCGACCTCGCCGACGTCGCCGAGGCGCTGCCGCGCGACAAGGTGCGCGCCCTCCTCGACGCGCTGGGACCGGAGCGCGCGGCGAGCGTGGTCGCCTACCTCGACGAGGACTTCCGCAACGAGGTCCTCGAGGGGATGACCCCGGAGGACGCGGCCGAGATCGTCACGGAGCTCTCGCCCGACGATCGCGCCGACGTCCTCGAGGAACTCGACGAGGAGACCAAGGACGAGATCCTCGAGGAGCTGCCGGTCGAGAAGCGGCGCGCCACGCAGGCGCTGCTCGCCTTCGACCCCGACTCGGCGGGCGGCCTCATGACGACAGAGTTCGTCTCGGTCAACGAGCGCCTCACCGCCGAGGAGGCACTGACCGAGGTGCGCACGATCGCGCGCGGCGGCCGGAAGGAGATGCTCTACGCCGTGTACGTCGTGGACGACGACATGCACATCCGCGGCGTGCTCTCCCTCAAGGAGCTCCTCGCCGCCCCCGAGGGGGCCAAGCTCGCCGACATCATGTGGACCGAGGTGCGCCACGTGCACACCTCGAGCGACCGGGAGGAGGTGGCTCGCCTGACCACCGAGTACGACCTCGTGGCCGTGCCGGTGGTGGACGACAAGCACGAGAAGCTGGTCGGCGTCGTGACCGTCGACGACGTCATCGACGCGATCCAGGAGGAGCAGACCGAGGACGTGCAGAAGCTGGGCGGCATGGAGGCCCTCGACGAGCCGTACATGCAGATCTCGATCGGCGGCATGCTCAAGAAGCGCGCCGGCTGGCTCTCGATCCTCATGGTGAGCGAGATGTTTACCACGAGCGCGCTCCAGCACTTCGACGGCGAGCTGCAGAAGCTCCCGGTGCTGATGCTCTTCGTGCCGCTCGTCATGTCGGGGGGCGGCAACTCGGGGTCGCAGGCCACGTCGCTCGTCACGCGCGCGATGGCGCTCAAGGAAGTCGAGATCAAGGACTGGTGGCGCGTGGCGCTGCGCGAGCTGCCGAGCGGGATCGTGCTCGGCTCGCTCCTCGGCTTCATCGGCGTGATCCGCATCCTCGCGTGGCAGTACATGTTCGCGTCGGGGGTCACGATGTTCGGCGACCGGATCGGCTACGACTACTCGGTGGGCGGCGTGCCGTACCAGCTGGTCGCGGTCAACGTCTTCTTCTCGATGATCGGGATCGTGACCTTCGGGTCACTCGCGGGCTCGATGCTGCCGTTCGCCCTCAGGCGCATGGGTTTCGACCCGGCGAGCGCGAGCGCGCCGTTCGTGGCCACGCTCGTGGACGTCACCGGCCTCATCATCTACTTCACGGTCGCCCTGGTGGTGCTCGGGAAGTACATGGGATGACGAGGCGCACGCGCCGGGTGCGCCGATGACCACCGGCGCGCCCGCGGCGCCCGGGGCCCTCCCCCGTGCGCGCTCGCCCCTCGCGGCCACCGCGCTCGTCGCCGTCGCGGCGTGCTGCTTCGGCTCGATCAGCACGCTGACGCTCGTGGGACTCGGGACCGGCGTCGCGCTCCCCGCGCTCATCACGTGGCGCTACCTGATCGCCGCGCCGCTCCTCTTCCTGCTCGCCGGCCCGGCCGCGTTCCGGCAGGAGCGGGGGGTGACGGTGCGACTCCTGGTCCTGGGCGGCGGCGGCCAGGCCATCGTCACCGCGTTCACGCTGCTCGCGCTGCGCTGGGTGCCGGCCGCCACCGAGGCGTTCCTCTTCTACACCTTCCCGGCGTGGGTCGCGATCATCGCCGCCGTGCGCGGCACGGAGCGCCTCACGCGCGACCGGGTCATCGCGCTCGTGCTCTCGCTCGCGGGCATCGCCGTGATGGTGGGCGCCCCAGGCGCCGCGGCGCTCGACCCGATCGGCGTGAGCTTCGTGCTGGGCGCGGCGATCGTGTACGCGCTCTACATCCCGCTCATCGACGGGCTCCGGCGCCGCACCAACGCGAGCATCGCGTCGGCCTGGCTCTCGACGGGCGCGACGATCGCGTTCGCCACGTGGGCTGTCGTCGACGGGTCGCTGCTCGCGCCGATGCCGGCCCGGGCGTGGGGCGTCGCGGTGACGCTCGCCGTGTTGAGCACGGTGATCGCGTTCTCGCTCCTCCTGCGCGGGCTCGCCACGCTGGGTCCCGTGCGCACCGCGATCGTCGCGACGGTCGAGCCGTTCTGGACCGTGGTGCTCGCCGCGTCGCTCCTCGGCCAGCCGGTGACGATCCAGACCGTGTCCGGCGGCGTGCTGATCGCGGGGGCCGTGCTGTTGCTGCAGCGCCAGCCCGAGATGGACGCGGAGGACGCGGCGGCGGGAGTCTAGGCGCGCGCCTTCCGCACGTCGCTCCGCACGAACGCGATCGTGCCGATCACCGAGATGAGCGCGAACGAGAACCACTGGATCGCGTAGCTCTTGTGCGGGCCGTCGTCATCCACCGCGGGCTTCACGAACGCCACCGGCGCCGTCGAGTCGATCGCGGCCGCGGGGTCACGCAGCAGCATCACGTAGTAGGGCGCGATCGGGTACGGCAGCGACTTCGCGAGTTCGCCCAGGTCGAGGCGACGGATCGCGCGCGCCTTGCCGGGCTCGAGCACGGTGCCGGGATTCCCGATCGGGTACGTGTCCGCGAAGCCGGCCACGTTGGCCACCGCGCCCGAGCGCCAGCGCGCGAGGTCGGCGACGTCCTTGGCGTTGGGCGAGTACACCCAGCCGCGGACGACCAGGATCGCGGTGTCGCGGCCGGGCCGGCGAAGCGGCGTGACGAGGAAGACGCCGGGCGACCCGTTCCGGCTGCGCGCGGTGAGCTGCATCTCGTGCTCGGCGTCGTACACGCCGTCGAGCCGGACGCGGCGGTAGCGGACGAGCGCGGTGTCGGTCGGGAGTGCCTCCGGGCGCACGACCCCCGAGTCGAGGCGCGAACGGAGCGTCGCGTTGAACGCCCGCCGCTCGCCCAGCCGGCTCAGCTGCCAGACGCCGAGGCGCACCATGCCGAGCGCGGCCAGCGTCGCGATGAGGATGAACCAGATGTGGCGCCGTTGCATCAGTCGAAAGTAGCGGGACGGGGGCGGGGTTCGCCCGACGGCAAGGGGGGGTGTGCCGCTCCCGCGCCGCGCACGGGCCCCTACATTCCGGACATCCCCATGTTTGGCATCGTCATTGAAGGCGCCCTCTTTCTCGCCGCGGTGGCGGGAGCGGGCGTCTTGGCATTCACGGCCCTCAAGCGGTACACGCCGCTCGGGGTGCGCCTGACGCAGGCCGAGAACCGCCGGCGCATCCTGCTCGAGGAAACCCTCGTCTGCCCCACGCACGGGCGGCATGAGGAGAAGGATCTCGTGCGCCTGCCGGGAGGCGACCTCCTCTGCCCGGAGTGCTACGCGGAGACGGTGAATGGAAAGCTCCTTCGGTAGGGCGTCGGGGGTCGCGGGCGGGCTCGCCCGGCTGATCCCGTGGAAGTCGCTGCTCGGGATTGGGTTGCTGGTCCTCGTGGGCTTCATGCTCATCCCGACGTCGGTGACGTACATCAGCCCCGGGCACATCGGCATCGTGATCCACCGGGCCGGCGGCGGCGTGGACTCCATGCCGCTGGGCCCCGGCTTCCACACGCGCAACCCGCTGCTGACGCAGATCGAGGAATACCCGACGTTCATGCAGACGCTGGTGCTCACCAAGGCGAGCACCGAGGGGTCGCCCAACAACGACGAGATCAACGTCAACTCGATGGAGGGGCAGCCGCTCTCGCTCGACGTGTCGATGAGCTTCGAGCTCGACCCGCGGAAGGTGCCGCAGCTCTACCAGACCTTCCGCACCGACGTGAGCACGATCCAGCACACGTACGTGAAGCAGTCGATCCGCCAGGCGCTGCAGGAGGTGATCGGCCAGGAGGCGATCGCCGACGTGATCGGCCCCAAGAAGGCGGAGGCGACCAACCGCACGCGCAAGCTGATCGAGGAGCGCCTCGCGAGCTACGGCATCATGGTCCGGCAGTTCACCATCAACGAGCTGCGCGCGCCGTCGGGGGTGATCGAGGCGATCAACCAGAAGAACGTGATGCAGCAGCAGTCGCTCACGGCGCAGAACGAGCTGCAGAAGAACACCTTCCAGGCGCAGGGCGACTCGATCAAGGCGGCCGGGCACGCCAAGGCGATCCTGGCCGAGGCGATGGCCCAGGCCAAGGCCAACGAGCTGCTGTCGAAGAGCATCACGCCGACGCTGGTGCAGTACGAGGCCGCCAAGAAGTGGGACGGCAAGATGCCGATGGTGTCGGGCGGCGCGATGCCGATGATCCAGCTGCCGAGCAGCGCGAAGCCGTGAGCTGACGGGCGGGCTCGTCAGAACAGCGAGATCTGCTCGCCCAGCTGCGTCGGATCCACCACCGGCTGGCCGAGCCGCCTGGCCAGCTCGCGCACCGTGTGCGGCGAGTGCCCGGAGAAGTGGTTGTTCACGTAGCCGTACACGGCATGGATGCGCTGCATCAGCGCGACGATCGCCGGCACCCACTGGTCGAGCTCCGCGCTCCGGTCCACCTGCACGTGCGAGTAGTCGGTGATGGACCGGTCGGGGCCCATCCAGCGCAGGTACGCGTGGTCGGCGGTGGGATGCTGCGCCAGTTCGAGCAGCTGCGCGCGCGGAATCCAGCGCCCGTCGCTCAGCGTGAGCGCCACCTTGAACTCGCGCAGCAGCGCGGTGATGTCGGGGCGGATCCAGCCGCGCTGGCGGAATTCAATGGCGAAGCGCAGGTCCTCGGGCAGCGTCGGGAGGAACGCCTCGAGCGCCCCCTGCTCCACCGGCGCGAAGTCGGGGCCCATCTGGATCAGGATGAGCCCGAGCTTGGGGCCGAGCAGCCGCGCCACGTCGTAGAACCGCTCGGCCACGTCGGTCGCGTTCCGGAGCCGGCGCTCGTGCGTGATCTCCTGCGGCAGCTTGAGCGAGAACTGGAACCGCTCCGGCACCCGCGCCGCCCAGTTCTTCACCACCTTGCTCGCGGGAATCGCGTAGAAGGTCGAGTCCACCTCGACCGAGTCCCACGCGCGCGCGTACATGGACAGGAAGTCGGCCGGCCGGGTGCCGGGCGGATAGAAGGGGCCGACCCAGGCAGGATAGTTCCAGCCCTGGGTGCCGAGGTGGAGGGTGGCGGGCACCGGGGGAAGTTCGCGCGTGCGGGAACGATGCGCGAGCGGGGCGACGACGCGCGGTTGCGAGTGCGCCGCGCGGATGCTACCCGTTGAGTCGCGCGCGGCGCACCGTCGCGCGCCCCCCACACGCCACCGTCACCGTGCCGACCGACGACGCGCAGGAGCTCGAGCAGGCGGCCGCGCGCCTCGTCGCCTCGGGCGACTACCAGGTGCTGCGCCGGTTCGCGCCCCCCGCCGCGTACGAGGCGAGCCCGCCCGAGGCGCCGCGTCGCGCCGTGGTGGTGGACGTCGAGACGACCGGGCTCGACCCCGCACGCGACCGGATCATCGAGTTCGCGGCGGCCGCGTTCACGTACGACGCAGCGACGGGGGCCATCCATGCCGTCGAGGCGCCGCTCGCCTTCCTCGAGGATCCCGGGCGCGCGATCCCGCCCGAGATCGTGCGCCTCACGGGCATTTCCGACGACATGGTCGCGGGGCGGCACCTCGACGACGACGCCATCGCCCGCTACCTCGACGGCGCGCAGCTCATCATCGCGCACAATGCGGGCTTCGACCGCAAGTTCGTCGAGCGCCGCCTGAGCGGTTGTGCCGGTCGCGCGTGGGCCTGCTCACAGCGCGAGGTCGGCTGGCGCACCGCCGGCTACGGGTCGCAGTCGCTCGAGTACCTGCTCTATCGCCACGCCGGCTGCTTCTTCGCGGGGCACCGGGCCACGGTGGACTGCCAGGCCGTGGTGCACGTGCTCGCGACGCCGTTCGCCTCGGGCGCGCGCCCCAGGCGCGAGCTCCTCGAGAAGGCGCGGACGCGCACGGCGCGGCTCTGGGCCGTGGGCTCGCCCTTCGAGTCGAAGGACCTCCTCAAGCGGCGCGGCTACCGCTGGAGCGCGTGCGAGGACAACCGCCCCAAGGCGTGGTACAAGGACCTGCCCGAGGAGGAGAAGGACGCCGAGGTGCAGTGGCTCGAGGCGGAGGTCTATCGCGGCACCGCGCGCAACCTCAAGGTGGACCTGATGGACGCGAGAACGCGCTTCCGCGACTGACGCGACCGACGAGACCGACGAGACCGACGAGACCGACGAGACCGACGCGACCGACGAGACCGACGAGGTTCACGCGACGACGCCCGCAGCGCGGCGCGACTGACGCGCGCGGCGGCCTCGCACCCCACGCTCCTCAGTGCGTCGACAGCAGCAGGCTCGTCTCCGAGTTCGAGATGCCGCGGATCGTGCGGATGCGCCGGAGCGCCGCGTCGAACGCCGGCAGCCCGTCGGTGCCCAGTTCCACCACGAGGTCCCACCGGCCGTTGGTCGAGTGCACCGCCAGCACCTCGGGATAGCCGCGCAGCTCCTTGATCACCGCCGAGGCGTGCTGCCCCTCGACGGCCACGAGCATGACGGCGCGCACGCGATGCGGCGCGACCTCGGGCGCGGTGCGCACGGTGAACCCCAGCACGAGGCGCCGCTCGACCAGCTTGTCGATCCGGTTCTGCACCGTGGCACGCGACACCTCGAGCTCCTCGGCCATCGAGGCCACGGAGCGGCGCGCGTCGGCGCGCAGGAGCGCGATCAGGCGGAGGTCGAGGGCATCCATGGTCGAGACTCTGGGAAACGGTGGCGACCCCGTCAAAGTACACACTTTGCTCAGTATAGCCAAGCATTTTGCTCATTCGATAAGCATTTTCTGACAGAATTCTCACTTTTCTTCTACCGCAGGCTCCGAGAGCTTTCGGCATGCCCGATACCCTCGCCGCTCGCGACACCGACGCCCTCATCGCGCTCGAAGACCGCTGGGGCGCGCACAACTACCATCCCCTCGACCTCGTCATCGAGCGCGCGCAGGGCGCGTGGGTGTGGGACATCGAGGGGAAGCGCTACCTCGACTGCCTGAGCGCGTACTCGGCCGTCAACCAGGGGCACGCGCATCCGCGGATCCTCGCGGCGCTCATCGAGCAGGCACAGAAGGTGACGCTCACGTCGCGCGCCTTCCGCAACGAGCAGCTGCCGATGTTCTGCGAGCGCCTCGCCCTGCTCTGCGGCATGGAGATGGTGCTGCCGATGAACACCGGCGCCGAGGCGATCGAGACGGCCATCAAGGCCGCGCGCCGCTGGGGCTACGAGGTGAAGGGGATCCCGTCGGAGCAGGCGGAGATCGTCGTCTTCGAGAACAACTTCCACGGGCGCACCACCACCATCGTCGGCTTCTCGTCGAGCCCCGAGTATCGCCGCGGCTTCGGGCCGTTCGCGCCGGGGTTCGTGCGCATCCCGTTCGGCGACATCGAGGCGGCGCGCGCGGCCATCGGCCCGAAGACCTGCGCCGTGCTCGTCGAGCCGATCCAGGCCGAGGCGGGGATCCTGTTGCCGCCCGCGGGCTGGCTGCGCGCGCTGGCCGACCTGTGCCAGGAGCGCAACGCGCTGCTCATCGCCGACGAGATCCAGACGGGGCTCGGCCGCACGGGCCGCCGCTTCGCCTGCGACCACGAGGGGGTGACGCCCGACATGTACGTCCTCGGCAAGGCGCTCTCGGGGGGCTTCTACCCGGTGTCGGCCGTCGTGTCGCGTCGTGACGTGCTGGGCCTGTTCGGCCCCGGCTCGCACGGCAGCACGTTCGGCGGCAACCCGCTCGGGTGCGCCGTCTCGCTCGCCGCGCTCGACGTCATGGAAGACGAGGGACTCGTGGCGCGCTCGGCCGAACTGGGCGCGTGGTTCCTCGCCGAGCTGCGCCGCGTGGCGTCGCCGCTCGTCAAGGAGGTGCGCGGTCGCGGCCTGCTGATCGGTCTCGAGCTCACGGTCGCGGCGCGCCCATACTGCGAGGCGCTCATGCGCCGCGGCGTGCTCTGCAAGGAGACGCACGACAACGTGGTGCGCCTCGCGCCGCCGCTGGTTGTGGCGCGCGAGGACCTGCAGTGGGCGTTGACGCAGATCGCCGAGGTGTTGGCCTAGGGCACCTGGCGTGATGCGGGCGCCCTGCCGGGCGCCCCACGCGCGGCGCAGATTTGCGACCATCCGGCGCGGGGCCGTCCAGTCGGGGCGGCCCCGCGCGTGCATCCGACGCTCGGGAGTCGCAGGCATGGCGCACGGCGGGTCGTTCACGGGCAAGCTGTTCAAGTGGGCCGGCGCCGGCGGCTGGCATTTCGTGGCGGTGCCCGCGCGCCTCGCGCCGCCCGTCACGCACGCGTGGGGCCGCACTCCCGTGGATGCGAGCGTCGACGGCCACGCGTGGAAGACGAGCGTCTGGCGCGGCAAGGACGGACGCACGCTGCTCGCGGTGCCCAAGGCGGCGCGCGGCGCCAAGGGCGACGGCGATCGCGTGAAGGTCTCCCTCACCTTCCGCGCCCTGTGATCACCGACCACGTGCAGGACGGCGGCGAGCTCACCGACTTCATGGACAAGCGCGCGCAGCCGCTGTTCGTGGCGTGGCTCGCGGCGCACCGCCCGTCGGCCCACGGCGACGTCGGCGACGCCCTGCTGCGCGGCGCCGACGCCGCCTGCGTCGAGTGGACGGCGTTCTCGCCCTCGTATCGCAGCTTCATGTACGTCGCGCTCATCACGCGGCGGCGCGCCTTCGCGCTCGCGTGGAACATGCAGACGGTGAGCCTGTGCCTGGCCGACCCGCAGGTGGCGGTGGCGCTCGCGCAGGGATGCGCGCTGCACGAGGAGCTCGGCACCGGATGGGTGCGCTTCGACCTCTGGCTCGGCCCCACGCCGCGGCCCGACCTCAAGTTCTTCCTGCGCGCGGCGTACGCACACGCGCACGCCCTCGCGCCGCCGCCAGCGGGGGCGTCAGCGTAACGACGGACCGCCGTCACTCGTCGCTTGGGGACCGGGATCCGCCGGCTCGACCCCCTGGACGCCCCCCATGCGCCGACTGTTCGTCCTGATCGTGATCGCCGTGCTCGCCGTCGAGGCGCTCATCGGCTGGTTCTGGCCGCCGTTCCTGTGGACGCTCGTCCTGGTGCTGCCGATCGTGGGGCTTGGCGTGGCGGACATGTCGCAGACCCGGCAGGCAGTGCGGCGCAACTTTCCCGTCATCGGGCGCGGGCGCTACCTGCTCGAGATGATCCGCCCGGAGATCAACCAGTACTTCGTCGAGTCGAACAACGACGGGCGCCCGTTCAGCCGCAACGACCGCTCCGTCGTGTACCAGCGCGCCAAGGGCGACCTCGACACGCTGCCGTTCGGCACGCAGAAGGACGTGTACGCGCCGGGCTACGAGTGGATCAACCACTCGCTCGCGCCGAAGCACCCCGACCAGAGCTTCGCCCGCGTGCTCGTGGGCGGGCCGCAGTGCACGCAGCCATACTCGGCGTCGATCTTCAACGTGAGCGCGATGAGCTACGGCTCGCTGAGCAAGAACGCCGTGCTCGCGCTCAACACGGGGGCGAAGCTCGGCGGGTTCGCGCACAACACCGGCGAGGGCGGACTCAGCCCGTATCACCTCGCGCCCGGCGGCGACGTGTTCTGGCAGATCGGCACCGGCTACTTCGGGTGCCGCGACGCGAAGGGGAACTTCTCGCTCGGCGAGTTCACGAAGCGCGCGACGCTGCCCAACGTGAAGATGATCGAGGTCAAGCTCTCGCAGGGGGCGAAGCCCGGGCATGGCGGCATCCTGCCCGCCGCCAAGCTCACGCAGGAGATCATCGACATTCGCGGCGTGGTGCCGGGCGAGGACGTGATCTCGCCGCCGGCGCACACCGCGTTCTCGACGCCGACGGGGCTGCTCGAGTTCGTGCAGCAGCTGCGCGAGGCGTCGGGCGGCAAGCCGGTGGGGTTCAAGCTCTGCATCGGCAAGCGGCGCGAGTTCCTCGCCATCGTGAAGGCGATGCTCGCGACCGGCCTCACCCCCGACTTCATCACGGTCGACGGGGGCGAGGGCGGCACCGGGGCGGCACCGCTCGAGTTCTCCGACTCCGTGGGGGCGCCGCTCAACGACGGGCTCTCGTTCGTGCACCAGGCGCTGGTCGGCGCCAACGTGCGCGAGCGCATCCGCGTGATCGCCTCGGCGCGCGTCAACACCGGCTTCCAGATGGCGACCAAGGTCGCGCTGGGCGCCGACATGTGCAACGCGGCGCGCGCGATGATGTTCGCGCTCGGCTGCATCCAGGCGCTCCGCTGCAACACCAACGCGTGCCCCACGGGGGTCGCGACGCAGGATCCCGAACTCGTCGCCGGGCTCCACGTGGGCGACAAGTCGCAGCGCGTCGCGCGCTTCCACAAGGAGACGGTCAAGAGCTTCTTCGAGGTGCTCTGCGCGGCCGGCTGCGCGAAGCCCGCGGAGCTCGAGCCGTGGAACGTGATGCGCCGCGTCAACGCGATCGAGGTGAAGAACTTCGCCGAGATCTACGGGCGGGCGCTGCCGGGCTCGCTGCTCGAGGAAACGCCGGCAGGCCCGATGGGGCGCGCCTGGATGTCGGCGTCGCCGGACCGGTTCTAGGGCCGCACCTCGCGGCGCCGCGGCTGCGCGTGCCGGGGCGCACGCGCGCGCTGGCGCACTATCTTTTCCGCACGGCGCACAGGGCGCCGCCCGTCCGCGGAAAGGACCGAGTCCACCTGGCAGCGCGCACGACCATGGCAGGCGCCGGCACCACGACCCTCTGTGCGCCCGACGTGAGCGGACCCCGGGCCCAACACGGAGGTTCGTCATGCCCGACCGCCAGCTGCCCGTCCATCCCGACCTCGACCAGTTCAAGGTCCAGGCCAAGGAGTTGCTTCGCGCCATTCGCGCGCGCGAGCCCGACGCGATCGCCGAACTTGCGGCGCGTCATCCCAAGAACCTCGAGCCTGCGCTCGCCATGCTCGCCGACGCGCAGCTCGTGCTCGCGCGGCAGTACGGCGCATCCTCGTGGCCCCGCCTCGTGCACGCGTGCCAGATGGCCGATGCGCTCTGGGCTGGCGACGCCGCGACCGTGCGCCGCCTCATCCGGCAGAACCCCGCGCTCCTCGTCGAGCACGTGCTGCTCGGCCGATCCAACTGGGGCGCCCCGATGAGCTACGCCGCCACGGTCGGACAGTTCGACCTCGTGCGCCTGCTGCACGACCTCGGCGCGACCGACCACGGCTACGCGATGGGCCGCGCGATGCTCAAGGGCTTCACCGAGATCGCGACCTTCCTGCACGCGCGCCTGGGGCGCCCGCGGTTGGCCGCGAGCGAGCTGGGCGGACCGGCGTACACGCTCAACATCGAGGGCACGCGGCTGGCGCTCGCGCTGGGCGCGCCCGTCGTGGACGACGAGGGCGGGTGCCTCGCGCCGGTGGACGTCGTGCTCGAGACGGACAGCCGGAACCCCGCGGCCAAGCACGAGATCCTCGAACTGTACGTGAGGCACGGCGTCCGCCTGCCCGACACGGCACCGATGGCGATCCACCGCGGACGGGTGGACCTGCTCGACGCGTTGCTCGCGCGCGATCCTTCGCTGCTGACGCGGCAGTACCCGTGGGAGGAGATCTACCCGCCCGTCTTCCGCTGCGGCGACGAGGTGCAGGCCACGCATGGCACGCCGCTCCGTGGCGCGACGCTGCTGCACCTGTGCGTGGACTACGACGAGTACGAGATCGCCGAGTGGCTGCTGGCGCGGGGCTTCCCGGTGGACGCGCCGGCGGCGGTGGACGCCGAAGGGTTCGGCGGGCACACGGCGCTCTTCGCGACGGTCGTGTCGCAGCCGGCGTTCTGGATGAACCACCAGCACCGGCCGCCCGAGGCGCGCGTTGCCGAACTCCTGCTCGCGCACGGCGCCAATCCGAACGCGCGCGCCTCGCTGCGGAAGCAGCTGCATCCCGGCTATGGCCCCGACGTGCTGCACGAGTACCGGGACGTCACGCCCATCAGCTGGGGCCGGCGTTTCCACCGACAGGTGTTCGTGAGCGAGCCCGCGATCGCGGCGATCGCCGCGGCGGGAGGACGGGAGTAGGTCGGCGGGGTGGGCGGGGCGCGCGTGTCGCCTGGGCGCGCGTCCCGTGCGCGCGCGGCGCGGCTGTGCCATGCGCGTTCCGCAGGCCGCTGCGCGCGTCGAGGCTCGCAGGCCGACGCCGACGCTTGACGCCCCGCCCGGCATCGGCACCTTCAGGAAGGCGCCGCCGCGTGGCGGGGCGTCGCACGGCTCGCATCGGAGGCAGCATGCCCAAGAAGCTCTGGAAGAAGGGTCGCGGCAAGCTTGGCCCGTTCGATCCCCTGCTGGGACGATGGGTGGCGGAGGCGCACTCCCCGATGGGGCCGCTCCGCTGCATCCGCACCCTCGAGCCGATCCTGGCCGGGCAGTACCTGCGACTCACGGCGCGCTGGGAATTCGGCGGGCCTGGAGGCAAGGCGTACGAGGAGATCGCCGTCATCGGAGCCGGCGGCGGCAGCGACGTGCGCTTCTGGTCGTTCACCAACGACGGCAAGCGGTCCGAAGGGACGCTCGCCGACGTGACTGACCTTCACCCCGAGGCGATTGGCTTCGTGGCGCAGATGCCGGCCGGCACCGCGCGCATGGCCTACTTCCCCGACCCCGACGGCGGCTACATCTGGGTCGCGGAGGCCAGGACCAAGAAGGGATGGAGCCGGCTCGCGCATCACCACTACCACGCCGCCCCGACCGGGTGATCGCGGGAGCAATCCACCTGGCGCCCTGGTGGCGTAGGAGGGGTGCCGGTCCCCTCCTGCCCTCCCTCGTGGACGCATTGCCGCACGCCCTCCGGCTCCCCTGGAGCCCCTTCGCCTCCGCACCGACGCCGCCCTCGCGTGGCCGGTCCGATGCGGCGCCGTTGCTGCGCCTGACGACGCCGGCCGCGGGAGGCGCGCCGGTGCCCTCGCCGGACGAGGAGGGGATGCTGCTCGCTCAGCTGGCCGCCGGCGACGAGCGCGCGGCCGGGGCGCTCTTCGACCGCTACGCGCCGATGCTCATGGCGGTCGCGTTCCGCATCACGCGCTCGCGCGCCGACGCGGAGGAGGTCGTGCTCGAGACGCTCGAGCAGGCGTGGCGGCAGGCGCAGCGCTACGAGCGCTCGCGCGGCTCGCTCGAGGCATGGCTCGCCGTCATCGCGCGCAGCCGGTCGTTCGACCGCGTGCGCGCCGACCAGCGCCGCGCGCGCCGCGTCGTGTCCGTCGAGGACCAGCCGGGCGGCGCGTACCCCGAGCCGATCGACGAGGGCTCGGGCACGCTCGATTCGGCGGAAGCGTCGGAAGCGCGCGTGCTCGTGGCGCGCGCGCTCTCCGCACTGCCCGCCGCGCAGCGCGAAGCCGTCGAGCTCGCCTTCTACGACGGCCTCTCGCACACCGAGGTGGCCGAACGTCTCGGCGAACCGCTCGGCACCGTCAAGACCCGCATCCGGATGGGGATGAAGAAGCTGCGCGAACTGCTGCGTCCCCTGGGCCCGGAGGCCACCGCATGAGCCCCTTCACGCGGGACCAGCTGCGCGAACTCGCGAGCGGCTACGCGCTGGGCGCGCTGACCCCGGAGGAGACCGCCGCCGTCGAGGCCGCGCTGTCGAGCGACGCGGAGCTCGCGGCCGAGGTGGCCGCGTACCGCGAGACGATGGCCGTGATGATGCGCGCCGAGGCGCCGATCGCGCCGCGCTCGGCGCTGCGCACCGAGTGGATGCGGCGCGTGCAGGCCAAGGCCCCCGGCGTGGATCGCGATCCGCAGGTGCGGAGCCTCGACGCTCGGCGGCGTCCGGCGCGGGCCACGCCGTGGCTCGCCGGCGCGCTCGCGGCGTCGTTCGTCGGCGTCTGCGCGCTCTCGGTGCAGCTCCTCCGCACGCAGTCGCGGCTCGACCAGGCGATCCTGGCCGAGGCGAAGCGCGAGCGGCAGCTCAACACGGTGCTCGAGGCCGAGGGCGGGCTGATGGTGGCGATGCTCGCGGGCGCCGGCGACCACGGCCAGGGGGTGCAGTTCTTCTGGAACGTGCGACAGGGGCGCGGCATGGTGCACGCCTTCCACCTGCCCCCGGCGCCGGCCGGGCGCGCCTACCAGCTCTGGGTGCTGCGCGGCAGCCAGCCGATCTCGGCCCGCGTCTTCGATTCCGATCCTGACGGCCACGCGCTCGTCGAGAAGCTCGACCTGCCCGCCACGCCGGACGGGATCACGAAGGTGGCGATCACGATCGAGCCCGCGGGCGGGTCGCCGCAGCCGACGACGACGCCGATCCTCGTGGGCGACCTGCTGCGCAGCGCGGGGTCGTAGCCCGCCACGCGCGATGGCGCGTGGGCCGGGACCACCGGCCTCACCCGTTCGCCACGCGCCGCCCGGACCGTCCCCCGGCGGCGCGTCGTGCGTGCGGCCTCACTCCGGGTAACCCGTGATCCGCCGGATGCGGTGATAGAGCGGCGCGAGACGCGCGTACAGCGGCCGGTACACCTCGCGGTACAGCCGGTCATACGTCTGCGCATGGGCCGGTTCGGGCGCGAAGCGCGCCCCCGTGCGCGCCATCGCCCGTGCCGCTGCGGGCACGTCGGCGTGCACGCGCGCTCCCGCGGCCGCGAGCATCGCCGCCCCGAGCGCCGATGCGTCATGCACCGCCGGCCGCTCGGCCACGAGGTTGAAGACATCGGCGGTCACCTGCATCGCGCCATCGCTCTGCGAGCCGCCCCCCGAGATCACCAGCCGCGTGAGCCGCGTGCCCAGCCGGCGCTCGATGCGCTCCCGACCCGCGCGCAGGCCGTACGCGATCCCCTCGATCATTGCGCGATAGAGATGCGCGCGGGTGTGCACGCTCCCGAAGCCGATGATCGCCCCCTTGGCCTCGGGTCCCGGATGCCGCAGTCCGGGCGACCAGGTCGGCTGCAACATGAGTCCCTGTGCGCCTGGGGGTACGGCGCGGATCAGCTCGTCGAACAGCACCTCGGGCGCGACGCCCAGGGCCTCTGCACGCGCGACTTCCACGTCGCCGAACTCGCGCCGGAACCAGCTCACGAGCCAGTAGCCGCGCTCGATCTGGATCTCGGTCGTGTACGCGCCCGGCAGCGCGGCCGGGTAGGCGGGCAGCAGCCGCTCGACTTCCATGTAGCGCCGCTGCGTGGTGTTGATCGTGGCCGCGGTGCCGAACGAACAGTGCGCGACGTCGGCGTCGAGGGCGCCGCAGCCGAGCACTTCGCACGCCTTGTCGGCCGCCGCGGCGATGAGCGGGAGGCCGGCGGGGAGCCCGAGCGCGCGCGACGCGTCGGCGGTGAGCGTTCCGAGCGACTGCGCGGGCGGAACCAACGACGGCATCTGCGAGGCGCGCAGCGCGAGGGCGCGCCACTGCCAGCCGCCCGGCCGCGCCCACTGCTGGCGCCGGTAGTCGAACGGCACGAAGCCCACCTGGCACGCCGCGGAGTCGGTCCAGGTGCCGACGAGCCGACGCGTGAGCCATCCGCTGAGCAGCGTGAACCGGTCGGCGCGGGCCATGAGCGCGGGCTCGTGCTGCGCGAGCCAGTTGGCCTTCGCCTGCCGCTGGAGGTTGCGCACGAGGCGGTGCGCGCCCGCGAGGCGGAAGCCCGCGCTCCACAGCAGCCCCAAGGGCGGCAGCGCGGTGCACAACCGTTGGTCGGGCCAGACGATGGCCGACCGGAGCGGCGTGCCCGCCTCGTCGCTGGCCACGACGGTGCCGCGCTGGGTGGTGAGCGCCAGCGCGACGACGCGCGCCGGGTCCGCGCCACCGGCCCAGAGTTGCGTGACGGCCGAGGCCAGCGCGCGCCAGTACACCTCCGGGTCCTGCTCGGCCCACCCGGGCTCGGCGGCGTGGAGGGGCGGCGTGTGCGGCACCTGGGCCCGGGCGACGACGTGGCCGCGCGGATCCACGGCCAGCGCGCGCGTACTCTGCGTGCCGACGTCCATCGCGAGCAGCAGCGGGTCGGTCATCGCCCGTCGCGCGGGGGGCGGCGCGCGCCAAGGGGGGAATTCACCCGGGCATGATGCCGGGGGTCCGCCGTGGGCGGAAGGGGACGCGGGTGCCGGCCGACGGGTCGTTGAAACCCGCGCGCCCGCTGCGCAGTATTATGAACAACGTTCATCTCTTGAACGACGTTCACCCCATCTGCCTCTCCGCCCCCGCCCCCATGTTCGCCGCCGCCCTCCTCGCCCACCTCGCCTCGTTCGCCATCCTCGCCACCGGCAGCCTCGGCGGGCTGCTCGTGCACCAGGCGCTCGTCGCCCAGCTGGCCGTCCCCGGGGCGACCGTGGCGCCCCTGCTCCGCCTTGGCGCCCGGCTCGGCCTCGTCGCGCGCGTCGGGTCGGTGCTGATGCTGGCCTCGGGCCTCACCCTGATGGCCGCCCGCGGCTGGGGCGACTGGGGCCATCCGTGGCTGATGGCCAAGCTGGCGCTCTGGCTCTTCCTCTCCGCCAACGGCATGGTCGTGGGCGGTCCGGCCGGCGCGGCGGCCGCTCAGGCGCTCGCCACGGGCAACGCCGCCCTCGCGATGCCGGCGCTCGGGCGCCTCGGCCGCTTCCACCTCGTGCAGGGGATCGGCACCCTCGCGATGGTGGCGCTCGGGGTCTTCGGGCCGCGCTAGCGCACCTTGCCGGCGCGGCAACGCGCGCACGCGGCGCCGCGCGCCCCGGACCGCGCTAGCCGAGCGCGATCGCGAGGTACCGCTCGTAGGCGGCGACGGCGTCCTCGAAGGTCGCCGGCGCCGGCGCGAGCGGCTGCCCCACGCTCGCCACGTGCGCCTCGTGGGCCGCGAGCCCCGCGTTGATGCGGAGCGGGAAGTGGCGCACATGCAGGCGCGGGTTCTCGCTCACCGCCTTGGCGACCGCCTGCGAGATCGTGCCGGTGAGGATCCACTCGCCGGTCGTGGTCTCCGAGTAGTAGAACGCCTCGAACACGTCGCGCGAGGTCCACAGCACGCCGAACAGGTCCGGTCGGCCGAAGTAGATCCGGTTGGTGTACTCGACCGCGCCAGTGGGGCGGGCGACGTCGAACTGCAGGTCGCCGACCGGATGCAGTCCCGCCTTCGCGTACTCACCGTCCACGCGCGCGAGGGCGTCGTCGAGCGACGTCATGTCGCCGAAGCCGACGCCGTCCACGCGCGAGAACAGCTTGGCCGTCAGCACCTGCGGGTCCGGATAGTAGTGGCGGTCGGCGATCGTGCCGCGCCAGTACACGCGCTTGCCGGCGTCGAGGAGCACCTCGCCGCGCACACGCGCGGGAGGCGCCGCAACCAGCTCGAGCCGCTCGACCGTGCAGGGCAGCCAGCTGTTCTTGAGCTTTGCCTTGACGGCCACCTTCCCGCGCTCGCGCCGGACGAAGAGCGCGTCCACCCCCCACTCCCCCATGCGCGTGACGCTGCCGTAGCCCCATTCGGTCGCGTCCAGCTCCGCGGGCTGCAGGAGCGTCGCGCCCTCCTTCCAGTTGGCGGCGAGCGCCATCGTCATCGTGAGCTTGGCCTTGGGAACCGTCAGGCGCAGGCAGCGGCCCGGCGTCGCGCCGAGCTGCGCGAGCGTCGTGGCATCGAGGTTCACCACGGCCGTGTCGAGCGGATCGGAGAACCAGCAGAGCGCGTCGGCCTTGGCGCCGCGCACCGTGACCTGCCCCACCCACGAGAGATCGCGCCGCGCGACGAACGGAAGGATCTCCGTGGCGGCGTCGGCGGCCGTGCCGCCCGGCGTCAGCACGATCACCTCGCGCGGGCCGTCCCACGCGCGACCGGCACGCTCGAGCGCCTCGTCGTCGATGCGGTGGAGCGTCACGCGGTAGTGGCCCGGTGCCGCGCGGATCCGCGCCCCCTCGTCCGAGCCGCCCTCGGGCAGGATGCGCGCCGCGTCGTTGGACTCGACGCAGAGCTCACCACTCGGCAGCACGAGGTACGCATGCTGCGGCTCCAGCCACTCGGCCACCGCGAGCTCCTCGGCGGTGAGCGGCGCGCCCACGATCACGGCCGCGTGCACGGCGTCGTCCTGCCAGAGCGAGTACGCCATGAGGTCGCCCGCGCGGAACAGCGCCGCGAGCGCGGCGTCATCGTCGAGCTCCATCGCGCCGGACGCGATGATGCGCTCGCGATTGGCCTCGTCGTACAGCCACACTTCGAGCCCGGAGTTGAACACCTGGACGATCGTCGCGCCATCGCGCAGCGCCGCGGCGGGCGTGGCGCGCTTCTTCTTCCGGGCCGGCATGGTCTGCCTCGCGGGGTGGGGTCAGCCGTGGCGCTCGCGCGCCTCGCCGGAAATACGAGCGGGTGGGAGGCGGGGTCACGCTGGAGTGCGCGGCCTGACGCCACCGCAGGCCACCGCACGCGACCGCGCGATCAACCGCGCCCTACAACCAGGTCGCGAAGCGTGCGATGTAGATCCGCTTGACCAGCTGCGTGAGAAGTGCGTAGCCGAGGAGCACCACGCCGAGCCAGCCGACGTATGCCCCCGGCAGCGGCACGAGCCCGAGATACGTGCCCACCGGCGTGAACGGCACGGCGAGGCCGATCACGATCACGAGGCCCGTCATCCCGAGCACGGGCCACGTCGCACGGCTCTGCAGGAACGGGACGCGCGTCGTGCGGATCATGTGCACGATCAGGGTCTGCGACAGGAGCCCCTCGACGAACCATCCCGATTGGAACAGGCTCGCCTGCCCCACGGTGCGCGCGCCGAACACCCACCAGAGGAGCGCGAACGTCGCCACGTCGAACACCGAGCTCACCGGCCCGATCCAGCGCATGAACCGCCCGATGTCGGTTGCCTGCCACTTGCGCGGCACCGCGAGGTACTCGGGATCCATCCGGTCGAACGGGATCGTGGTCTGCGAGAAGTCGTAGAGCAGGTTCTGCACGAGCAGCTGGATCGGCAGCATCGGCAGGAACGGCAGCAGCGCGCTCGCGATGACCATGCTGAACACGTTCCCGAAGTTCGAGCTCGCGGTCATCTTGATGTACTTCATGATGTTGCCGAAGATCGTGCGCCCCTCGGTGACGCCGGCCGAGAGCACGAGCAGGCTCTTCTCGAGCAGGATGATGTCGGCCGATTCCTTGGCCACGTCCACCGCGGTGTCCACCGAGATCCCGACGTCGGCCTCGCGCAGCGCGCCGGCGTCGTTGATCCCGTCGCCCATGAACCCCACCGTGTGCCCGCGCACGCGCAGCGCGCGCACGATGCGCGCCTTGTGCGGTGGCGAGAGCTTGGCGAACACGGTGGTCTCCTCCACCAGCGCGCCCAGCCCCGCGTCGTCGAGCGCGTCCACCTCGGGTCCCAGCACGACGCGACCGGCGTTCACCCCCACCTCGCCGCAGACGTGGCGCGCCGTCACGTCGCCGTCGCCCGTGAGCACGATCACCCGCACCCCCTGCGCCGCCAGCGCGGCCAGCGCCGCGTGCGCGCTCTCCTTGGGCGGGTCGAGGAAGCAGAGGAAGCCGGCGAGCGTCAATCCGGCTTCGTCGGCCGCGCCGTACGGGCCGCTCCGTGCCGGCGCGGTGCGCGACGCCACCGCCACCACGCGCAGCCCCTCCGCGTTCATCCCCTGCACCGTGGCAAGCGCGGCCGCGTGGGCCGCGGCGTCGAGCGGTGCCTCCCCCGCCGGCGTCGCCACGCGCGTGCACACGGCCAGCACCTCCTCGGGTGCCCCCTTGGTCACGAGCTGGTGCGTGCCGTCGTCGAGCGCGACCACCACCGACATCCGCTTGCGCGTGAAGTCCCAGGGGATCTCGTCCACCTTGTGCTCGGGGCGCACGCTCGTGGCCGGCGCGTTGGGCGCGTGGTACTCGAGCACCGCATGGTCGAGCAGGTTGCGGAGCCCCGTCTGCAGCGCGCTGTTCACCCATGCCAGGTGCAGCACCGTGTCGTCGGCCTTGCCCGCGGCATCCACGTAGCGCAGCAACACGATCCGGTCCTGCGTCAGCGTGCCCGTCTTGTCGGTGCAGAGCACGTCCATCGCGCCGAAGTTCTGGATCGCCTCGAGCCGCTTGACCACCACCTGCCGCTTGGCCATCGCCATGGCGCCCTTGGCGAGGTTCACCGTCACGATCATCGGCAGCAGCTCCGGCGTGAGCCCCACCGCGACCGCGAGCGCGAACAGGAACGCCTCGACCCAGTTCCCCTTGGTGAACCCGTTGATCAGGAACACCGACGGCGCCAGCACGAGCATGAAGCGCACCAGCAGCCAGCTCACCGAGCGCACGCCGGCATCGAACGCCGTGGGCGGCCGCGCGCCGGCCACGCCGCGCGCGGTCAGGCCGAGCACGGTGCGGTCACCGGTCGCCACGACCACCGCGGTAGCCGCGCCGCTCACCACGCTCGTGCCCATGAAGGCGAGCGTCGGCTGCTCGAGCGCGGGCGCCGCGGCGCGCGCCGGATCGGGCTGCGCCTCCTTCTCCACGGGCAGCGATTCGCCCGTGAGCGCCGACTGGCTGAGGAAGAGGTCCTTGCTCGTCAGCAGCCGCACGTCCGCCGGGATCATGTCCCCCGCCGACACGTGCACGATGTCGCCGCGGACGATGTCGTCCATCGGAATCTCGGTCGGCTCGGCCCCACCGGCGCGCGTGACCGCCGCGCGCGTGTGCACCAGCGCCTTGAGCGCGGCCGCCGCCTCGTGCGACCGGTGCTCCTGCACCACGCGCAGCACCGCGCTCAGGACGATCATCGCCGTGATCACGATGGTCGTCCGCAGGTCCCCCGTGACCCCCGACAGCACCGCGATCACCACCAGCACGCCGCTGAACGGGTTCGCGACCCCGCGCCACAGGAGCTGCGCGATGGTCGGCGGCGCCTCGTGCGCGATCCGGTTCACCCCGTCGCGCGCGCGGGCCGCCCGCACCTCGTCGGCGGTGAGGCCGGTGGCCCGCGTGCCGAGCGACGCGAGCGCGGCCTCCGCCGGCTGCGTCGCGAGCAGCACCAGCGCCGCGCTGTCGTCGCGCGCGCCGGTCGGCGAGGGGGTGGCGTCGGTCATCTGCGGGTCCGGAGTGGCCGCTCGGGGGCACGCGCGTCCGCCCGCGCCCGACGGGCGACCGCGGCGCGAGCGCGTGCCTCGTGAAGATGGCGGACGTCGCGCGCGCGCGCTCGACACTCCGCCATGCTCAGCGGTACTTTCTCGTCACGTTCCGCTCCGATTCCCTCACGCGTCCGCCCATGTCCCCGAACTCGCTCCGCCTGGCGCGCGCCGCCGCGCTCCCGGCCTTCGCCCTCCTCCTCGCCGCCCCCGCCCGCGCGCAGCGCCCGGCGGCCGGCACCCTCGACGCCGAGATCGCGAAGCGCGTCGAGGCGGTCACGGGCAAGGTCGTGGGCTGGCGACGCGACATCCACGAGCATCCCGAGCTCTCGGGCGAGGAAGTGCGCACGTCGCGCCTCGTGGCGGAGCACCTCTAGGCGCTCGGCATCGAGGTCCGCACCGAGGTCGGCGGGCACGGCGTCGTCGGCGTGCTCAAGGGCGGCAAGCCGGGGCCGGTCGTCGCGCTCCGCGCCGACATGGACGCCCTCCCCGTCGAGGAACAGGTGGACCTGCCCTTCAAGTCGAAGGTCAAGGGCACGTACCGCGGCGCCCCCGTCGGCGTCATGCACGCCTGCGGCCACGACAACCACGTCGCGATCCTCATGGGCACGGCCGAGGTGCTCGCGGGGATGAAGGACATACTCCCGGGCACCGTCAAGTTCATCTTCCAGCCCGCCGAAGAGGGCGCGCCCAGCGGCGAGGGCGGCGCGGCACCGATGCTGCGCGACGGCGCGTTCGAGAACCCGCACGTGGACGCCGTGTTCGGGCTCCACGTCTTCCCCGGCCCCAACGGCGCGATCATCACCAAGCCGGGCCCGTGGCTGGCGGCGGCCAACAGCGCCACGATCACGATCAAGGGGAAGCAGACGCACGGCGCCCAGCCGTGGGGCGGCGTGGACCCGGTCGTCGTGGGGGCGCAGGTGGTCGGCGCGCTGCAGACCGTCGTCAGCCGGCAGATCGACATCACCAGGGTGCCGGCCATCGTCACGATCGGCGCCTTCCAGGGCGGCATCCGGAGCAACATCATCCCGGACTCTGCGGTGATGCTCCTCTCGATCCGCACCTTCGACCCACAGATGCGCGACGACATCTTCATGCGCATCAAGCGGATCGCCGAGTCCACCGCGGCGGCGAGCGGCGCGACGGCCAACGTCGTCATCGACTCGGGCTACCACGTCACCATCAACACGCCCGAGCTCACCAAGCGCATGTGGCCGACGCTCCAGCGCGCGGCCGGCGCCGCGGGGGTCATCGAGAGCGGCCTCGTCACGGGCTCCGAGGACTTCTCCTTCTTCCAGGAGCGCGCCCCCGGCCTCTTCATCGGCCTCGGCGTGAGCCCCAAGGGCGCCGACCCGCGCAAGTCGGCGGCCAACCACTCGCCCCTCTTCTTCGCCGACGAGGGCGCGCTCCCGAACGGCATCCGCGCCATGACGATGCTCGCCGTGGACTACCTGATGGGCGGCAAGTAGCCGCGGGCCTCGCGCTCCCGACGGCCGTCGCTCGCGCGGCGGCCGTCCGCGCGGACCTCCATCGCATGGCCCTCACCGCCACCGTCTCGACCTTCGAGATCGCGCTCAACGACGTGGACCGCCACGTCTACGAGTCGCTCGTCCTCAGGGTCGCGCGGCACCCGTCCGAGACCGAGGCCTACCTCTGGACGCGCGTGCTCGCGTACTGCCTCGAGTACACCGAGGGGATCGCGTTCTCGAGGGGCGGCCTGTCCGATCCCGACGAGCCTGCCGTGCTCGTGCGCGACCTGACCGGCACGATCACCGCGTGGATCGAGGTGGGCGCGCCCGATGCGGCCCGCCTCCACAAGGCGAGCAAGGCCGCGCCCCGTGTCGCGCTCTACACGCACAAGGACCCCCGCATCCTCCTGCGCGGCTACGAGGGGGCACGGATCCATCGCGCCGAGGAGCTCGACATCTTCGCGATCGACCGGGACCTGCTGGCGGAACTCGAGCCGCGCGTGGACAAGCGCGTGCGCTGCGCCCTCTCGGTCACCGACGGCACGCTCTATCTCGACTTCGACGGCACCGTGCTCTCCGGCACGGTCGAACGCGTCACCCTGGCGTCCTGAGGCCTTCCATGCGTCGCACCACGATTCGCCCCCGTCACCTCGCCGCGCCGTCTGTCGCGCGCCGCCTCGTGGTGTCCGCCACCGCGCTCGCGCTCGCGACGGTCACGCAACTGCCGGCACAGCAGCCAGCCGCGCCGACGCGCGGCACGACCGCGTCGCCGTCCACCGCGCGCCCCGCGGCCTCCACGGTCGCGCGCGACCTCGCGAGCTACCTGCCGCGGGCGCGCCGCCTGATGAAGGAGGCGCCCTTCATTGATTCACACAACGACCTGCCGGAGATGCTGCAGGGCCGCTCGGGCGGCGACTTCAGCAAGGAGGATCCGGACGGCCACATCGCGCGCCTCGACACCGACCTGCCGCGCATGGTCGCCGGCGGCGTCGGCGGCGAGTTCTTCGCGGCCTTCGTGCCGGCCATCTATGACGGCAAGGGCGCCGCCAAGCAGGCGCTCCTCCAGATCGACCTCATTCACCGGATGACCGACCGGTCGCCGCGCCTCCGGTGGGCCACCACCGCCGACGACATCGTGCGCGCGCACAAGGCGGGGCGCATCGCCTCGCTCATCGGCGTCGAGGGCGGGCACGCGATCGAGAACAACCTGGCCGTCCTCCGCCAGTTCCACGCGCTCGGCGTGCGCTACATGACGCTCACGCACGGCACCACGATCCCGTGGGCCGACGCCTCGACCGACCGGGCCGTGCACGGTGGCCTGACCCCGTTCGGCAAGGAAGTCGTGCGCGAGATGAACCGCCTCGGCATGATGGTGGACATCTCGCACGTGAGCGACGGCGTGATGTCCGACGTCGCGCGCACGAGCGAGGCGCCGCTCTTCTTCAGCCACTCCTCCGCGCGCGCCCTCGCCGACCACCCGCGCAACGTCCCCGACTCGATCCTCGCGATCGTCGGCCGCAAGGGCGGCGTGGTGATGGCCAACGCCTATCCCGGCTTCGTGGACCCGGTGGCGGCCGAGAAGATGCGCAACGTCTTCGAGGTCGAGCGGCAGCTGCGCGTCAAGTTCAACGGCGACGCCGCCAAGGTGGACTCGGCCTTCGGCGCCTACATCAACGGGCCCGACATCCCGCACGGCACGCTCGCGCAGTACGTCGACCACATCGAGCACATCATCAAGGTCGCCGGGCCGGGGCACGTCGGCATCGGCGCCGACCTCGGGTCGCTCGAGATCCACCCCGCCGGCCTCGAGGACGTGAGCAAGTTCCCCATGGTCGTCGCCGAGCTGCTGCGCCGCGGCCACTCGGAGGCCGAGGTCAAGGGGATCATGGGCGGCAACCTGCTGCGCGTGATGCGCGAGACCGAGAAGGTGGCCGCCCGCCTGCAGAAGGTGCGCGGCCCCTCGATGGCCACCATCGCCGAGCTCGACTCGGCGCGCGTCACGCCCTGACCGCGCGCGCCGGCACCGCCGTCCGCTTGTAGAACCCCTTCCGCCCCGCCGGCGGCTCGCCGATCTCCTCGCCGGCGCGCCTGAGTTCGCGCGCCAGCTCCGCGCGGAACTTCCCGTAGTCCACCTCGACCGCGTGGCGCTGCCCGCCGTCGAAGTCGTAGTGCGGGTGCGCGATCTCGTCGGCGATCGCGGCCTCGAGGTTCGCCGGCCGTGCGTACCGCCCGAGGATCTCGAGGCACGCGATGCGCGCCTGGTAGTCGGCGAGCGGCCAGATGCAGCCGAGCGGCTGGAACAGCCCGATGAAGTAGAGCGTCGGGTGCGAGGGGTGCAGCATCTTCCGGTAGAGCGGCACCTTCTCGGCGTGCTTGAAGGTGATGAACGCCGGGTCGAAGAACGGGAAGGTCGTCCAGAACCCGGTGCACGCGCACACGATGTCGAACGTCTCGCGCGTGCCGTCGGTGAACACCACGTCGTGGCCCTCGAACCGCGCGATCCCCTTCCGCGGCTTCACGCGCCCGTGGCGGATGTAGTCGAGCAGGTCCGAGTTGAGCGTCGGGTGCTGCGTGAGCGGCGGGCGCGGATTCTCGGGGAGGCCGTAGTTGCGGTAGGGGCCTTGCAGCGCGTGCAGCATCAGGCGGAAGACGCGCTGGCGGATCGGCGTGGGCACCCAGGCCGAGCCGGCCGCGAAGACGTCGGTCGGCTTCCCGAACAGGAACTTGGGGAAGAACCACTGCGGGCTCCGCATCGAGAGGCAGACCGTCGCCGCGACGCGCGCCGACTCGACCGCGACGTCGCAGGCCGAGTTGCCGCCGCCGATCACGAGTACGCGCTGGCCGCGCCACGACTCGTCCACGCCCTTGAAGTCGTGCGAGTGCAGGTAGCGTCCCGCAAAGGTCCCCGGAATCTCCGGCCACTTGGGATCCCAGTGGTGCCCGTTGCAGACCATCAGGTGCGTGAACCGCTCCGTCACCGCGCTGCCATCCGGTCCGGCGACGCGCACGTCCCACTCGTGACCGTCGGCCGGGGTCACCCGCTCCACCACGTGGCCGAACCGGATCACGTCGAGCACGCCGAACTGCCGGGCATACGCCGCGAAGTACGCCTGCAGCTGCCGGTGGTTCGGGTAGTCGGGATAGTCGTCGGGCATCGGGAAGTCCTCGTACTCCGACCAGGACTTCGACGAGATGATGTGCGTGTTCTCGTAGACGCTCGAGTGTCCCGTCTTCGCGTTGAACACCCAGTTGCCTCCCACCTGGTCGTTCTTCTCGTACACGACCACGTCGAGGCCCGCGACGAGGGCGTTCTTGGCGGCGGCGAGTCCGCTGGGGCCGGCGCCGATCACGCACAGGCGGGGAGTGGGAGGAGTCATGTCCCAAAGTTGCGGCACCACACGCACGTCGCGCCATGGCCGACCGTCCCACCGCCGCCCGTGGCCCCGCGTGCGCCGTCCGTCGTAGAATTCCCGACGCCGCATCGCGCGGCTTTCCCCCGATGGAGATCCGCATGTTCCTGCCGCGCCTCGCTCGCGCCGTCCTGCCCGTCCTCGCATTCGCATCCCGGGCCGGCGCGCAGCGCGTCGATCGCGCGGAGCACCATCGCTTCACGATCGCGAACTTCCGCACCGAGTCGGGCGCGGTGCTGCCGCAGGCCATCGTCGAGTACGGCACCTACGGCCACCTCAACGCCGCGCGCGACAACGTGATCCTGCTGCCGTCGCACTACATGGCCACGCACCACGGCTACGAGTGGCTGATCGGCCCGGGCAAGGCGCTCGACACGGCGCGCTTCTACCTCGTCGCCACCGAACTCTTCGGCAACGGCCACTCGTCGAGCCCGAGCAACACCGCCGAGCCCTTCCACGGCCCGCGCTTCCCCGCCATGACGATCCGCGACAACGTCGAGGCCGTGCGCCGCCTCCTCGCCGAGGACGTGAAGGTCACGCACGTGCGCGCGATCATCGGCTTCTCGATGGGGGCGCAGCAGGCGTTCCAGTGGGCCGTGAGCCATCCGGGCTTCGCCGACCGGATCGTCGCGACCGCCGGCACCGCGCGCACCTGGCCGCACGGCGTCGTGCGCCTCGAGGGGCAGGTCTCGGCGCTCACCGCCGACCCGGCCTTCATGGACGGCGACTACACCGCGCCCCCAAAGCGCGGACTCTCGGCCTTCGGCATGGTGTGGGCGGGCTGGCTCTACTCGCAGGCGTGGTGGCGGCAGGAGCTGTGGAAGACCAACAGCCCGCCGGGCACCACGTTCGAGCAGGTCGTCGAGCGGTTCCGGTCGAACTTCATTCCCGGCGCCGACGCCAATGACCTGCTGCTGCAGGTGCGCACGTGGGAGAAGCACGATGTCGGCGCGACCCCCGGCATGGACGGCGATATCGCGAAGGCCCTTGGCGCCATTCGCGACCCGTTCCTGTACATGCCGTCGGAGTCCGACCTCTACTTCCCGATCGGCGACGCCACGTATGAGGCGTCGCTCATGAAGACCGTCACGTTCGCGCCGATCAAGTCGCTCTGGGGGCACACCGCCGGCGCCGCCAGCAATCCCGCCGACGCGGCCTTCCTGAACGAGACGATCGGCAAGTTCCTCAGGCCGTAGCGCGACGGGGTGCGGGCGCGTCACGCACGACACGCCCGCACCACACCGGCGTTACCGCGCCTCCGCGAACCCCGCAGCGAGTTCCTGCGCTGTCATGCAGGGCATGATCTCGATCTCGGCGTCGAGCGCCCAGAGCACCGGCTCGAACCAGGCCGCCTGCATCCCGGGCGACGGGAGGTCGAATACCGCGCGCATCGTGCGTCGCCCCTGCTCGACGAAGAAGTACGCGCACTCCGGCTTGATGCGCTCGAGCGTCTGCTGGATGACGGTGCCCATCGAACCGTCGCGGATCGTGCGGTTGCCGGCGGCAACGGGAACGCGAATCGTGACCATCATGCGCATGGCGGGACTCCGGTTGGGGGGCGCCAACGCGGCGCCCGGCGCGAGTCCTACGCCGTCACGGCGCGTCCGGATGTCGACCTCCCGGCGAACGGCGCCGCTAACGGGTGCTAACGCGCGCTACCGCGTCCGCTCGAGGAAGCGCTCCACCGCCGGCCACGCGATCTCCGGCTGCTCCGCGTACGCGAAGTGCGCCGCGCGGGGCACCTTCACCAGTTCCGCGTTCGGCAGCGCGGTCGTCCACGCCTCCACGAGGTCCATCGGGATCGCCTCGTCCTGGCCGTGCACCACGAGCACCGGCATGCGCAGCGACGCGAGCGCGGCGCGGAGGTCCCAGTCGCCGTAGCTCGCCATCACGACGCGGTTGGTGATCGCG
>JACQES010000251.1 GCA_016200495.1 Gemmatimonadota bacterium
CCTTGCAGTCGCCGTAGCGCCGCCGGAGGACCTCGGACCGCACCAGCTGGCGCTTCTCGTGCGCGCGGCGGACGAGGGCCTCGATCTCGGTCATGCGATACGGCTTGGGGAGGTAGTCGTAGGCGCCCAGCTTGATGGCGGCGATGGCGGTGTCGACCGTGCCGATGCCCGAGCTGACGATGACTTCCGGCGGCAGCGGCTCCTCGCGCAGCTGCCGCAACACCGCGAGGCCGTCGAGCTCGGGCATGACGATGTCGAGGATGGCGACGTCGAACGGCTCCGCGAGCAGGCGCTCGAGCGCGCGGCGGCCGTCGCGCACCAGGGTGGCGGCGAAGCCGCGCCCGGTGAGGAAGGTCTCGAGGAGGCCGCCGAGCTGCGGCTCGTCTTCCGCGATGAGCACCTTGATGCGCGCGTCGGTCACACGCCCTCCGAGCCCGGCAGGATGACGCGGAACGTGCTCCCCTTCCCCGGGATCGAGTCCACCTCGATGCGCCCGCCGTGGTCGGAGATGATGCCGTAGCAGATGGAGAGCCCGAGCCCCGTGCCGCGACCCGGGGGCTTGGTCGTGTAGAAGGGTTCGAAGATCTTCGACTGCTCGCCGCGCGGGATCCCCTGCCCGTCGTCGATGACCTCGCAGATGACGGCCTCGGTGGCGGTGCGACCCGGGCGGGTGCGGATGATGATCGTGCCCGTGTCGCCGAGGGCGTCGAGCGCGTTGAGCAGCAGCGCCATGAGCACCTGCACGAGCTGCTCCTCGCTGGCGTACACGAGGGTCGCGAGTTCGGGGTCGAGGTGCTGGTGCACGTGCACCTTCTTGAAGCGCACGTGGTGCTTGAGGAGGAAGAGGGTCTTCTCGACGACCTGGTTGATGTGCACCAGCGACTTGGTCACCGTCTTGGGCCGCGAGAAGTCGAGCAACCCGTCGACGATGCGCTTGCACCGGTGGACCTCGTTGTCCACGATCGTCAGCAACTCGTGGTAATCGCCCTTGAGCTCGATGCCCTGCGCGGCGAGGTCCTCGAGCTTGAGCTGCAGCGACTCGGCGCAGGCGGCGATCGTGGCGAGCGGGTTGTTGATCTCGTGCATGACGCCGGCGGCGAGCTGGCCGAGCGCGGCGAGCTTCTCGGCCTGCGAGAAGCGGCCCTCGGCCTCCTTCCAGTCGGTGACGTCCTCGCCGATCGTGATGACGTGGGTGACCGGGCCGTCGGCCAGGCGCATGGGGATCTTGGTGATGCGGTAGACGCGGAGGTCGCCGGTGGCGAGCGACTCCATCTGGAACTGCTGGATGCGCCCCGTGCGGAAGACCTCCTCGAACTCGCGCCGCAGCAGCTCGGCGGGCTGGCGGTGCAGGATCTCGAAGATGGTGCGTCCGATGGCCTCCTCGCGGCTCACGCCCTGCATGCCGGTCTCGCGCTTGCGGTTCCACGCCTGGATGCGGAACTCGCGATCGATGACGTAGAGGCCGACGGGAAGCGAGTCGATGATCTTCTCGGTGAACCGGCGTTCGTCGGACACCTGCGTGGTGCGGAGCGCCACCTCCTCCTCGAGCTCGTGCGAGTGCTGCGCGTGCACGAGCACGGGGGCGAGCACGTTGGCGATCGCGCGCGCGCCGGCGCGCTCGTCGTCGGTCCACCGCCGCGCGAGCCGCACCACGAAGGCGCCAAGGCGCTGGTCGGCAGCCACGAGGCGCTCGATGACGGCGGCGCGGCCCTCGGCCGTCGCGGCGGAGTCCAGGGCCACCTCGACTTCCTCGACTGGCACCTCGAAGTCGCCGACCCCCCAGTTGCGGATGAGGCCCGCCGGACTGAGCAGCCAGACCCCGCACTCCTCGGCCGCGAGCCCCGCGCGCACGAGTTCGAGCACCTCGAGGAGGACGTCCTCAGGATGGGCCGTCGCGGCGAGCCGGGCGGCCACGCGGGCGACGACGCCCAGGAGGGGTGCGATACCGGCCGCCGGCGCTGGCGGAGTCTCGGTGTGCGAGGAGCTGTTCACGCGTGGGCCTTGTGCTCGAGGAGGGACCGCGATGCCGCGAGAAGCTATGCTCGGCCCCGAGTCCGGACAAGATGACCGACGATGTCTGGCGCTGTGCAGAGTCGTGTCAGTATGGCAATTCACCTGCCGTCTTGACGCAGCAGAACGGTCACGTTGACCAAGAATGAGTGGTACTCGGGTTGCCCAACTGACCGGCGTACCCTCAACCATTCCCGGCACATGAGCCGGAGGAGGATAAGATGACCTACCGCTCGCTCATCTCCCTGCCCACGCTCGCGCTTCGTCGCGACTTCGACCAGATCTTCGACGACGTCTTCGCGCCGCAGGCGATTCCCGCCTGGTCGCCGTCGGTGGACATCCTCGAGACCAAGGACGCGCTCGTGCTCGAGGCCGACCTGCCGGGGCTCTCCGCCAAGGACCTGCAGGTGCAGGCGGACGACCGCGTCCTCACCATTTCAGGCACCCGCACGGTGGCCGAGGGCGACACGCCCGAGCAGCGCGTGCGCCTGCGGGAGCGCGTCGGTGGCACGTTCCGCCGCCGCTTTCAGCTGCCCAAGGGGGTGGACGCGTCGCAGATCCAGGCGACGTTCACGGACGGCGTGCTCCGGGTCCGGATTCCGAAGGCCGCCGAGGCGCAGCCGCGCACGATCACGGTGAACACGGGCGCGGCCATCAACTGAGGCCGAAGCTCCCGTACCCTTGCATGCCACGGGGCGCCGGTCGGGCTCTCGCGAGAGGTCCCGACCGGCGCCCCGTGGCGCGTTCAGCGCCGAGTACGACCGCGCGACGCCCGATGGTCGCGCGACCCCTATGGCCGGTGCGCCTTTTCCAGCTTGGCCACCGCGCCGTCACGCACCCCCATGTAGACCGCGCCGCCCGGGCCGAAGCCGGCGATGACGCGTCCCGGTGGCATCTGCACGCGATCGACGAGTTCGCCCTTGCCGTTCACCACGTCGTAGACGGAGCCGCCCTCGACGACGTTGGACGTGCGAATCCAGAGGTTGCCCTCGAAGTCGGCCTTGGCCGAGCCGGCGTTGAACGGCGGCGCGTAGTCGGGCAGCTCGCTCGGCTCGACGAAGTTGATGGGCGGCAGCTGGACGTTCTGCACGTTCGGGTTGGGGCGGGGACCGTCGCCGCCGCCCCCGGGCGGGCCGCCGCCATCGAAGCGCATGACGACCATCGGGCCGCCGCCGCCCGGGCCGCCGCCCTCGGGCATGGCCATCATCGGGTTGCCGCCGGCCTTCATGCGCGCCAGCTGTGCCTCGCGCTGCTTCTCCATGAAGGCCTTCGTGGAGTCGAGGAAGGCCTGCTTGAGGGAGTCGGTCATCTGGCGCCAGGCGAAGGCGAGCTTCGTGGTGGCCTCGGGGGTGGAGCCATCGCCGTAGAACTCGACCTTGTACTCGCGGCCGCGGATGACGGCGACGCGCCCGTCGGGCATCACGGCCCAGTCGTCGACCATCTGCATCGGGTTGATCTTCGTGTTCACCGACACGCGACCGTTGTCGTCGCGGCTGATGCTCAGGTTGACCTTGGGCGTCCGGATGAAGGTCACCGTGTCGAGCTTGCGCGTGGCGAGCGTGAGCCGGAGGATCGGCATCGAATCCGGCACCTGCGGCGTGGTGACCGACGCGCCCTCGCCGCGCGGCTGGAACGCACTCATCATGCTGCGCATGCTCGGCTGCCCGCGATACACGAGGCGGCCCTGCGCGTCGACGCCCGGCGTGCCGTTGGGACCGCCGATGAGCGCCATCGCATCGTCGGCGCGCGGCACCGACATCACGCGCGCGACCTGCCCGAGCGGGTCGATGACGAGCACCGAGAGCGTCTGCGGATCGACGAAGAGCGACGAGTCCCCCTTCCACGGCACGAGCCCCGCGATGCGCGACGCATACGCGTTGGCGGTGGCGCTCGTGGTGTCGGCCACCACCGTGAAGGTCGCGAGGTCGGCGTCGAAGGAGACGAGGCGCCGTCCGTTGATGTCGTTGACGAGCACGCGGCCGTTCGAGAGCGCCCGCACCGTCGAGACCGTCGTGAGAGGCTCGGCCGCGACCTTCTCGACCGGCTTGAGC